>JBDHZV010000154.1:0-5458 GCA_039812125.1 Candidatus Nanopelagicales bacterium
CACAGGCAGCCGCACCTGCCGGCCCGGCGACGCCGGCCAGGGCGACGCCGGCGCGCCGCGCGGCGGTGACGGCCAGCACCAGCGCACCCGCAGCAGTGGGGTCTACCAGTCCGGCGGCCCGCAGCTCCGGCAGGACGTCGAGGACCGGGCCGGGTCGTGGCGGGGTCGGGACACCGGCCAGGGCCACCAGCACCCCGGCCGGGTCGGCACACGCCCGCGCCACCCGCGCGAGGTCGGCAGGGCGCATGCCGGCCAACGCCTCGGCGACCAGCCCCGGCTCCCGGCCGGCCAGCGCGGCCAGGGCCCCGTCGTCCCGGTCGAGCCCGGCCAGCAGCCGCCCGTACTGCCATCGGCCCCGGGCCCGACCGTGCGTGAGGTCCACGAGGAACTCGGCCATGTGGGCCGCCCGGTCCGGGTACCACGCCACCGCGTCGCCGTCCGGGGTGGCCAGGGCCTCGCCGAGGCGACCGACCACCTCCCGGGCGACCGCCGTGGCCATCCGCTCGGCGGTCCACCCGGCCGCCACCTGCGCCGTCACGTCGACGCGGCGCACCACCCAGTACCCGCCGGCCCCCACCCCGCCCAGGGCCGCATCGAGCTGGCGGGCCAGGTCGGACGCGGCAGCGCGGACCTCCGCCTCACCGCGCCCGCCGACCAGCTGCCCGGCCAGCACCAGGCGCCGGATCGCCAGGTCGGGTGCGCCCGGCACGGCGATCAGTCCCCGGGTCCGGCGGGGGCGAACTGCGGCAGCGCGGCCAGCTGCTCCTCCAGGACGCGGATGGCCCCCTCGAGGCGCAGCAGCTGCGCGCGCACGTGCTCGCGGTGCCGCTCGATCTCCGCCAGCTGCGACTCACCCGAGGCGTACTCCGCCCGCAGCTCCCGCAACCGCTCGATGGCCCAGTCCATCTGCTGCCTCCTCCCGCCGCTCAGCGCGGCCCGATGGCCAGGAAGGTGAAGCCCCCGTCGACGCGGGTGCCGTTCTTGTCCGCGGTCGCCACCACGCATCGGTCGACCAGGAGCTGGTCGACCACGGCGGTCTCCGAGGCCGTCACGGCCGTCCCGTCGTTGTTGGCCAGCGTCTCGTGGACCCGCGTCACGATCATCGTCGGCTGCCCCGCGAACGGGTTGGTGAACGCGACGGTGTACCGGCCGCTGCCCCCCGGTCGGGACACGGTGAACCCGGACCCGGCCTGGATCCCCCCGGACGGGCCCACCGCCCCCCAGACCAGTCGCAGCCCCAGGTCGGAGCCCACCGCGGCCAGTCCCGCGAACCGCAGGTCCCCGGCCACCTCGAGCCGGGCCGACGGGGTCGTCGTGCCGATGCCGACGTTGCCGGTGTGGCCGTTGAGGAAGATCCGGGAGATCCACGCCTGGTTGTTCCCCGGCTGCGTCGTGAACACCTCGAACCGGGGGAAGCCGCCGGCGGCGTCCATCTCGATCGTGGCCGCCGGCCGCGTCGGGTCCGGGAACACCCACGCGGTGTTCGCCTCGTTGTGGTGGGAGTTGAAGCTGACCGAGCTCCACCGGGCGTCGCCGCCCAGGTGCAGCGACCCCGCGCGCACCCCCAACGGGCTGGCCACGTGCACCGGGTGGCTGGGATCGGTCGTCCCCAGGCCCAGCCGTCCCGTGGCGGTCAGCGACATCAGCGGGGTGCCCGCCCCCGCGTCCCCCCCGCTGAACCGCAGCGCCCGGGGACCGTCGACGGACTCCACGTGGAAGTTGTCCGTCGCCGTCGCACTGGCCCCCACCTGGACGCCCTGCGCACCCACGTGCAGCGGGGCGCGAGGCTCCTCGGTCCCGATCCCGACCCGACCCTGGTCGGTGACCACCATGCGGGCCTCGTGCTGGTCCCGCCCGGCCGGGTCGGTGCCCGAGCGCCGGGCCACCACCAGCCGGTTGGCCCCAGCGGCGCCGTCGCCGATGACCAGCGTCAACGCCGTGCGCCCGGCGCCGGGGTCGTCACTGCGGCGGACCTGGATGGGCAGCCGGGGGTCCTCGGCGTGCGAGGCGACCAGGTCCAGGTGGCCTCCGTACAGCCGGGCGTCGCCGTCCACGCGCAGGTCGCCCTCGACGCTGAGCAGCTCCTCGGAGCTCGCCGGGGAGTACGGCCGGGTTCGGTCGTGCACGCGCACCTGCCCACCGGCCGCCTCCACCGAGCCGGCGACCACGCCCGCGTACTGGCGGATCCGGGCGCTGCGGGACCGGGTGGAGTCCTCGGCGGCCACCAGCGTCCCCGGGCTGCCGGGCTGGTAGCGAACCGTGCCGACCGGGACCAGCCAGCGCGCCGGCTCCCCCAGGGCGGGCAGCTCCTGGTGCGGGATGCTCGCATCGACCAGCTCGGGGGCGGCCGGGTCGAGGGCGCGCAGCGCCTGCGCGGCGTCGACGGACCGCCCGGCCACCAGCACGGGGTCACGCCGGGAGGCCAGCTCGGGCCGGGCACCGGCCTCGAGGGCGAACCGCTCCGTCACCCGGGCGTGGTCCTCCCCGGGGGCGCAGGTGGCGAACCCCGGGCGGGGACCAGGGCCGGTCACCTCGTCGTAGCGCACCCACACGTCGACGTCGGTCGGCGGTCCGGGCGGAGCGCCGGCCGGGACGGCCGCATCCAGGGCCGCGAACAGGGAGGGCGAGACCTTGGCCGGCTCGGCCACGACGATCGGCCGCCCGAAGCCGTCCCAGGCGTAGCCGGGCTGGAGCACCACGTCGAGGGTCCCGTTGGGACCGGGCACCTCGCGCAGGTCCATCCCCAGGGCGATCCCCCAGCGGTGCGCTCCCAGCAGGATCCGGGCCCGCGCCTCGTGCGCATGCTCGACCACCGCAGCCAGGTCCGCGGCCGACAGGTACTGGCCCTCGAAGAAGTGGGGCCGGCTCGGGCTCACCGGTCCGGCCCGTTCTCCCGCAGGGACCGGATCGTGCGGGCCTGGCTCTCCACCTTCGTGCTCAGCTCGGCCACGGCACGTTCCAGGGCGGCGATCCGGTCGGCACCCCCCGGCTCGGGCTGGGCCGCGCCGGGCCGACCGGCTGCGGGCTGCTCCCCGACCGGCTGCTCGCCGACCGGCTGGGCCGCGCCGGGCTGCCCGGCCCGACGCGCGGCCCGGGACAGCCCCGTCGAGAGCCCGGCGAGCAGGTCGTCCGGGACCAGGGTGGCCGCCGCCCGGGCCCCGACCTGTCCCAGGGCCAGGGCCGCCAGCGGGTTGTCCAACTCCAGCGGCGAGGCCAGCGCCCCACCCTGGGGGGTGTGGGCGCCGAGGGTGCCCAGCACCGTCGACTCCAGCCCCGACAGGGGCGACCACTGCGCGGCCAGCGTGCGGGCCAGCGCGGCGAACGCCGCAGGTGCCGTGGTGGCAGCAGCCCCGGTGGTGGCAGGGGCGGTGGTGGCGGCAGCCCCGGTGGTGGCGGGGCCCGTGGTGGCGGCAGCCCCGGGGGTGGCGGCCCCGGGGGTGGCGGTCCCCGTGGCGGCAGCACCCGCGGCTGCACCGATCGGCCGGGACACCCGCAGCCCGGAATCCACCTGGAAGCCCGGTCGGCGCAGCTCCCCGCAGCACAGCCGTTCCACGGCCTGGCGCACCGCCCCGAAGATGGGCAGCCAGCCCAGCCAGTACTGCAGGGTCGGCATCGTCAGGGCGAACCGCCGGGCGCTCCAGTTGCACACCTCGAGCACCGTCAGGTCCGACGAGCGCACCGTCAGCACCGCCAGGGGGACGCATTCGTCGGCGCAGTCATCAGGGCAGGGCGGCAGCAGCGCGGAGCACAGGCAGTCGCGGTACACCTCGACCGCGATGCGCAGCAGCTCGGCGACCGCAGCCCGGGCCCGCTCGGCCGCATCCTGGTCGTCCGGGTCGGGGCACACAACCTGGCCCAGGCGCTGGCCCAGCGTGCAGTCGTGGACGCTGCCCGTCGCCAGCAGCTCGCCCAGGTCGGCTCGCAGCTGGCAGGCGTAGTCGACCAGCTGGGCGGTGGTGGGGTCCTGCGGCAGCTGGGTGAGCGACTCCCGGATCCGGGCCAGGCACGCGGCCACCCGTCCGGGGAGGTCGCGGCGCTGCTCCACGGCGACCGGCGATGCCTTGCCGGAGGGGACCCGGGTCAGCGTGAACCGGAACCCCTCGCAGGTCCGGGTCGGCTCACAGGCCGGGCCGGCCGCACGCCGGCCACCCGCCGATCCGCCGCCCCCGGACCCGCAACCTCCACTGCATCCCCCACTGCCACCGCAACCACCCCCATTGCCGCCGCAGCCCCCGCTGCCACCGCAGCCGCAGCCACCGGACCCGCCGCCCCGGGCCTTCAGGCTGGTGGTGGCCCCCGACGCGCACTCGTCGTAGCAGATGCCCAGCACCCACTGCTGGCGGGCGCCCTCGCAGTCCCCCGGGGGGCTGGCGTACGGGGAGCAGTCGCGGGCGCGGGCCCGTCGCTGCTCGCGGATCAGCCCCGCCACGTCGACCCGGGCGTCGGCGGGCACGACGATGTCCTCCCCGCACGGCCCGAGGGCGTAGCCCGGGCGCACGGTCACCGTGTCGTCGCACGGGCTGCAGACCACCTCGAGCCCGCACACCACCCCCGTGCCGTGCAGGTAGCGGTTGTGCAGCCGGTCCTTTGCGACCACGTAGGCGTCCAGGGCGGACAGGTCGGCGGCGCTGAGCAGCTGGCCGTCGAAGAAGCGCGGCCGGCAGAGCACCTGCAGGCCCACGCACGAGGGGCACGTCCCGCAGTCGCACCCGGACCCGCCCCTGCTGGCCGCGCGCGTCGTGACCTGGGAGCCGCAGCCGCAGCCCCGCGTCGCCTTGTCCCGGTCCATGACCTACCTCGCCTCTACCCGACAACCGCTCGGAACCAGCTCTGGAACAGACCGCCCTGCACGCCCACCGGGCTGCCGGCGGGTCGATCCCCGCTGGGCAGCTCGGCTCGGGTGAACTCGGCGTCGACCGCGCGCCCGTCGGCGTCCACGACGAACTCGCCGTGGATCCGCACGACCATGTCCTCACCCTCGGCCCGTTCGAGCACCAGCCGGGTGAGCGTCGGGAACGACTTCTCCGGGACGAACGCCACCGCCTTGGCGAACTGCACCCCGGGAAGCTCCTGGGCCATCTCGATCAGGCCGTTGCTCTCGGCGACGACCTCGACCGGCAGCACCCGGCCGGCCACGGGGCACCGGCACCGCAGCCCCAGCTCGCGGGCCTCCCCCGGGGAGAACGGGTTGGGCGACTCGAGGGTGAACACGTGCGCCGGATCGATCCGGCTGACGTCGACCTCCCGGCTGAACAGCACGACCAGCCCGAACTGGCGATCCTGCTGGGCGTCCACGACCGTGGGCCGGGTCACCTCGACCTTGTCGCCGTGCGCCCAGCTCAGCTCGACGATCTGGGTCAGGTCCTGCTCCAGGCCCTCCCCGTCCCGGCCGTCCCGCCCGGGGCGGCCATCGCGTCCCGGCTGGCCGTCGACGCCGTCCCGACCGGGCTGGCCGTCG
>JBDHZV010000155.1:0-5388 GCA_039812125.1 Candidatus Nanopelagicales bacterium
ACCCGGGCTGCACCCGATCCGGCTGACCCTGCCCGACCGCCGCACCGGCACCCTCGCCCAGCTGCGCACCACCACCCCCACCCCCACCATCGTCACCAGCACCCACCACGAACCCCCACCCAGCCCGCTCGCGGGCGCCACCGAGTGGGTCGCGGGGACCCTGGTGGTCCGGGCCGGCGCGGTCCTGCCGTGGGACGACCCGGAGCCGCTCGTCCCCGGTGCGCCACCCTGGCAGGGCCTGGCGGGGGCGTTCGGTGAGGTGGTGGTGCGGGCGCGGGGCAGCAAGGCGGACTGGATCGTGCCGACCCGGTCCACGGTCCTCGTCGAGCCCGACCCGGACGACCCGACCACCGGGCGGATCGTGATGCGCCTGACAGCCACGATCGACCCGGCCACCGCCGCCCACGGCGCCCCCCTGGAGCACGACGTCCACGACCTGTTCCACCGCCTCGAGGGCCCCGGCTGGACCAGCACCCAACGCATCCCCGGACCCCCCGGCCTCGCCGCCCCCGCCCTGCTGTCCGGGCTGCCCGCCATCGCCTACACCGCCCGCAACGGCTACCTCGCCCTGGACCTGGGCGGCACCGCCCGCACCGCCATCGGATCGGCCGGCCCCACCCCCGCGGACTTCGCACTGACCCACGACCGAACCGGCGTGCACATCGACCTGACCCTCCCCCGCATCCACGTCCACGGCACCACCCACCTCACCGGAACCGCCCACGTCGGCACCACCGACGTCCCCGCGACCCTGCAGGCCGACCCCACCACCCCCGCCCACGCCCGGTTCCAGCTGCCCACCCCCACACCCGGGCTGCACCCGATCCGGCTGACCCTGCCCGACCGCCGCACCGGCACCCTCGCCCAGCTGCGCACCACCACCCCCACCCCCACCATCGTCACCAGCACCCACCACGAACCCCCACCCCCGGCCCCGACCCGGCTGCGCCAGCGCCTCGGGCGCCTGCTCCGGCGGACGCCCGACTAGGGAGCACCGCCGGCACCCGCTACCGTTTCCCCTGCCAAGAGGGAGGTCGCGGCGTGAGACGGGTCGACAACGAGCGGCTGGCGCTGCTCATGAAGCAGCGCCGGATCCTCGACAGGGACGTGCTGGCGACCACGGTGGGACCGTGCGACGCCGTGGAGGTCTCGCCGCTGCGCTCCCTGGGCGGGTCGCTGTACTACCAGTTCTGCGACGGCTCCCAGGAGCGCCTGGTCGTGTCGGTCCCGTCCTGTCCCACCACCTACGCACCCCTGGTTCGCCCCAGGGTGCAGGTGGACGACACGGTCGAGGGCGATCTCGTGCTCGCCGTCGACGTCGCCCCCTACTGCCAGGTCGCCTCGGTGAACCTGGTCCTCGGCCAGCCCACGACGACCGTGCAGTGCCGCGAAGTGGCACCCGGCCGGTTCGCCTGCTCGTTCGAGGGCGTCGAGCCGCCGACCCGCGGCTCGCGGGTGCGCGCGATCATCCAGGTGCGCGTCAACGACGAGCCGTACATCGTCGAGGAGCGGGTGCCCTATGCCCCGGTCGACGAGGCCCTGCGCCCCGCCGGCCTGGCCGCCCTGGACCTCACGGGCCACCTGCGGGTGTTCCCGGCCCACGACGAGCACGAGGTGATCGGGCGCATCGTGGCGGCGCTGCGGCACGGCCAGGTGGGCCACCGCATCGTCGAGCCCATCGGCGCCGCCGAGTCCGACCACGGGCTGCGCATCACCGACCACGAGGGCTTCCCGATCGGTGTCCTGGCGACCCGGGGCATTCGCTTCCTGATCGCCTCCCGCAGCACCCGCGAGCTCGACGAGGTCGACGACGACCTGGCCCGGGAGATGGCCGGCCGGCTGTCGTGGCGGCCGTTCGCCCAGCGCCGGGCGGCCGGGCGGCGGCGGGGCAGCGACCCGCTCCGGCGCGCGGTCGGCACGCTGCCCGGCACCATGCGTCGCGCCGTGATGCTCACCGCGCTGAAGACCCTGGGGTACTCGCGCTACCAGCGACTGCGCAGCAGCCTCCCCACCCCGGTGCGCAACGCCTACCAGCAGTACGTCCACCGGTTGCCCGAGGCCCGCGTCGTGCCGCGCACCGCGCTGCACGTCGGGTTCAACTACTCCGAGTTCAGCGGCCACCTGGTCCAGGTCGCCGCCGAGCTGGCCCGCCAGGACCCCCCGTGGACGCAGACCGTCGTCGTGCAGGACCCGGTGCCCGCGCAGCGCACCCTGGACCGTCTGGGGATCCCTGCCACCGTCGTGACACCGGCCAGCCTGGGCTACGGCGACGCCCTGCTGACCGCCGAGGTCATCACGACCGACTCCACGCTGCCACGGTGGTTCATCGCCCGTCCCGGCCAGCGCGTGTTCAACCTGTGGCACGGAACGCCGCTGAAGTCGATGGGGCGGGCCATCGCCGGCGCCCCCCGGGCGATGGCCAACACCCAGCGCAACCTGCTGCTGAGCACCGAGGTCATGCTGAGCAACCGGTTCACCATCGACCTGTTCGTGTCGGACTACATGGTGCCGCCGGACTCGTTCGCGCTGATGCCCAGCGCCCGCAACACGTGGATGTTCGATCCCGAGCTGGGACCACGCATCCGTGCCCAGCTCGGGATCGCCCCCGACGAGCTGGTCGTGCTCTACCTGCCGACCTGGCGGGGCGAGGGCAACTCCATGACCGACGTGACGGCCAATGTGGCCCTGTTCGAGCAGATGTCGCGGGTCCGGGCCCGGCTCAACCGGCCCGTCCGGCTCTACGCCAAGGCGCACCGGTTCACGAAGGGCCGGGTCGACCCGGAAGCCCTCGGCCTGGTGACCCCGCCGGGCGACCTGGACCTCTACGAGTTCCTCGCCGCGGTCGACTGCCTGGTCACCGACTACTCGTCGATCATGTTCGACTTCCTGGTCTGCAACCGTCCGATCATCCTGGACACCCACGACCACGACCAGTACGCCGCCGAGCGCGGCTTCTCCCTGGACCCCAGCAGCCTCGGCCTGACCCTGGCCCCCGACGAGGACGCGATGGTCGCTGCGATCGAGTCCGCTCCGGCGCACGTCGACCAGTCGGCGCTGATCGCACGGTTCTGTCCCGAGGACGGCCCGGACGGCACCCGCCGGGTCGTCGAACGCATGCTGCGGCCGGCCGCAGCCCGGGTCCACCGCAGCGACCGGGAACGCGTGCTGCTGTTCCCCGGGGCGCTGTGGACCAACGGGATCACGACCTCCTTCCTGAACCTGCTGTCCAATCTCGACACGGACAAGCGCGAGTACTGGGTGTTCCTGCCCGAGTCGATGACCTCCCGGCCCGGCGCCGGCGTCCTCGAGGCGATCGTCGCATCCGGGGTCAACTACCTGCCCTCCCCGGCGGGGTTCATCGCCCGGCGCTCGGAACGCGACATCTACCACCGGCTGAACAACCGGCTGCCGCTCAAGGACGCGGACATGCGCACCCTCGACGCGATGATGCTGCGCGAGGCCGATCGGATCATGCCCGGCATGCACATCGACCACGCGGTCAACTTCTCCGGGTACGAGGCGTTCATCGCGAAGTTCTTCGGGGCCCTCACACTGCGCGGCACCCAGCTGCACATGTGGGTGCACAACGACATGCGACGTGAGCTGGAGCTGCGCAACAACTTCAACGAGCCCGTCCTGATGGAGGCCTACGACCGCGCCACCACGATCGACGTGGTCAGCCAGCCGGTCGCCGACCGGCTGCGCGAGACCTACTTCACCACCGCCATGGCGCCGAAGGTGCGCGTCGTGCACAACACGGCCGACTCCGCGCGGGTTCGCGAGCTCGCGAAGGCGCCCGTCGACTACCTGACCCCGGAGCTCGACGCGATCCTGGACGACCCGGCCGTCGCCACGTTCGTCACCATCGGCAGGTTCAGCCCGGAGAAGGACCACGTCCGCCTCGTCGAGGCATTCGACGCGGTGTCGGCTGCCACGGACCGCCGCACCGCGCTGTTCCTCATCGGCGGGCCGGGCACGAGCCGCGATGTGCTGGTCAGCCGCGTGGCGGCGTCGCCGTTCCACGACCGGATCCACATGTTCGAGGAGATCAACCCGCACCCGATCCTGAGCCGGTGCGACCTGTTCGTGCTGTCGTCGCACTACGAGGGCCTGCCGATGGTCTTCTTCGAGGCGCTGGCGCTGGACGTCCCGATCCTGTCCACGGCGATCCCGGGGCCGAAGGAGTTCCTCGAGTCAGGCTACGGGGCCACGTGCGCCAACTCGACCGAGGGGCTCATCCAGGGGATGACCGACTTCCTGGCCGGTCGCCTCGCCCCCCCGACCAAGTCCCTGGAGGACTTCAACCGCCAGGCGGTCGCCGAGTTCGAGGGCATCTTCGGCTGAGCCCGGGGCACGTCGGGACCGTCGCCGGCGGCGGGCCCGGTCAGCGGGCCACCCAGCGCTTGCCGGTCGTCACCCCCAGGTAGCCGTGCTGGTTGGCCAGGACCACCCGGTAGTAGCCCCGCTTGACGTTCACGGTGACCTTCTCGGCCGACCCCTGGGTCGTCACGGTGCGGTACGCCTTCCACTTCCCGCCGGATCGGCGCTGGATCCTGGCGGTGTAGTTCGTGGTCCCCGACAGCGAGGGACCGGCGTCGATCACCAGCTTGGAGCGCTTGGAGACCTTCACCGACAGCGTCGCTCGCGGCGCGGCGTAGTCCAGCGCCGCCGTGACGGCCCCGGTCCCGCCAGCCTGGCTGGGGATGTAGGCCCGGTATGTCCCCGAGGCGAGGTAGCGCAGGTCACGCTGCTCGGAACCGCCCGTCGTGGTGTACGTCCCGACGGTGGACCAGTCCCCGCCGGCGGAACGGCGCTGCAGGCCGAAGGTCCAGTTGGCCGTCCCGCTGCGGTCGGGATCGATGTCGACGCGCAGCACGCCGACCGTCCCGCTGGGTGCCGACAGCCGCCCGGAGAGCTGGGCGGCCGGGGCGACCCGGGCCAGCGAGAGCTCCGAGGACGTACCGGCCCGGAAGTTGTCCTGGGCGGGGATGCTGACCCGGTACCGGCCCTCCGGCTCCACCAGGTCGACCACGCCCGACGACGGGGTGGTTCCCGAGGCCGCACCCACCCAGCGGGCGCCGTCCCAGCGCTGCAGGGTGTAGTCCCACGTGCCCCGCGGCACGACGGTGACGCGCAGCGCACGGCCGTCGTCGACCGAGCCGAGCCCCACCCTGTCGAGCGTGCGCAGCGTCGTGGGGGTGCACTGGTAGGCCTGCGGCCCGCCGTCGCCCCAGCGCGCGCACCCGATCTGCACGCCCTCCACGTTTCGCAGCACCACGGACCCACCGGCGTTCGCCAGCGTCGCCTTGTCCCGGTCGAGGTACTTGTGCAGCCTCGAGTCCGTGCCCCGGCCCACGTGGACCTTCAGGGTCTCGCCGGGGTCGACGT
>JBDHZV010000156.1:0-5381 GCA_039812125.1 Candidatus Nanopelagicales bacterium
CGCCGGCCCGGCCACCGCCAGCGCGGCCGCCTCGGCATGTGCCGTCCCGGCGCCGCGGTGGTAGCCCTCGGCGATCACCCGGCCGGTGGGGTCGAGCAGCACGCAGCCCACGCGCGGGTTGGGACTCAGGGGAACGCCGGGCGACGCGGCCAGCGCGAGGGCCCGGTGCATCGCGGCACGCTCGATGCCTGCCGGCACGGCCCCGGTCACAGGGGCGACGCGGCCTGCGCGGCCTCGCGCAGCGCCTGGCACGCCGCTGCGGGATCCGGTCGGGAGTACACCGCCGATCCCGCGACGAACACGTCCGCACCCGCCTCGGCGCACCGCTCGATCGTCGCCGCGGACACCCCGCCGTCGACCTGCAGCCAGACCTGGGCATCGCCGATCAGCTGTCGGGCTCGCCGGATCTTGGCCACGGCGAGGTCGAGGAAGGCCTGCCCGCCGAACCCGGGCTCGACGCTCATGATCAACAGCATGTCGATCTCTCCGACGAGGTCGGCCACCGCCTCGACCGGGGTTGCCGGCTTGAGCCCGACGCCGGCGCGGGACCCGGCGCGGCGCAGCTCGCGGGCCAGGCGCACCGGTGCCCGGGCAGCCTCCAGGTGGAAGGTGACGCTGCCGGCCCCGGCCTCGGCGTACGCCGGTGCCCAGCGGTCCGGGTCCTCGATCATCAGGTGGCAGTCGATGGGGGTGTCGACGGCCTTGAGCAGCGCCTCGACGACGGGCAGGCCGAGGGTGAGGTTGGGCACGAAGTGGTTGTCCATCACGTCCACGTGCAGCCAGTCGGCCGCGCCTGCCACCCGTCGGCACTCGGCCGCGAGGTCGGCGAAGTCGGCCGACAGGATGCTCGGGGAGATCTGGATGCCCATGGAGGCAAGCGTAGTGCGCCCGCCCGCCCCGCCCGGCGGGCGCCGCACGCCGGCGGCGGGCACCGGCGCGACGGTCAGCTCCGCCGGATGAGCGCGGCGAACATGCCGTCGGTGTCGTGCAGGTGCGGCCAGGTCCGCAGATGCCCCTCGACGGTCAGGGCGCTGTCAGGGATCCCACCTGTGGCCGTGAGGGCCTCGACGTGGCCATTGCGCACCGCGCCCAGGACGGCATCGGTCTCGGCCAGGTGGGGCGAGCAGGTGGCGTAGAGCACCACCCCACCGGGTCGGGTCAGCTCGATCGCGCGGGCCAGCAGCCGCCGCTGCAGCGCCGTCAGCGCCGCGAGGTCGCCGGCCGAGCGACGCCACCGCGACTCCGGGCGCCGGCGCAGCGCCCCCAGCCCGGTGCATGGCGCGTCGACCAGGACCCGGTCGAATCCCGACTGCAGGGGGGCGTCGAGCGCGTCGGCCACGACCACCTCGTGGCGACCCCGCACCGGACGCAGCGCGGCGCGGACCAGGTCGGCCCGGTGCGCATGCGGCTCGACCGCCGTCAGGACGCCGCCCCGGCCCGCGACCTCGTCGGCCAGCAGGGCGGCCTTGCCCCCGGGCCCCGCGCACATGTCCAGCCACCGCTCGTCCCGACCGTCCAGCGCCGCACCGGCCAGCGCCAGGGCGACCAGCTGGCTGCCCTCGTCCTGCACTCCGGCAGCACCGGTGGCCACCTCAGGTATGGCGGCGGGCGAGACCGCCGACACCCGCACCGCCCGGGGTGACCAGGCGCCGGGCTGCGCCCGGATCCCCTGCTGCGCCACCCGGTCCAGCAGCGCGTCGCGCGACATGGTGCGGGCGACCAGCGTGATCCCGGCCGGGGCGTTGTCGGCCAGCGCCAGGGCCCGGGTGTCCTCCCAGGTCCGCCCCGGGACCGAGCTGGCCAGGGCGTCGTGCAGGGCAGCGACGATCCACCGTGGATGGGAGGCCGCGACGGCCAGGTGCCCGGCCGGGTCCGCGGCGGCGTCGGGCACTGCCCCGGCCGCCACCAGCTCCGCGATCCAGTCCGAGGCGCCGCCCCCCCGGGCCACGCGACGCAGCACCGCGTTGACCAGTCCCGCAGCCCCGCTTCCGGCGGCCCGCCGGGCCAGGTCGACGCTCTGCCCGACGGCGGCGTGGTCGCCGACACGCATCTCGTGCAGCTGGTGGACGCCGAGGCGCAGCACGTCGAGGACCGCCGGATCCAGCGACTCCAGCCCGCGGTCCACGCACGCAGCCAGCACGGCGTCGTGGCGACCCTGCCACCGCAGCGCCCCGTAGCCGAGCTCCGTGGCGAACGCGGCGTCCCGCCCCGCCAACCGGTTGCGGGCCAGGATCCCCGGCCACACCAGGTTGGCGTAGGCGTCCTGCTCGGCCACGACGCGCTGCAGCTCGAACGCCGCCCACCGGGCAGGGTCCACCGTGGAGGGGCCCGATGGTCGCGGGCGACCCGGCGCGCCCCGGTCCCGCCGTCGGCTCGGACCTCGGTACTCAGCCAAGGCGCTCGCCGGACTCGACCCGAACCCCTCGGGCCCAGTCGGCAGCGGGCATGAGCCGCTTGCCCTCGGCCTTCACCTGACCCAGGGCGACAGCATGGGTGGCAGTGCCCGCCCAGATCCCGGCCCTGGTCACGGCCAGCTCACCGGGCGCCAGGCCGGCGACCGCGGGATCCGGCCGTACCGGGCCGAGCTTGACCCGCTCGTCGCGGAAGGTCGCCCACGCGCCCGGGGCCGGGGTGCAGCCGCGGATCAGCCGGTCCACCCGCATGGCGGGATCCGTCCAGGTGACCCGGGCGTCCGCCACGGTGATCTTGGGGGCCAGGCTGACGCCATCGGAGGGCTGCGGCACCGGGACCAGGGCGCCCGCCTCCAGACCGTCCAGGGTGGCCACGAGCAACCCGGAACCGGACCGGGCCAGCCTGGCCAGCAGGTCACCCGCGGTGTCCGTGGGCCCGATCGAGTCGGTCACGACGCCCAGCACCGGCCCGGTGTCCAGGCCCTCCTCGAGCAGGAAGGTGCTGGCGCCGGTGACCTCGTCCCCGGCCATGATGGCGTGCTGCACCGGGGCGGCCCCGCGCCAGGCGGGCAGCAGCGAGAAGTGCAGGTTGACCCAGCCATGGCGGGGCACCGCCAGCGCGGCGGGGGGGATCAGCCCGCCGTAGGCCACGATCGGCGCCGCGTCCGGGGCGATCTGCGCCAGCCGGGCCAGGAACTCCGGGTCCCGGGGACGCCCCGGGCGCAGGACCTCGACGCCGGCGTCCAGGGCGACCTGGGCCACCGGCGACGGCGCCAGCCGACGGCCCCGGCCGGCGGGCGCGTCGGGCCGGGTCAGGACGGCCACGACCTCGTGCCGGGACTGCAGGACGGCCTCGAGCGCGGGGACCGCCACCTCGGGCGTGCCGGCGAACAGGACGCGCATCAGCCGAGCCCGGGTCGCAGCGAATGGGGGCTGAGCCTGACCACTGGGGGCTGGCCGAACCACTCCGCCTCGCGGATCTCGCGCATCGCCAGCTTGCGCGCGACCGGGTCGAGGCGGTCGATGAACAGGACCCCGTCGAGGTGGTCGGTCTCGTGCTGGACGCAGCGGGCCAGCAGGTCGGACCCGGCCACGACCGTCGGCTCGCCATGCATGTTCATGCCGGTGGCCACGACCCGCTGGGCGCGCCGGGTGTCGTACGACAGGCCGGGCAGCGACAGGCACCCCTCCTCACCGTCCTGGAGGTCCTCGGACAGGTCGAGGCTGGGGTTGATCAGGTGGCCCACGACGTCATCGACCCAGTAGGTGAACACCCGCAGCGACACCCCGATCTGGGGGGCCGCCAGGCCCACCCCGGGTGCGTCCATCATGGTGTCGGTCAGGTCGGCGACCAGCTTGCGCAGCTCCTTGTCGAAGGTCTCGACGGGGGCTGCTGGGGTCCGCAGGACCGGGTCGCCGAACAGGCGGATCGTGTGCACCGGCATCTGCCCATTCTAGGGCGGTGCCGCTGGACCCAGGCTGGCCGGATCCATGCGGCTGGTCACCACCGGGTCCCGCCGGGCGCTGCGCAGGGCCTGCTCACGACGCAGGGCACCCGACAGGGCCGGTCCGTCGGCCAGGGTGACGGAGACCAGCCAGGTGACGTGGTCCTCGTCGGATCCCGGCAGCGGCCCCACCACCCGGGCCCGCTCGGACCCGACCCCCGCGCCGACCGACCGGGCCAGCTCGGCGGTGGCCAGCGCCGGTCCGGTCAGCCGAGCCACCCGAACCGCCGGCGGCAGGCCCAGCTCCCGGCGCTCGGCCAGCTCCCGGGCCGCGTACCCGGCCGGGTCCCAGCGCACGATGGCCTGGACCTCGCGCACGTCCGGGTCGCCCACCACCAGCACCTGCCCGCCAGCCTGCGCCGGGCGCACCAGGACCGCCGCTGCCAACCAGCGGCGCAGCGCCTCCTCGGCCACCCGCAGCCCCGGCCTGGACAGGGTCGCCACCGCGTCCATCACGACCAGCGCGGCGTACCCCTGGGGTCCCGGGTCCGGCTCGGTTCCGGGGGTGGCCACCACCAAGCCGTGCGCCGACCCGAGGGAGCGCACCGGGTGCTCCCCGGAGGACAGCACGACCGGAACTCCGGGCAGGGCGCGGCCGAACTCCTCGGCGGTGCGGACCGCGCCCACGGCCACGGCCCGCACGGCGGCGCCGCCGCAGAACGGGCACACCCAGGCCGCGAGGGTGCCGTGCACCCGGCACGCAGGCTGGCGCTGCTGTCCCAGGGCGACCAGCGGCCGCGCGCACGTGGGGCAGCGCGCCTGCTCGCGGCACGACTGGCAGGCCAGTGCCGGCAGGTAGCCGGCCCGCGGCACCGAGACGAGTGCGCGGCCCCCCTCGGCGGTGGCCTCCCGCAGCACGGAGAGCACCACCGACGGGATCCGGTCATGGGCGGTGACCGGGTCGCGGCCGGCCACGTCACCGGTGGCCAGCACCCGGGGCATCCGGGCGCGCAGGACCGGTCGGGGCAGTCGGACCAGCCGCATCCATCCCGACTGCGCCATCCGGGATGCCTCCAGCGACAGCGACGGGCCAGCCAGCACCAGGCTGGCCGGCTCCGCCGAGCAGCGCAGGGCGGCCACCTCCCGGGCGTGCCAGCCGGGGGCCTGGGGCTCGGCCAGGGACTCGTCGGCATCGTCGACGACCACGACCAGGCCGAGTCGGGCCACCGGGGCGAACACCGCGGCCCGGGTGCCGACCACCACCGCGCCCGGGTCGCGGCGGGCCGTGAGGAACGCGCGGTAGCGCGCCTCCGGGCCCAGGTCCGCCGACAGCCGCACCGGCGCCAGACCGGCGGCGGCCAGGGCGGCCTGGTGGCGATCCACGTCGGCAGCATCGGGGACGACGACGATCGCGCCCCGGCCACGCCGCGCGGTCGCCGCAACCAGCTCGGCCACCCGCTGCGCGATCGGCTCCCCCGGTCCGGCCAGCCAGGCTGCGCGGACCGGCGGATCCCCGCCCACGCCC
>JBDHZV010000157.1:0-5334 GCA_039812125.1 Candidatus Nanopelagicales bacterium
GCTGTCCACCGACGAGGCGACCCGCACCGAGCCGCGCGGGACGAACCGTGCCGCGTGGGCCAGGACGTAGTAGTCCGCCTGCGGGCTGGCGGTGCGGTTGGCGACGGTGACCACCCCGGTGCACGTCGTGCAGCCGCCCGCGTGCGGGCCACCGGCGGGGTCCAGTGCCAGGTTCCAGGTCATGACGGCACTGGCCCAGTCCCGCAGCGCCGGGATCAGCACGCCGCGGCCGTGGTGGTAGACGGTGTCGGCGAAGGTGGTCTCCGGGGTCGCCGACCGGGTGCCGGAGCACTCGGTGACCCAGATGGACGCCGTCGGGTAGGCCCGGTGCAGCTCGGCCTGGGCGGAGCTGTCGCCGGCGTAGCAGTGGTACGCGATGCCGGCCAGGGAGCTGCCCGCCGGACCTGCCAGCAGCCGGGCCGGTCGGTCCAGCTCGGGGTCGGTGCCGGCCGGGACGGCGGCGAGGTCGGACTCGTGCAGCGACCAGTTGTGGTCGAACCCGAGGATCCGGGTGGGCAGCCCGGACGCGCGGATCTCCCCGGCCAGCGCGGTGATCAGGGCGCTCTCCTGGGCGGTCGACAGGAACATGCGCGGGTAGTCGCCCCACCATCGGATCTGCGGCTCGTTCTGGGGCGTGATGTAGTCGATCGGGACGCTCGCGGCCCGGTACTGGTCCAGGGCCCGGGCCAGGTAGCGCGCGTAGGTGGGGACGGCGCGGGCGTCGGCGCGCAGCGTCCCGCCGTACAGGCTGCCGGAGTCCTTCAGCCAGGCCGGCGCGGACCATGGCGAGGCGACGATGACGACCTTGGGGTTGATCGCGCGGATCTCACGCAGCACCGGGCGCAGCTGGGCGGCGTCCCGGGCCGTGGACAGCTGCGCCAGGGCCCAGTCGGTCTGGCCGCGGGGCATGTCGTCGAACGTGTACGGCGTGCCGGTGGCGAAGTCCGAGGTGCCGAACGGGATCCGCACCACGGACAGTCGGACCGGCCCGGCCGGGTCGAACAGCTGCAGCAGGACCCGGCGGCGCTCGGTCGCCGACAGCCCGGCCAGCAGCTGGGCCGACGAGTGGGTGAGGCTGGCGCCGAACCCGGTGATCGGCTGCCCGGCACGGGTGGTGTCGACCGTGATCCGGGCCCCGGAGGCCACGTTCAGCGTGGCGCCGGCGGGGTAGGTCCCGATGGTGCGCAGCAGGTCGGTGCGGTTGGGCGTTGTCGACACCACGAGTGCCGTGCCTGCCGCCTGGGCGTCGCTGACGGTGGTCGCGGCGGGCGCGGCCGGGGCCGCGGGGGCGATGGGCATCCCTTGCGCGGCGGACCCCCCGATGAGTCCGCCGACGGCCAGCAGGATCCCCACGGCGGCCAGGATCGTGGGGTGGACCGGTCGGGTCGCGACGACGAGCGGCTCGGGTCCCGCTGTGGTCAGGCGTCGGATCATGTGGCGGTCATCGGCTGGATCGGGCACCCGGTTGAGGTGTGCCCGCAGCCGTTGCGCCACCTGTTCGGTGACGGGGACTCCCCGCGGCCGCTTGGCAGCCCACGGCGACCAGCCGCCGAGCCCCACGCGGGAGCTCGGCGGCTGGTCGCGACGGCGGGTGCCCCGAGGGGCCCCCGGCGTTCTCAGGCGGGGGACGGGTCCGATCCGATCCGGGAGTACGACGGCTCGGAGCCGACCTCGGCGTACCGGTCGGGAACCCGCTGCAGCCCGTCGTAGGCCTGCATCACCGGCTTCTCGATGAGCGCGTTGACGATGCGGGCCACGACGACCGCCAGGGCGATCAGCAGCGCGGCGGTGACGAGCACCCCGACGGTGGTGCCCGCCGCCGGCAGCAGCCCGTTCGAGCGCAGTGCCTTGAGGATCGGCTCGTGCACCAGGTACAGCGAGTAGCTCAGCGCCCCGATCCACACGGTCGGGCCCCACATCAGCCAGCGCGGCTGGTCGTCGCGGGTGAGCACGATCGTGCCCAGGACCGCGGCGGCCAGCAGGCCGAACGGGATGTGCAGCAGCTCCGCCATGCCCTGGTCCATCTGGGCCCGGGCCAGCACGCCCGCGACGACGGCCACCGCAGCGGTCAGCAGGATCGCCCGGCGGGCCGGCCGGCCCAGCCGCAGCCCCGCGGCGCACAGCACCGCGAGCAGCATGCCGAACGCGAACAGGTGCATCTTGGCCACCGGGCCGAACCAGATCGACCAGTTGGTGTGCGGGGTGTGCGCGACGAACATGTGGTAGCTCAGGAAGCTGATCCCGATCGTCCCGATGACCAGGGGGATCCCCGCGGCCACGGCCAGCCGCTGACCACGGGTGGCCAGGTACGGCGTGACCCGGGAGATCAGCGGCAGCATCAGGGCCACGGCCAGGAACGCGTGGAACTCGATGGCCAGCGTCCACGACGGCCCGAGGGTCCAGAAGATGTACGTGTCGCTGTAGACCTGGGTCATCGTCAGGTGGGCCACCAGGTCCTGCCAGTTGCCGGGCAGCACCGGGTTGGCCAGGGCCCAGGCGATCAGCAGGACCAGCGTGTACAGCGGCAGCAGCCGGACCGCCCGGCGCATGATCAGCTGGCGGCCGGGCCGCTGCGGCACGCCGGCCAGCAGCGAGCGCGACACCGGGATCCACAGCAGGAATCCGGAGATGACGAAGAACAGGTCGACCGCGAGGTCGCTGGTCATCATCGCCGCGTGCGGCAGGCCGGACCACGGGTACACCCCGTCGATCCAGTTGTTCTGGTAGGCGTGGAAGAAGATGACGGTCAGCGCCGCGATCGCGCGGATGCTGTCCAGCGGGTAGCGCTGGCCCCGGGGACGGGTCCGGGGGGCGGGCTCCGCCGCGGCGGCGGTGGGAGCGTCGCTCCCACCGGCCACGGTCGGGGCAGGGCTCGTCATGGTGCTCACGGTGCTCATGGCTGGGCCTCCTGACGGGGGATGGGGGTGGGCCCGGAACTCAGGCGCGGGGGGACGTGGTCGGGGCCGGCGTGCGGGCCGTGACGACCCACTCGTGCTCACCCATGAGCTGCTTGAGCTGGGCGACGCGGGCGATGAGGTTCTTCCACTCGGCGTAGGCCAGCGAGACCAGGCCGTAGCGCCACCACCACCCGGTCCGCTCGCGGATCTCCGGGGTCGACAGCCGCCTGGCGATCAGCACCTGCACCGGGCCGGTCGACACGGTCAGCAGGGTGGTCAGCCAGGCGAGCGTCCAGCCCAGGCTCAGCCCGCCGTCGCGCCAGGCGAAGAAGGCCAGCAACGGCCACATCAGCGAGGAGAACCAGGGGAACAGCTCGCGCCACATGAGCAGGAAGCCCAGGCCGACGCGCTGGCGGGTGCCCAGCGGGCCGGGGGCGTACACCCCGTGGCCGTGCCGGACCGACACCTGCAACCAGCCCTGCGCCCAGCGCATCCGCTGCTTCCACAGCGCGCCCATCGTGGTCGGGGCGAGCTCCCGGCTGAGCAGGCCGGGGTCGTTGACGATGCGCCGACCGTCGCGCACGGCCCGGATGGAGGCCTCGATGTCCTCGGTGAGGAAGTCGGTGCGGAACCGGGTCTCCATGAGGGCGTGCCGGCTCCAGAAGCCGTTGGAGCCACCGAACACCCCGAACCCGTGCAGCCGCTGGCGACCGGGGTGGCTGACCGCGTAGATCTGCTCGAACTCGGTGGCGACCAGTCCCGCGACGCCGGACTCGGCGCCGTTGCGGACCACGCAGTGGCCCTGCACGACGTCGGCGCCGGTGCCGATCCAGCGCCAGGCCCGCTCGAACGCGCCGGCGGCGGGGTGGTGGTCGGCGTCGAAGATGCCGACGAACTCGCCGGTCAGCAGGGGCAGGACGTGGTTGATGTTCTGCGACTTCGACCGGCTGTTCGGGACCCGGACCAGCAGCAGGCGGGGGTCACGCTCGGCCAGGGCCCGCAGCTCGTCCTCGACCGGCAGGTCGCGGGGGGTGTTGTAGGCCAGGACGACCTGCAGGTCGCCGGAGTACTCCAGGCCCAGGAACACCTCGAGGGTCTCCACGATGGTCTCGGCCTCGTTGGGCAGGTACGCCGCGATCACGGCCGAGGCGGGGGGAGCGGGCTCGTCCGGCGTCGGGGGGAGCGGGACGGGCGCGATCGCCTTGATGGTCTCGGCCCACTGCATCGCGGCCATGGCCAGCAGGATGGCCACTGTGCCGGCGTAGACGACGGCGGAGATGTCCAGGCCGACCTGGTAGAAGCCGACGAGGACCAGGAACGGCACGACCCAGGCCAGCAGCGCGGCGGCGGCGACCTGCCCGGCGTTGGCCAGGGTGGACGGCCGGCTCCAGCGGCGCAGGATGCGACCGTTGGCCAGGTCCGGCCGCGGCACCAGGTCGCGGTGCTCGAGGCCGGCCAGCGCCGCCTCCCGTGCGGTCACGACCGAGTCGGGGGAGCGGCGCAGCACGATGCCGGCGCCGGCCTCCAGGGTCACCGGACCGGAGTCGGTGGCGACCTCGTAGGCCACGGCGGCCCGGGTCATCGTCATGATGCGCCGGCGGGCGAACGGGCGGGAGGAGTCCTGCAGGTGGACGACGAGGTCCCCGTGGGCGTCGATCTCGACGAACTCGCCGGGCCGCAGGGAGCGGGCAGCGCGCTCGGAGGCGGCGCGGGAGGCCTCGGGGCTCACGGGCCGGTACAGGCCGTCGTGGCGGACCTCCGCAAGGGCGATGACCCCGACGCAGGGCTTGAGCGCCTTGTCAGCCGGGGAGGTGGTCGGGTTGGTGACGGCTCCCGTGGGAGGGGCGTCGGTGCTGGTGACGGCTCCCGCGAGCGGGGCGTCGGTCGCGCTGGTGGCGGTGGCGAGGGCAGGCTCCCGGTCGGGCTGGGAGTCGGTGAATCGTTCGAGCATGCTGGTCATCGGTCACCCCGATCTGTCAGGTGTGCTGGAAGTGCGATCAGGTCCTCGGGTCGCGGTCCAGGGGTCCCTCCGGTTCGGTCGTCGGTCGCGCGGTGGGTGCCGTCCGCCGGGGCGGTAAGGCTCACCTTGCGATGACTCCGGGATCCCCCCAAACGGGTCAACGAAACCCTTGATCCAGAAAACGAAGGTGTGACGTGTCGCACAATTCGGGCAGACTGCCCCCCCGTTCGGCGTACGCAGAGGTGTGGGAAGTCGTCACCCACCGTCATCGGCGGACCTGTCGGGTGAGCGGCCGGGGCGCGGTGTGAGGCGGGCCGGGCGCGGGGGCCGGGGCGGGCGCGGCCAGCGGGTGGGCCAGGTCAGGCGGTGGGTGCGGTGGGCACCCCGTGCCCGGCCAGCCACGTCTCGACAACGTCGGGGGCGGGCTCGCGGCGCAGGCCCAGGGCCCCCAGCCCGGACCGGACCGCTGCGGCCAGG
>JBDHZV010000158.1:0-5258 GCA_039812125.1 Candidatus Nanopelagicales bacterium
CTGACCCTGCGCGACCGCCTCGACGACGTGCTGGCCGGGATCGCCGCGGCCCGCGACGCCGGGCTCACCCCGGTCAAGGTGAACGCGGTGCTGGTCCGCGGCGTGAACGACCACGAGGCGGGCGCGCTGCTGCGCTGGGCGCTGTCCGAGGGCGTCCAGCTGCGCTTCATCGAGCAGATGCCGCTGGACCCCCAGCACGCCTGGAACCGCGCCATGATGATCACGCGCGAGGAGATCCTCGACCGGCTGGCGTCCGCGGGGTTTGTCCTCACCCCCGTGCCCGGTCGCGGGTCGGCCCCGGCCGAGGAGTTCGTCATCGACGATGGTCCCGCCACCGTGGGCATCGTCGGATCGGTCACCAGCCCGTTCTGCGACGCGTGCGACCGCGTACGGCTGACCGCCGACGGCCAATGGCGCTCGTGCCTGTTCGCGCGCCGCGAGGCCGACCTCAGGTCGTTGCTGCGCAGCGGCGCGCCGGACTCCGCCCTGGTCGACCTGATGTCTGCCGAGGTGGCCGTGAAGCAGCGTGGGCACGGCATCGACGAGCCGGCGTTCCACCAGCCGCAGCGGCCCATGTCGGCGATCGGGGGCTGACCCGGTGATCACCTTCCGACTGTTCGGCTCCGCCCGGGCCGCCGCCGGAGCCGGGGAGCTCACGGTCCCGGCCGGTCCCACGCGTGAGGTGGTCGACACCCTCGCGTCGCGGCTTCCGCCCCGCTTCGCCGACATCCTGGTGATCAGCTCCCTGGTCGCAGACGGCCGTCGCCTCGACGCCACCTCCCAGGCGGCGCTTCCCGACGGCACCGTCGTGGACGTCCTGCCGCCGTTCGCGGGCGGGTGACCCGTGGTGTCGCGGGTGCGGCGTCGGCGGCCGCTGCTGGGGGTGGCGGTCGTGGCCGTGGTGCTGCTGGCCGGTGTCGTGCCGGCGGGGTGCGCCGCTCCGCCGGGGGACGCAGCCGGGCCGGCGGGGGGCTCGGCCACCGGCCGGGGCGAGGTGATCGTGGTGGCCGCGGCGTCGCTGAGGGCGACGTTCACCGAGCTCGGCGCGCAGTTCGAGGCCGCCCATCCGGGGGTCACGGTGACGCTGTCGTTCGGGGGTTCCGCGGACCTGGTGGCCCAGCTCCAGCAGGGCGCCCCGGGTGACGTGCTGGCCACGGCCGACCGGGCGAGCATGGACCGGGCCGCTGGTGCGGGCCTGCTGGCCGGCGCCGCCCAGCCCTTCGCCACGAACACGATGACGATCGCGGTCCCTGCCGGGAACCCGGCCGGGATCACCGGGTTCGCCGACCTGGCCGAGGGGGGCCTCGCCGTGGTGGTGTGCGCCCCGCAGGTGCCGTGCGGCGCGGCGACCGGCAGGGTCGAGTCCGCCGCGGGCGTGACCCTGGCGCCGGTCAGCGAGGAGGGCTCGGTCACCGACGTCCTGGGCAAGGTCGCCTCCGGGCAGGCCGACGCCGGCGTGGTCTACACGACCGACCTGGCAGCCGCCGGGCAGGCGGTCGAGGGGGTGGCGATCCCGGCGGATCTCAACACCACGAACGTGTACCCGATCGCGGTCCTGGCCGGCGGTGCGGATCAGGTCCTGGCCGGGCAGTTCCGCGACCTGGTGCGCGGCGAGCAGGGCCAGCAGGTGCTCTCCGCGGCCGGGTTCGGTGCCCCGTGGGCCTGATGCGCGGCGCGCGAGGGGAGCGCGGCCCCGTCGGACTGCCGGGGTGGGCCCTGCTGCCCGCCGGGCTCGCGGTGGTGTTCCTCGGCCTGCCGCTCGTGGCGATGCTCACCCGGGTGTCGTGGGCGCAGCTGCCCGCGCTGGTCACCTCGGAGTCCGCCCGCGCCGCCCTCGCGCTGAGCCTGCGCACGTCCGTCGCCGCGACCCTCCTGTGCCTGCTGCTGGGTGTGCCGCTGGCCCTGGTGCTGGCCCGGACCAGGTTCCCGGGGCAGGGCCTGGTCCGCTCGCTGGCCGTGCTGCCGCTGGTGCTGCCCCCGGTGGTGGCCGGCATCGCGCTGCTGCACACCTTCGGCCGACGCGGCCTGCTGGGCCACACGCTCGAGGTCGCCGGGCTGCGGATCGCGTTCTCCACCACCGCGGTCGTGCTCGCCCAGGCGTTCGTGGCGATGCCGTTCCTGGTGATCAGCCTGGAGGGGGCGTTGCGCACGGTGGGGCAGCGCTACGACGAGGTGGCCGCCACCTTGGGCGCCAGCCCCACGACCGTGCTCCGTCGGATCACGCTGCCGCTGCTCGCCCCGGCGCTGGCCTCCGGGACCGTGCTGGCGTTCGCCCGCGCGCTCGGGGAGTTCGGCGCCACGATCACGTTCGCCGGCAGCCTGCAGGGCGTGACCCGGACCCTGCCGTTGGAGATCTACCTGCAGCGCGAGGTCGACGCGGACGCGGCGGTCGCCCTGTCGCTGGTCCTGGTCGTCGTGTCCGCCGTGGTGATCGCCGTGTCGCGCAGGACCCGGAGCCCGTGGTGAGCCTGCACCTCGCCGCGACGGTGCCGACCCGGGACCTGGCGGTCAGCCTCGACCTGCCGCGCGGCGGGTCGCTGGCCCTGCTCGGGCCGAACGGCTCGGGCAAGAGCACCGTCCTGGCCCTGCTGGCCGGGCTGCTGGAACCGGAGTCGGGCCGGGTGGAGCTGGACGGGCGGGTGCTGCTCGATGTCGACGCCGGCGGCCGGCACGCGTGGGTGCCGGCCCATCAGCGCAGGGTGGCGCTGCTCTCCCAGGACCCCCTGCTGTTCCCCCACCTCGATGTGCTGGACAACGTGGCGTTCGGCCCGCGCAGCGCCGGCCGGCCCCGGCGGGAGGCCGGTGAGATCGCCCGGCGCTGGCTCGGTCGGGTCGACGCCGCCGACCTGGCCGGCCGGCCCGCCCGGGCCCTGTCCGGCGGGCAGGCCCAGCGTGTGGCCCTGGCGCGAGCCCTCGCGGCCGAGCCCGACCTCCTCCTGCTCGACGAGCCGCTGGCGTCCCTGGATGTCGACGTCGCGGCGGCCGTCCGCCAGACCCTCGCCCGTGTGCTGGCCGGGCGCACCACCGTCCTGGTCACCCACGATGTGCTCGACGTTGCCCTGCTCGCCGACCACGTGGCCGTCCTCGAGGGGGGCCACGTCGCCGAGGCAGGGCCGGCCCGTGAGGTGATGCGCACCCCGAGCAGCCCGTTCGCGGCCAGCCTGTTCGGGTGGAACATGCTCACGGGGGCTGCCGTCGGGCCCGACAGCCTGCGCACCGAGGACGGCTGGACCGTCCGCGGGCAGGCGGACCCACCCCTGTCCGAGGGGGAGCCGGCGATCGCCGTCTTCCCACCCGCAGCCGTCTCCGTCCACCGCAGCGCACCTTCCGGCAGCCCCCGCAACGCCTTCGACGGGAAGGTCACGGGGTTGGCGCCGGTCGGCCACCTGGTCCGGGTGCGCGTCGCAGACCTGACGGCCGACATCACCACCGGCTCCGTCGCTGACCTGGCCGTGGCCGTCGGAGACACCGTCCACCTGGCCGTCAAGGCCGCGGAGGTCACCCTCTACCCGAGGCCGCGATCCGGGCCCGGCGCCCGGCCGCGGTGATCACCGCGGGAGGAGCCGCAGGCTCCAGTCGCCGAGCAGGTTCCACGGGTACACCTTCTTGCAGCGGGCGAGGACCTCTCCCGGGTCGGCGCCCTCCGGATCGTTGTCGCGGGCTCGCCGGAACATCCTCGTCCACGCCTGCCCCAGCCTCCTGGCCCCACCGGCGAGCTCGGCGACGAAGTCGTCCGGGCCGTCGTTGAACACCTTCGAGCGTGCCATGACCGCGAGGCTGCCCGTGTAGAACAGCAGGGCCTCGGCGTTCTGGAACCGGCCGAAGTCGGGATCGGTGAAGCCCAGCCCCTCGAATCCGTCCGGCGTGCTGACCCCGCAGCCGCCGTGCAGGACCAGCGACGGCTGCCGGCTGATCCGGCCGTTGCGCCACAGGGTGCGGTAGACCCACAGGCCCACGCCCACGGCGTCCGGGTCCTCGTTCGTGGGCGTGGGGCTGACCACCGCCGTGGGGGTGTACTCGAAGCGGCCCGGCCCGAGGGTGCGCGCCACCCACCGGAACGGGGCGGGGCCCAGGGCGTCGTCGACGACGGACTGCGACGTCGCCCCGAATGCGGAGATCCGCGCGTTCGAGTGCGCCGTGATCCCCCGGATGAGCGCGTCCTGGCGCCAGCTCCGGGCGTACCCGGCGATGCTGGCCTCACGCGAGCTCGTGCGGATGCCCGGGATGGCCCGCGTGAGCAGGTCCGCCTGTGCGTCGGGGGAGAACGAGTGCGTGACGCCCACCCCGAGCCGTGGCAGGCCCGCGAACCGGCCCGATCGGTGGGCATGGTTGCGGTCCAGGTACTCCCCGAGCAGCGTGCGCTCCAGCACCGGGTCAGGTTCGAACTCCTCGTCGACGATCACCCGGTCGCCGTTGACGTCGGACGTCTGGTACGCGATGGAGGAGCGGAACACCTGCGGCCGGCCGTCGGCGCTGAGGGGGGCTCCGGAGATGAGGCGTCCCGTTGCGCCGGCCCGGTTGTGCGTGGTCGGCAGCTGGACGGCAGCGTGGAAGGCGTCGAGGCGCGACACCGCGATCTCCGGCAGGGCGATCGGGTTGCGGGCCGTCAGCGACGACCGGGCCACCTCCGGATCGCTGCGCAGGCTGTTCACGAGCGCCTTGAGTCGTCGGCCCGGGAAGCGCTTGCTCACCGTCACGGATCCCTCGTCGACGAAGAAGACGTCGACGTAGTCGGACTCCGTGAAGGTCCACGCCGCGCCGTCACTGACGAGGCTCTCCCCGGACGTCAGCCCCTCCGGGAGGGGTTGGCTGGCACCGGGGAGCAGCTTGAGCGTGGGCAGTGTGATCCTGCGCCGGTACAGCGTCGCCCAGCCACCTGTCAGGTCCGCCAGGACCAGGTCCGCCGACGCCGCGACATGCTCGGGCTCCCAGTCCAGGTACCGGCCGCCGTTGGTGCTCACGCCGTTGACGGAGTCGTCGAACGAGGGGGACCAGGGGAACCGCCGCAGGATGCTCGCGTGCGGGAAGCGCCCGACCAGCGTCACCCCCAGCAGGCGCGGGTAGGACGCGCGGACGTCGGCCAGGAACGAGCGCAGGGCGAGCAGGACCTCGCCGTCCCGATGCTCCGTGCCGTCGTACAGGCCCACGATCACCCGGACTGTCGGGATGCCCTCGGCGGTCATGTCCTCGGCGAGCCGCGCGAGCTTGGGAACCAGGTCCACCGCGGTGGCCATCGGGGCAAGCAGCCGGTCCTCGAT
>JBDHZV010000159.1:0-5222 GCA_039812125.1 Candidatus Nanopelagicales bacterium
CGACTCCCACGCGCACCTGGTCTTCGCCGGCGACCGGGCCGACGAGTTCACCGCACGGATGGCCGGGCGGCGCTACCGGGCCGGCGGAATCGAGACCACGGTCGCCGCCACCCGGGCGGCCGGGGCGGCCGCCCTGCGTCGCACGGCGGGGCGGCTCGCGGCCGAGGCCCGCCGCTCCGGGACCACGACGCTGGAGGTGAAGTCCGGCTACGGGCTGGACGTCGAGCACGAGGCGCTGTCGTGCCGGATCGCCGCCGAGCTGACCGACGAGGTGACGTTCCTGGGAGCCCACGTGGTCCCGCGCGAGCTCGAGCACGACCGGGCCGCGTACCTGGACCTGGTGCGCGGGCCCATGCTCGCGGCATGCGCGCCGCACGCCCGGTGGGCCGACGCGTTCTGCGAGCAGGGCGCCTTCGACGCCGACGAGTGCCGGGCCGTGCTCGTCGCCGCCGCCGCTCGCGGCCTGGGGCTGCGGGTGCACGCCAACCAGCTCGGCCCCGGACCCGGGGTCCAGCTCGCCGTGGACCTCGGGGCGGCCTCCGCCGACCACTGCACCCACCTGTCCCCGGCGGACGTGGCGGCGCTGGCCGGGTCGGGCACGGTGGCCACGCTGCTGCCCGGTGCCGAGTTCTCCACCCGGACGCCCTACCCCGACGCGCGCGCCCTGCTCGACGCCGGGGCCGTCGTCGCGCTGGCCACCGACTGCAACCCGGGGACGAGCTTCACGACGTCGATGCCGTTCTGCATCGCCCTGGCGGTGCGGGAGATGGCCATGACCCCGGCCGAGGCCCTGTGGGCCGCCACGGCCGGCGGCGCCGCTGCGCTGCGCCGGACGGACGTGGGCCGGCTGGTGCCCGGGGCGAGGGCGGACCTGGTCGTCCTCGACGCGCCGTCCTACGTCCACCTGGCCTATCGGCCGGGGGTGGCGCTGGTGGCCCGGGTGCTGCGGGAGGGTTCGCAGCATGGCTGACGATCCGCGCTGGCCGCGCGCCTCCAGGTGGCTCAGCCCGATGCCCGACCCGGCACGGGGCCCTGCGGGGGGTCGAGCCGGGATCGCCGTGCTGGGGGTCCCGACCCACCGGACCTCCCTGTCGGCCACGGCCGCCCACAGCACGCCCGCGGCGGTGCGCGCCGCGCTGGCCCGGTACGGCACGTGGGTGGCCGGAGCCGGGCTCGACCTGCGGGACCTGCCGGCGGTCGACCTCGGCGACGTCGCGGATCCCGACGGCCCCGGCGGGGAGGACCGGGTGCGGGCGGCCGTGGGCCGGGTCCCTGACGGCCACGTGCTCGTCGCCCTCGGCGGGGACAACGCCGCGACGCTGCCCGTGGCCTCTGGGCTGGGCGTCGACGGCCTCGTGACCGTCGACGCCCACCACGACCTGCGCGACGGCCGGTCCAACGGATCGCCGGTGCGCCGGCTGGTCGACGAGGCGGGGCTGGCGGGCCGGCGCATCGTGCAGGTCGGGATCGCCGACTTCGCCAACTCCGCCGACTACGCCGCCCGGGCGCGCGACCTCGGGATCACCGTGGTGCCCCGTGAGGTGCTGCGCCGCCGGCCCATCGCCGAGGTGATGGCCGAGGCGCTGGAGATCGCCGGCTCGGGACCGCTCGGTCGGGTCCACGTCGACCTGGACGTCGACGCCTGCGACCGCAGCGTGGCTCCGGCCTGCCCGGCCTCGATGCCCGGTGGGCTGTCCGCCGACGAGCTGCGCACCGCCGCGCGGACCGCCGGGCGGGACCGGCGCGTCGTCGGCGTGGACATCGTGGAGGTCGACGCCCGCGCCGACAGCCCCGACGGCCGGACCGTGCGGCTGGCGGCCCTGTGCCTGCTGGAGACAGCCGCTGGGGTGCTGGAGCGACCCGCGAGGATCCTGCCGCCCCGCCCTTGACCGGGTCGGCTACTACGATTAGCCTCTTGGCTATGTCCAATAGCCTGCGCCCCGGTCGCCCCTCCCTCACATCCGATCACGTGCCCCTCCACCGCCCCGATGGCGAGGTCGCCGTGGACATCCTGGGCACCGGCCCCCTGGTCGTGTGCGTGCCCGGCATGGGCGACCTGCGCTCGACCTATCGCCACCTGGTGCCCGGCCTGGTGGCCTCGGGGCTGCGGGTGGCCGTCATGGACCTGCGGGGTCATGGGGACAGCACGACCGGGTTCGCCGAGTACGGCGACGCTGCCACAGCAGGCGACATCGTCGCCCTCGTCGAGCAGCTCGGCGGACCCGCGGTCGTGGTCGGCAACTCGATGGCCGCGGGGTCGGCGGTGATCGCCGCAGCCGCTCGTCCTGACCTGGTCGCGGGGCTGGTGCTGGTCGGACCGTTCGTGCGCGACGGCGAGGTCTCCTGGCTGCGCCGCACGGCGTGGCGGATCGCCATGTCCGGGCCCTGGGCGACCCGGGTGTGGCGTGCCGCGCTGCCCAGCCTCTACCAGGGCGACCAGCCCGCCGACCTCGACGGCCACCTCGCCGCCATCGCCGACAGCCTGCGCCGGCCGGGCCGGGCCCGGGCGTTCCGCCGGACCACGCGGACCAGCCACGCCGACGCTGAGTCGGCCCTGGCTGCCGCCGCCGGTCGCCCCTCCCTGGTGGTCATGGGCGAGCAGGACCCCGACTTCCCCGACCCGAGGGCCGAGGCCCGTTGGATCGCAGCACGCCTCGGCGGCGAGGTCCTGATGGTCCCGCGCGCCGGGCACTACCCGCAGGCGCAGCGTCCGGATCTCTTGGTCGGCCCGATCGTCGCCCTGAGCCGCGAGGCCCTGGCCGGTGGCTAGGGCCGGCGTCACCCGTGCGGCGGTCCTGGCCCGCTGCGAGGAGCTCGTGGACGAGCGCGGGCTGGAGGGGCTGTCCCTGGCCGAGGTCGCGGCCAGTCTCGGGATCCGCCAGCCCAGCCTGTACAAGCACGTCGCCGGCCAGGCCGACGTCGTGCGCGAGATCAGCGCCCGGGCCCGTCACGCGCTGGCCGGCGAGCTGGCCGCGGCGGCCGTGGGCCGATCCCGCGACGACGCCGTACGGGCCGTGGCCGTGGCCTACCGGCGGTGGGCGCTGGCGCACCCCGGCCGGTACAGCGCCACCGTACGCGCGCCCGATCCGGACGATGCCGCTGGCATCCGAGCCAGCGCGGAGGTGGTCGACGTCGTCCTGGCGGTGCTGGCCGGGTACGGCCTGCGCGGCGACGATGCCATCGACGCCACCCGGGCGCTGCGCGCGGGACTGCACGGATTCGCCAGCATCGAGCTTGCCGGGGGATTCGGACTCCCGCAGGACCGCGATCACAGCTACACCCGGCTGGTCGACCTGCTCATCGCGGGACTGTCGGCCGCGGCATCGCCGGGCTGAGGCCCACGTCCGAACGCGCGAGGATCAGCGCAGCATCGCCCCGTAGGTCCGGGCGGCCTCGAGCACGACCCGGGGACGCCCGGCGAACACCTGGGCCAGCTCCCCGGCGAACAGGAACCCGCACTGCCCGCACAGGCCGGGCACCTCGACACAGCGCCCACAGACCCACTGGTGGCCGTCCTCACGCACCACGCACTGCGCACAGGGCAGCGCCACGGACCCCTGCGCGATCGCCGGCAGCGCGGACACCAGGTCGAGCACGGGGGCGCCTGCTCGCTTCAGGGCGCCGATGCGACGCAGGGCGTCCCGGCGCTGCTCGGGCACCAGCGCCAGGTGCTCGGTCCCCGGGTAGGGGGTGTGCAGGTTGAACGCGACCCCGCGCACCGCCGGGTGCCGCCGCGCGAGGTCGCCGACCGCCTCGATGTCCTCGACGTTGATCCGGTTGACCGCCATGTACAGGCACGCCGAGCGGGGCGGGGCCACGTCGAGGCCGGCCATCACGCGGTCGTAGGTGGGGCCCCGGATCAGGTCGTGGTGGGCCCGGGTGCCGTCCACGCTCACCAGCACCAGGTCGACACCGGGCATCGCGGTCCCCCGCAGCCCATTGGTGACCACACCGACCAGGGGGAACCCGATGTGCCGCGCCTCGGCCACGACGTCGGCAAGGCGCAGGTCGCCGTCGCGCCACAGCGTCGGCTCCCCGCCGTAGAGCAGCACCACCCGAACGCCGGCGTCGAACATCGCGCGCAGGTCGGCCTGGACCACGGGGAAGGGGTAGTCGATGCGCCGCAGGTTGGCCACGGCACAGTGCTGGCAGTGCAGCGAGCACCTGTCGGTGACGATGACCGAGCCGATGATCGGGGCCTGCCTGCGCAGCAGCACCGCCGCGCCGGCCCGCCAGGCCAGCCCCATCCAGGCCCGGCGGTCCATCACGACCCGCCGGGACGCGCCGGGGTCGGGGCGCCAGGCCACGGCTCGGGCCGGCCCGGGTCGGGGCTCGCGGAGAGGTCGGCGCGGATGAGCAGGAACTGCGCCCGGTCCACATCGCCCCGCGCATACCGCTCGCGCAGCACCGCCAGCGCCGGGTCCGTGGCCCGAGCCGACCAGTCGGCGGTCGTCGGGGTCGGGCCCGCACCGCCCGGGGTCAGGCCCGCACCGGCCGGCAGGCGGTCGCGCACCATGCGCAGGCCGATCCCCACCGCTGCGGCCCAGAACGCCAGGTACGCCGCCATGGACACCAGCCCCGCCACCTGGGAACGCTCCCCCAGCAACCGCGCGCTGGGACCGTAGAAGGGATGCATCGCGACCTCCCACCCGCCCTGCGACCGTACCGCGACGGTGCGCGCACCATCAGGACCGATGGACCCCAGTCGGCTCGTCGAGGGTCACCAGCACCTGCAGGACGCGGTCGGGAACCCCGGCCAGGACGTCGGCGGTGGGCGTCCCGACGGCGACCGACCCCGCCACCGGAAGCGAGCCCACACTGGCCCGGGACAGCTCGAGCACCTCGCGCAGCAGGGAGCGCTCCCCGCCGGTGACGAGGAACGCCGGAGCCCAGTCGTCGTCGGTGCCGTCCGGCACGAGCAGCCGGGCGACCGCCGCGGCCGTGGCCCCCGCGACCTCCTCGGCCTGGTGGGCCCGGCGCCGGGCGTACCGCTTCTGCGACCAGCCGCCGGCAGCGGTCCGTCCGTTGACGTGCCGGCTGCCCACCTTGCGCGAGAGCAACTGCCGGCCGCGGACCCGAGCCACCGCGTACCCGGCCCGTCGGACCAGCACGATCCCGAACTCGGGCGCCAGCCCGGCCAGCGCATCGGGCGCCAGCTCGGCGGTGCCGGTCGCACCCCCGGGCAGCAGCGCCCACCACGCCGGCGGCGCCACCACGGCCAC
>JBDHZV010000160.1:0-5129 GCA_039812125.1 Candidatus Nanopelagicales bacterium
TACCGCCGCCTATCGCGCACCGCGCTCCGGCCACGCAGTCCTCCTGTTCCAGCGATCCCGACACCGGGACGACGCGGCTTCCGACCCGCGAATCGGGGGCGAAGGGCTCGGCCGGGCGGTGCCCGAGGTCCGACGATGATGGCGTGCCCGCGCCTCTACCGGGTGGCCGTTCCCGGCGTGACGATCGGTTCGGAGGCGATCGTCATGGTCGTTCGCCGAGCGGTTCATGTGACCGTTGTTGCCCTGGCGGCGTCGACGCCGCAGACACCCCGCTGCAGCCCGACTCGGTGATGTCGATCATGAGCATGGCCCGCCTGGTCACTCACTGTGACCTTTGGGATCGTCAAGCCGGGCGGTGGTCAACAGGCTGGAGGGATAGGTGGTGTGGCTGCCCGTCCTCGGGTCCGGGGGAATCTCGGTTGCAGCGCCTGCCCGGGGTTGCTGCGGGGTCGCTCGTCGGGGTGGCTCCGTAGGTCGGGGGGGTGCGACGTAGGGTCTACGGCGAGCGGTGCGAGTCCCGCGCCAGTTGCCAGGAGACCAACGATGACGTCCCACGTCCACGAGACGATCGAGTACCTCATGCGGTCCAGCCCCGCCCAGGCGGACTTCTATCAGGCGGCTGAGGAGGTGCTGACCTCGTTGCAGCCCTTGCTGGACCGGGACCGTCGGTATCGCAGTGCCAACATCATCCAGCGGATCGTCGAGCCTGAGCGGCAGATCTTGTTCCGGGTGGCTTGGGTCGATGATGCCGGGGAGGTGCAGGTGAACAAGGGGTATCGGGTGGAGTTCAACTCCGCGCTGGGTCCCTACAAGGGGGGCCTGCGCTTCCACCCGAGCGTGACCGCCGGTGTGATCAAGTTCCTCGGGTTCGAGCAGATCTTCAAGAACGCGCTGACCGGTCTGCCGATCGGTGGGGGCAAGGGCGGCTCGGACTTCGATCCCAAGGGCAAGTCGGACAATGAGGTGATGCGTTTCTGTCAGGCGTTCATGTCCGAGCTGTACCGGCACATCGGCCCGACCATCGACGTCCCCGCGGGCGACATTGGTGTGGGCGCTCGGGAGATCGGCTACCTGTTCGGCCAGTACAAGCGCCTGACGGGTCGCTACGAGGGGGTGCTGACCGGCAAGAAGCTTGCCTGGGGTGGGTCGCTGGTGCGTACTGAGGCCACCGGCTACGGCACGGTCTACTTCGCGGAGAACATGCTGGCCGATCGGGGCGAGTCCCTGGAGGGTCGGACGTGCACGGTGTCGGGCTCCGGCAACGTGGCGATCTACACGATCGAGAAGCTCTACGAGGTCGGGGCGACGCCGGTCACGTGCAGCGACTCCGCGGGGATGATCCATGACCCCCGCGGCATCGACCTGGAGCTGCTCAAGCAGATCAAGGAGGTGGAGCGTGGGCGGCTGACCCGGTATGCCGAGGTGCATGCGGAGTCGGTCTACACGCCGGTCGAGGACTACCCGCCGGGAGGCAACGGTGTGTGGGCGGTCCCGTGCGAGGCGGCCTTCCCGAGCGCCACGCAGAACGAGCTCAACGCGGCTGACGCGGCCGAGCTGCTCAAAAACGGGTGCGTGTGCGTTTCTGAGGGTGCGAACATGCCGTCCTCGGCTGAGGCGATCGAGGTGTTCCTTGCTTCCGGGATCGCCTACGGGCCGGCCAAGGCCGCCAACGCCGGTGGGGTGGCGACCAGCCAGCTCGAGATGAGCCAGAACGCCGCCATGTCGCAGTGGACGTTCGAGGAGGTCGACACCCGGCTCCGGCGGATCATGGCCGACATCCACGCCACGGCGCGCGAGACCGCGCAGGAGTTCGGCGCGCCGGGGAACCTGGTCCTGGGGGCCAACATCGCCGGGTTCCGCAAGGTGGCCGACGCGATGATCGACCAGGGAGTCCTCTGACGCGACGCGGGCGGGTCTGGTGGTTCACCGGATCGGGCGGTGGCAGAGTACCTGCTGGCTGAGGATGTCGGCTTGCAGGAGCAGCTCGTCGCCGGCGGTCAGGTCCACCACCCGGACCACATGGGCCAGGCCGGCGTCCTGGGGCAGCAGCGCGGGCAGTTGGTTGGGCAGCTCCTGTAGCAGTGCCAGGTTCAGCACCGTGCCCTCCCGCTCGGGGAACAGGGCCACGTAGAAGATCTCGGACTCCACCAGGTCCTGGAAGAAGTGGCTTCCGAAGGAGAGCTCCGGCATGAGGCCACCGGCAGAGAAGGCGATCTCGCCCAGGACCGCGACGTTGCGCAGCTCGGCGAAGCGCACCGGTACCCCCATGCCCGGGCTGGACGTGCCCCACCGCCCCGGGCCCAGCAGCGCGGTGGGCATCGCCTCTCGATCGCGACCGAGTCGGGTGAGCCGACCGATCAGCCGGGCGACCTCGTGCCGGTCGGCCTCGCGCAGCCGTGTGTAGCCCTGGGGGTCCACGTAGATCACTCGCCGCAGGGGGGCGACGATGCTGCCCCCCATGAAGTTCCCCGAAGCGCGGAACAGGGTGTGGTCCGCGGGCGTCTCGGCGGGGATCTGCACCCGCCCTGAGCGGATCCCGCGGGTCTGGAGCGGCCGGCACTGCACCAGGTTCACCCGGATCCGGCCCCCTGCGCTGAGGTCGGCGGTGAACTCCACGTCCACCGGGTAGTCGTAGGCCCGTTCGAGGGTGGCCAGCATCCGGCGCATGATCGTCGGGAAGGCGGTGGCACCCAGGAGTTCGGAGAAGGTCAGGATCTGGGGCGGCGGTTCGGCCCGGCGCCCGAGTGCCGCCTGCCGCGCGGCAGCCGCGTGGTCCTCCTCGGCCAGCAGGCGCCAGGGCAGGTCGGGCACCTGCTCGGCCAGCGTCTCCACCGGGACGGACTGCGCGGCGTTGCAGGTGAGGTTGAGCACGTCGACCAGGTGCTGGGAGAACCGGGCTGCATCGTCCTGGCCGGCATGGGCCACGAGCAGGGGGTGGTCGAGTGCGACGACGCGGGGGTAGTCGTCGCTGACCCGGTCGACCGCCCGGGTGCCCAGGCCCAGGACCAGGCGCAGCATGCCGGCGTGCGGGTCGAGCCGCCGGTCCCATACGAAGGTGTTGTAGGAGACCCCCACCCCGGCCAGGGTGGGCAGGAAGTAGGGCCCGTGGAAGGACCCGGAGACCCGCTGGACGAGCAGGGCCATCTGCTCCTCCTGCCCGTCGAGTCCCCGCGCGCGGCGGTAGGCCAGGGCCTCCCCGCTCATGGCACTGGCGTACACGCCGCGCACCGCATCGACGAACTGGGCCAGGCGCTGCTCGGGCGTGCCCTGGCTGACCAGGAAGACGCTGTCGTACTTGCCGGCGAACGCGCTGCCGAAGCCGTCCTCCTGCAGGCTGCTGGAGCGCACGATGATCGGGTACTGGCCGAAGTGCTCGAGCATCTCCTGGAACGCCTCGGTCACCTCGGGCGGGAACGCGCCGTCCAGCAGGTTCCTGCGCAGCCGCTCACCTGCGGTGAAGTAGCCGTCCGCAGTCCGCTGCTCCATGAACAGCCGCCACCACCCGTTGGTGACGATGTAGGAGTAGAACAGGTCCGAGCCGACGTACCAGGAGTCGTGGGGCTCCAGCACCTCCTCCCAGCGCTCTTGGGGCTGGTTGGCCAGGATCTTGCGGGCCAGCAGCATCCCCACAGCCTTGCCGCCGATGAAGCCGGTACCGATCAGCCGGGACCGCACCGCCACCAGGTCGTCGAGGTCGAAATGCTGGCGGGCCAGGGCCAGCATCCGGTCCTCCCGACCGATCAGCACCCGGGCGAGCTGTTCCACCATCGCAGGGCGCCGATCATCGGTGGGGGAGCTGGCCGCGAGCACACCGGCCCGGATGAACAGCAGGTCCCAGTGGTCGAGCCGGGACCCACCCGGGCCGCGCTGAAGGCTGTGCAGCCGGGTGAACAGGGTCGTCGCGTCCACGCTGCTGGTCAGCGGGACGAACACCTCCCCGGTGCGCTGGTGTGGCAGGAACATGGTCAGCGAGGAGCGGCCCTCGACCTTCACCGGGTGCACGTAGAGCTCGTCGTCGCACCGGTGGACCTCGACCAGCACCTGCGTGGTGCTCCGGATCCGCGACATCGTCGCCGTCGAGTGGCTGGGCCGCAGCAGGGCGAAGTAGGCCACGGTGTCCAGGTCGTAGAGGTAGGGGCAGGTGACCAGGAAGAAGTGGGCGATCATCGCATCGGTGGCCCACGCGTCCAGCAGGTCCGACAAGCAGTCGAACACGTAGAAGACCCCGGGACCCTCGTCGGCCAGGATCGTGTGCAGCCGCACCGTGAACGACTCGAAGCCCCGGTACGCGTCGAGGTCATGGACGACCACCGCCGCCTCGCCTGGATCCAGCAGCGGGGCGTGCCGGCCGAACCTGAGGTACACCACCCGGCGGCCATCAGCCCGCGCCGCAGCCGCGAACGGAACGACCAGGTCGCGGTAGTCATCAAGATCATCGACCCGCCAGACCACGTTGTCACCCATCCGCAGACCGCCCAAGATCGTGTCCAGGCCCACCAGGCCGGTCGTGACCATCCGGTCGTCCACAGCAATGACCTCCGGTCCGGGCACTCGGCAGCGATCATCGCCGCGGCGCTCAATGATCCCCTGCCTGGCCGTGATCGTTACGGGAATCCACGCTACGACAATGCCGTACCAGCAGATGGCACCTCTACGTGCCTGCAAGTCCTACCGTCAGCTGAGGCTCAAGGGTTGATGCGGACCGCTGAGCGCGACACTCCGCGGGTTCTGGGACCGGGCGCCGCTGGTGGGGGATCCTCGGGTGGTGCGACGAGGAGGTGCTGTTCCCAAGTCCAGGGCACCTGTGCGGGTGGCCCTGGTTGGCTGCCTGCTCGTGGTGCTGGCGGGCTGCGTGGGGCCGTTGGGTCGTGAGGAGGTCCCGGTCGTTGTGATCGGCACGTCACAGGAGGCCACGATCGAGTCGGCGGGGGTCGACAGCCCGTTTCTGGCCGTGGATGCCGCTGCCGCGCCGGATGCGTGGCGCCCGGACCAGCCGATCGTGGTCAACGCGGTGGCCGGGTCACTGGGCGAGGTCACGGTCACAGCCAAGGGCGGCGGGGAGGTCCCCGGGACGCTCAGCGACGACGGTCAGCATTGGCAGAGTTCCGGGGTCCTGCTGCCCGGGACGA
>JBDHZV010000161.1:0-5100 GCA_039812125.1 Candidatus Nanopelagicales bacterium
AGCGAGGTCGCCACGCCCTTGCCACCACGCCCGTGCAGGAACGGGGACGTGACATGGCCGAGCACCGCGGCGATGCCCGCCACCTGGGGCGCTGGGTCGCCGTACCGGGTGAAGAACCACACCGGCAGGAATCCCTTCACGACGTCGATCAGCCCCACGACGATGCCCACGCGCACGCCCATGGTCCGAGCCGCGTTGGTCGCGCCGGGGTTGCCCGAACCGGTGCCTCGCAGGTCGGCCCCGCGCAGCCGGGCGGCGAGCTCAGCCGGACTCAGAGCCCCGATCCAGTAGCTGACGAACCCCGCCAGGAGGACCGTCAGCACCGAGGTCGCGCTCATCGCGGGCACACCGCCACCGACACCGTCCCGAGTCCGACGTGGGCGCTGATCACCGCACCCACCTCGACCAGGTGCACCGTGCCCGTCGGCAGGGCCGCGCGCAGCTGGCCGGCCACATCGCCAGCGCGGTCGGCAGCCGCGCAGTGCTGCACGGCGATGTCCGCGGGAGCCGACCCCGCCAGGCCCCGAACCAGCTCGACCATGCGGGCGACCGCACGTGCGGACGTCCGCTGCTTCTCCCGCAGCGACACCACACCGTCGCGGATGTCCAGGATCGGCTTGACCATCAGCGCCGTGCCCAGCAGCGCCGCGGCCGAGCCGATCCGGCCCCCGCGCCGCAGCTGCTCGAGGCTGTCCACGACGATCAACGTGCTCGAGGCGTCCGCGCGATGCCGGGCGGCGGCGGCCACGTCCCCCGCGCTGGCGCCGCTCGCAGCCGCCTCGCAGGCCGAGATCACCGCGAACCCCAGGGCCAGGGCCACGGTGCGTGAGTCGACCACGGTGACCGGGATGGGTGCGTCCCGTGCGGCCAGCTCCGCGGCGTCCACCGTTCCGGACATGTCCCCGGACAGGTGGATGCTCACCACCTCGTCCGCACCCGCGACCGCCAACCGCTGGTACGCGGCGGCGAACCGGGCCGGCGGGACCCGCGAGGTCGTGACCGAGGTGCGGCGGCGCAGCGCCTCCGCCACGCCGGCCGGGGAGATGCCCACGCCCTCGTCGAAGGCCTGCCCGTCCACGACCACGGACAGCGGCACCACCGTGAGGCCCGCGGGCGCGAGCCCCTCGGGCAGGTACCCGGTGGAGTCGGTGACGATCGCGACAGCCATGGCCGGTCAGGCTACGCCGGCACCGGGCCCGGCACCACGTTGACCAGCTTGGGTGCGCGGACGATGACGGTGCGGGGCTCCCGCCCGCCCAGGGCTGCCACGACGGCCGGGACGCCCAGGGCGAGGGCGCGCAGGTCCGCCTCGGCGATGTCCGGAGCGACCTCCAGGCGGCCCCGAACCTTGCCGGAGACCTGCACCACGCACGTGACCGACTCCTGCACGAGCAGTGCCGGGTCGACCGTCGGCCAGCCGGCCAGGGCCACGCACGGCTCGTGGCCGAGCCGGGCCCACATCTCCTCCGAGGTGTATGGCGCGACGAGGCCCAGGATGATGGCCACCGCCTCGACCGCCTCCCGCACGGCCGGATCGGCGGGTCCGGCACCCGTGTCCACGGCCTTGCGCGCAGCGTTCACCAGCTCCATGGCCCGGGCGATCGCCACGTTGAACCGATAGGTCTCGACGGCGACGGCGGCGTCGTGCACCGTGCGGTGGGTCACGCGACGCAGCGCGACATCGCCGCCCGCTGGGTCGGCCCCCGGCGCGCTGGTCACGTCCCCGGCCAGCCGCCACGCCCGGGCCAGGAACTTGCGGGCCCCACCCGGGGACACGTCGGCCCAGTCGATGTCGTCCTCGGGCGGCCCGGCGAACACCATCGTCAGCCGGATCGCGTCCACACCGTGCACGGCGAGCTCGTCGGACAGCCGCACCAGGTTGCCCCGGCTCTTGCTCATCGCGGAGCCGTCCATCACGACCATGCCCTGGTTGAGCAGCCGGGTGAACGGCTCCACGACATCGAGCATGCCCATGTCGTGCAGGACCTTGGTGAAGAACCGCGAGTAGAGCAGGTGCAGGATCGCGTGGGTCACGCCGCCGACGTACTGGTCGATCGGCAGCCACCGACGCGCCTCGTCGGGGTCGAACGGACCGTCGGTCCGCGACGGGTCCAAGTAGCGCAGGAAGTACCAGGACGAGTCCACGAAGGTGTCCATCGTGTCGGGGTCGCGTCGCGCGGGGCCACCGCACCGCGGGCAGTCGACCGCAGCCCACTGCTCGGCCGCCCCCAGCGGCGAGGCCCCCTTCGGCTTCAGGTCCAGGCCCGCGGCGTCCGGCAGCGTGACCGGCAGCTGGTCCTCCGGCACGGGGACCTCCCCGCATCCCGGGCAGTGGATGATCGGGATCGGCGTGCCCCAGTACCGCTGCCGGCTGATCAGCCAGTCCCGCAGCCGGTAGTTCACGGCGGCCCTGCCGGTGCCGCGCTCCCCCAGCCACTCGATGATCCGAGCGATCGCCTCGGTCTTGCCCAGCCCGTCGAGCGGCCCGGAGTTGACGTGCGGGCCGTCGTCGGCAGTCGCGACCCCGGTCTCGAGCGGGTCGGTGTCCGCGGCGACCACGACGCGGACCGGCAGGCCGAAGGCACGCGCGAAGTCGAGGTCACGCTGGTCGTGGGCCGGGACGGCCATGATCGCGCCGGTCCCGTAGTCGGCCAGGACGTAGTCCGAGGCGTACACGGGCAGCAGCTCGCCGTTGACCGGGTTGACCGCGTGCCGGTGCAGGAACACGCCGGTCTTGGGCCGGTCGGTCGCCAGCCGGTCGATGTCCGAGGACCGCTTGGTCTGCGCCAGGTACTCGGCGAACTGCGCCTCAGCCGGGGTGCCCGCAGCCAGCTCGGCAGCCAGCTCGGAGTCGACGGCCACCACGAAGAACGTCGCCCCGAACAGCGTGTCCGGACGCGTCGTGTAGACCGTCACCGGCTCGTCGCGACCCTCGATCGCGAACTGGACCTCGGCCCCGGTGGAGCGCCCGATCCAGTTGCGCTGCATCTGCAGGACCTTGTCCGGCCAGTGCCCCTCGAGCTGCGCCATGTCGTCGAGCAGCCGGTCGGCGTACTCGGTGATCCGCAGGTACCACTGGGTCAGCTTCTTCTTCGTCACGACGCTGTCGCACCGCTCGCACAGCCCGCCGACCACCTGCTCGTTGGCCAGGACGGTCTGGCAGCTCGGGCACCAGTTGACCGCGGAGGCCTTGCGGTAGGCCAGGCCACGCTCGAACATCTTCAGGAAGAACCACTGGTTCCAGTGGTAGTACTCGGGGTCGCAGGTGTTGAGCACGCGGTCCCAGTCGAACGAGCAGCCGTAGCGGCGCATCGAGGCCTTCTGGGTCGCGATGTTCTCGTAGGTCCAGGCCCGGGGGTCCGCCCCGCGCTTGATCGCGGCGTTCTCCGCAGGCAGGCCGAACGCGTCCCAGCCGATGGGGTGCAGCACGTTGAACCCGCGCTGCACCCAGTACCGGGCGAGCACGTCACCCAGCGCGTAGGCCTCGGCGTGACCCATGTGCAGGTCACCCGAGGGGTACGGGAACATGTCGAGCACGTACATGCGCGGACGCTCGTCGTCGGGGTTGCCCGCACGGAACGGGGCGAGGCGGTCCCAGACCGGCAGCCACTTCTCCTGCAGGGCTTCGGGGTCGTACTCCTCGCGGACGTCAGGGGTCGCAGACGTGCTCTGGCTCATGGGGGACAAGGGTAGTCGGTGGCACCGACACGCCAGCCCGGGCCGACACCGGGCTCAGGCCTCCGGGTCGCGCTCCCGCCGCCGACGCACGGACTCGTCGAACTCCCGGTCGATCCGGTCGAGGTGCTCCTGCAGGCCACGATCGATCTGGGCTGTGTCCGCCGGGGGTCGCCCGTGCTCGGGGAACCCCGACCCGGGCTGCCAGGGCCGCGCCGGATGTTCCCGCTCCGGGCGCCCGGCCACCAGCCAGGCCACGCACCCCACCAGCGGGACCACGATCACCAGCACCAGCCACCAGCCCTTGGAGAGGTTGCGGCAGGCGAACTCCGGCGTCTGGATGATGTCGACCAGGCAGAAGACCAGCAGCGCCACCTCGACGATGGCGGGCAGGATGCGGATCATGTCGACTCCCCCGTATGACTCGCGACATCGCGAACGCTACGCCTGCGGGATCCGGATTTCCGGTCCGGGCCCCACCTGGCATAGACTTGTCAGCGCAACGCGGGGCTGTAGCGCAGCTGGTAGCGCATCTGCATGGCATGCAGAGGGTCAGGGGTTCGAGTCCCCTCAGCTCCACCGACGTCGAAGGCCCCGGGATCACTCCCGGGGCCTTCGGACTGCGTGAAGCCGATCGCGTCAGGCGGACTCTGCGCTGGTGCACCTTGCCCTGCGCTGGCGCACCTTGCCCTCCGGCGGACTGCGGTCAGGCGTCGTCGGCACCCAGCGCCGGCTCCGGCGTGGAGGTCGCGTTGTACTCCTCCAACCGCCAACGGGTCACCGGATCGCCGCCGGGCTCGGCCGGCAGCCGCAGCTCGCTCAGGACGCTCCATGCGCAGTTGCTGATGACGCCCAGCGCGGTCCACTGCTCCGGGGCCAGGCCGAGCAGCCCGCCGATGGCTCCCCGGATCGCGCCGCCGTGGCTGACCACCACCAGGGACCCGCCCTCCGGGACCCCCGCGAGGTGCTCGTGCACGCTGGCCATCACCCTCGAGACGACCTCGCTGCGCACCTCACCCCCGGGGGGGCGGACATCGTGGCCGGCCACCCAGGACAGGAACGTGTCCCGGTCGGTCTCGAGGATCTGCGCGCGGGTCCGGCCCTGCCAGGCGCCGCCGTCGGTCTCGCGCAGCCGCTGATCGGTGGCAACGGCCAGCCCGGTCAGCGCGCCCAGCACGGCGGCGGTGTCCGCAGCCCGCGACAGGTCGCTCGCGACGATCGCACTGGGGCGCATCCGAGCCAGCGCCGGGGCCGCGGCCGTGGCCTGTGACACGCCGACCGCGTCGAGGGGAACATCCGTGGCGCCCTGGAACCGGTTGACGAGGTTCCACTCGGTGCGGCCGTGGCGCCAGAACACCACCCGCCGACCGGGGCGCGCGTTCCAGCCGTCGCTCACCGCGCGACCGACTTCGGCAGGTTCACCTC
>JBDHZV010000162.1:0-4975 GCA_039812125.1 Candidatus Nanopelagicales bacterium
TGGTGCTCTGCGGCATGTGGTTGCCGATGATGTACGCGTCGATCTCGGAGGGGTCGGTGTGGGCGTCCTCCAACGCCTCCCTGGCGGCCGTCGCCGCCAGCTCGAGGATCGACATGCCCCGCATCTCCGGGGTCTCGGTCAGCTTGCCGAACTTGGTGCATCCGACGCCCAGGATGTACACGGGACGTGCGAGATGTCCCATGGTGTCCTCCTCAGGAGAGAGTGCGGATGAATGCCGTGGACTCGAACCTCCAAGGGCCGCCTCCCTTCCCCCACACCCCACGCCCTCCCCCCACATCCCACGCTAGGGACGGCGGTTACCGATCGGTAGGGGAAAGCGGCGCCGCCGCATGGCCCGGAAGTCCCATGGCGTAGGAGAACGCGGCGTACCCCGATCCACAGGAAAGGCTGCCCTTGCCATGGGCGCCGTCGCCCGCTAACGTAAAACCTGATGGTTGTAGATCAGAGGGCCGCGAGCCCCCTCAGCGACGACGAGGTCGACCGGATCTTCCGGGCCCTGGCCGATCGGACCCGTCGCGACATCGTCCGGCGCACCCTCGTCGGCGCGGTCACCGTGTCGCAGCTGGCCAGTCGCTACGACATGTCGTTCGCGGCGGTGCAGAAGCACGTCGCCGTCCTGGAAGGAGCCGGCCTCATCACCAAGCACCCGCACGGCCGGGAGCGACTCGTGCGCGGCAACCCCGATGCCATCCGGCGGGCGCAGGCGCTGCTCGACCAGTTCGAGCAGCTGTGGCGCGACCGGGTCGCCCGACTCGACGCACTGCTCGCCGACGAATCCCCCCGACCCCACCCCTGACCCCTCACGCCCCCCGAAGGAGCACCATGCCCATCACCTCGGTCAGCAAGGACCCCGCGGCACTCACCATGACGGTGGTCGCCGAGTTCCCTGTGCCCGTGCAGAGGCTCTGGGACGCCTACGCCGACCCCCGCCAGCTCGAGCGGTTCTGGGGACCCCCCACCTACCCTGCCCGGTTCACCCGCCACGACATGTACCCCGGCGGCCGCAGCGAGTACGCCATGACCGGCCCCGCGGGGGACGTCTCCCGCGGGTACTGGGAGTTCCTGTCGGTGCTCCCGCAGGAATCGTTCGAGGTGCGCGACGGCTTCGCCGCCGAGGACGGCTCGGACAACCACGACATGCCCTCCATGCGGATGGTGTTCCGGTTCACGGCCACCGCCACGGGGTCACAGGTGAGCACGACCACGTACTTCAACTCGGTCGAGGACCTGGACCAGCTGCTGGCCATGGGCATGGAGGAGGGCATGCGCGAGGCGATGGCCCAGATGGACGCGGTCGTGGCCGACCTGGCCTCGTTCGTCGCCGGGCGGGCGGCCGAGGCCGAGCTGCTCAGCGACACCCGGGTCCGGATCGCCCGCGTCATCCGCGGCACCGTCGAGCAGGTGTGGACCGCGCACCACGACGCCGACCTCATGAGGCGCTGGTTGCTCGGGCCCGACGGCTGGACCATGCCCGTGTGCGAGCTCGCAGCGCAGGTCGGCGGCACGTACCGCTACGAGTGGGAGGCCGAGGACGGCTCCCAGCGCTTCGGGTTCACCGGACAGCTGCTGGAGAGCGTGCCCCCACATCGGGCGGTCACGACCGAGCAGATGATCGGCATGGACGGTCCGGCCACCACCAACGAGATGACCCTGACCCCGGTCGAGGGCGGCACGCTGCTCAGCATCGTGATCACGTACCCCAGCGCCGAGGTGCGCGACATGGTGCTGGCCACCGGCATGACCAGTGGCATGGAGGCCAGCTACGCCCGCCTGGAGCAGGCGATCCTCGTCGAGGTGTAGCCCGTGCCGCTCGGAGTGGCCCGGCACGCGGAGGGGGCACGCGGAGGGGCCCGGCGCCAGCGCGATGCTGGCCCGGGCCCCTCGGCTCGCTTCGGTCAGCGGTCGGGCGTCGCACCCCAGATGCGGGTCATGTAGTCGCGCATGGAGCGGTCCGAGGAGAAGAAGCCGGTCCGGGCGACGTTGAGGATCGCCGAACGCGTCCAGGCCTCGGTGTCGGCGTACTTGGCCTCCACGGCCGCCTGCGCGTCCATGTAGGCGCGGTAGTCGGCCATGGCCATGAAGCGATCCTGGTACAGCAGGCTGGAGACCACCGGCTCGAACGCGTGCCGGTCGCCGTCGGAGAACGCCCCGGAGGAGATCAGGTCGATGGCGCTCTTCAGGTCGGGATCGGACTCGTAGTACTTCGTCGGCGTGTACCCGGCCACCTGCAGGGCGGCGACCTCCGGCTCGACCATGCCGAACAGGAAGAAGTTGTCGTCGCCGACCAGCTGGCGGATCTCCACGTTCGCGCCGTCATCGGTGCCGATGGTCAGCGCGCCGTTGAGCGCGAACTTCATGTTGCCGGTGCCCGAGGCCTCCATGCCGGCCAGCGAGATCTGCTCGGACAGGTCGGCCGCCGGGATCAGCTTCTCGGCCAGCGTCACGTTGTAGTTCGCGGGGAACGCCACGCTGATCCGACCATCGACCCGCGGGTCGGAGTTGATGGTCTGGCCGACCTTGTTGATCAGGTAGATCGTCTCCTTGGCCATCCGGTAGCCGGGGGCGGCCTTGGCGCCGAACACGACCGTGCGCGCGGTGATCGTCTCGGGATCGACTCGGCCGGAGATGATCTGGTCGTACAGCGACACCACGTGCAGCAGCTTCAGCGACTGGCGCTTGTACTCGTGCAGCCGCTTGACCATCACGTCGAGCAGGTTGTGCTCCGGAAGCACGATGCCGTCCCGGGCGATGAGCAGGGCCCGCAGCCGGGCCTTGTTCTTGGCCTTGACCGCACGGAACTGGGCGCGGAACTCCTCGTCCTCGGCGTAGGGCTCCAGCTCGGCCAGCCGCTCCAGGTCGGTGACCCAGCCCGGGCCGAGCGCCTCGGTGATGAGGTTCGACAGCGACGGGTTGGCCATGTGCAGGAAGCGTCGCGGGGTGACGCCGTTGGTGACGTTGGTGAACTTCTCCGGCCAGTAGCTGGAGAAGTCCGGAAGCACCTTGTCGGCCAGCAGCTGCGAGTGCAGCGCGGCCACGCCGTTGACCTTGGTGCCGGCCACCGTTGCCAGGTACGCCATCCGGACCATCCGCTCGGGGTAGTCGGTCACGATGGACATCCGGCGGGCCCGCAGCTCGTCGTCGGGGAACGCGGCACGCACCTCGGCGAGGAACTCGTCGTTGATCCGGTAGATGATCTCGAGGTGGCGCGGCAGCAGCCGGCCCAGCAGGTCGGTCGACCAGGTCTCCAGCGCCTCGGGCAGCAGGGTGTGGCAGGTGTAGGCGAAGCACTTCTGGGTGAGCTCCCAGGCCTCGTCCCACTCGAACTTCTTCTCGTCGACCAGCACGCGCATCAGCTCGGGAACGGCGATCACCGGGTGGGTGTCGTTGAGCTGGAAGATGATCCGCTCCGGCAGGTGGTGCAGGTCGAAGCCGGGCTCGAGCACGTGGTCGATGAAGTCCCGGATCGAGCAGGCCACGAAGAAGTACTGCTGCTGCAGCCGGAGCTCCTTGCCCTGGGGCGTGGAGTCCTCGGGGTAGAGCACCTTGGTGATGTTCTCGGCGAAGGTCTGGGCGCGGACCGCCTCGGCGTAGTCGCCGGAGTTGAAGATCGCCAGGTCGAACGCCTTGGTCGCCTGGGCGCTCCACAGCCGGAGGGTGTTGACCCGGCCGTTCTGGTAGCCCGGGACCATGTAGTTGTAGGGCACGCCCAGCACGTTCCAGCCCGGCACCCAACGGGTGCGCTCGACGCCCTCGTCGTCGTACTTCTCGGTGTACCCGCCGAAGTCGACCTGGACGGCGGCCTCGGGGTGCGGGAACTCCCACGGCCCGCCCAGGGACAGCCAGGTGTCCGGCTGCTCGACCTGGCGACCCTCGACGAAGGTCTGGCGGAAGATGCCGTACTCGTAGCGGATGCCGTAGCCGATGCACGGGACGCTCATGGTCGCCAGGGAGTCGATGAAGCACGCGGCGAGCCGGCCGAGGCCGCCGTTGCCGAGGCCGGGCTCGACCTCCTGGGCCCGCAGCGTGGCCAGGTCCAGGCCGCACCCCGCCAGGGCCTTCTCGGCGACCTCGTTGAGGTCGCTGGCCAGCAGTGCGTTGCCGAGCTGGCGACCGAGCAGGTACTCGGCGGACAGGTACCCGACCACCTTGGCCTTGGTCGCGCGGTTGTGTCGCAGGGTCTCCAGCCAGCGCGCCATCAGGTAGTGCCGCACGGTGCGGGCCAGGGCGAGGTACTGGTCGTTCGTCGTCGACTGCGACAGCGCGACGCCCTGGCCGGTGTTCAGCTCGCGGAGGAACTCCCGCACGAACCCGTCGACCGAGTGCGGCGGCGCGGTCACCGGCGCGAGGGCGATCGGATGGGTCGGCTGGAACATCGGTCCCACCCCGTGCCCGCCCGTGGCCGGCGTCTCGTCGGCGCGGATGGGGGCGGCAGGGGCGGTCGATGGCACAGATGTGTCCTGGGTCATTGCGACACCATAGCGGTGCTGCGTTACGACTATGCACATTCCGGGGTTGTCAATTCGGGGAAACTCTGCTCCGAGACGCTCCGGCGGTGCTGCGGACCGCTCTCGACAATACTGTGTCACGCACACTATGGTGTGACGCATGGCGTCCGACGACGATCTCGCGACGCACCTCCAGGAGGTGCGCCGCGGGACCGTCGTGATGGCGAGCCTGCTGATGCTGCGCACCCCGGGGTACGGCTACGCGCTGCTCGAGGCGCTCCAGCACGCCGGCTTCGACGTCGACGCCAACACGCTCTACCCGGTGCTGCGCCGGCTCGAGCGGCAGGGGCTGCTGGACAGCCGCTGGAGCACCGAGGAGCCGCGCCCCCGCAAGTACTACACGGCCAGCCCCGACGGGCTGGCCCTGGCCCAGGTCCTGCTCGACGACTGGCGCCGGCTGGACGGGGCCCTGCGCACCCTGGAGGAGCGACGATGACCGGACTGACCGA
>JBDHZV010000163.1:0-4839 GCA_039812125.1 Candidatus Nanopelagicales bacterium
GTGAAGGGGTCCTCGGCCTCGCCGGCGCCGCGGGTGCGCGCCGCGTTGACCATGACGACCGCGACGTAGGGCAGCAGGACGCCCGCGGCGATGGCCACCCACCTCCAGAACCCGGGCACGACCACGGCCACGACGATCGCGACCATCCGCGTGGCCATCATCGCCAGGTAGGTGCGCTCCCGGGACAGCTGCTCCGGGGTGGCGTCCGGCTGGGCCGTGGTGATCCGGTGCACCTGCTCGTTCCGGCGCCTGACCACCTGTTCAGCCTACGACCCGGCGCCGGATGCGGCATCCTGCCCACGACAGGGCGATCGGGCACGACCCAGCGAGCACACCACAGGAGGCATCATGACGAGCAGGACCTATCGGCTCACCGAGATCGTCGGCACCAGCCCCGAGGGGGTGGACGCTGCCATCCGCAACGGGGTCAGCCGGGCCGCGCAGACCATTCGGCACATCGACTGGTTCGAGGTGACGCAGGTGCGTGGCTACGTGCGCGACGGCGACGTGGACCACTTCCAGGTGACCATGAAGATCGGGTTCCGCCTCGAGGACGCCTGACCGCGCGGATCAGACCGCCTCGCTGGCCGTCGACAGGCCGAAGCCGTCGACCGCCAGCGGGGCGACCCGTGCGCGGGTGACCCAGTCGGCCCACTCCCGGGGCAGGCAGTCGACGGGGGCGCCCGCGTCCCGGATGCGGGCCAGCATCCCCAGCGGGCTCTCGTTGAACCGGAAGTTGCCGCAGGCGCCGATGACCTCTCCGCCGCGCACGACGTAGACACCGTCGCGGGTCAGCCCGGTCAGCAGCAGGGTCTGGGCCTCCACCTCGCGGATGTACCACAGGCACGTGACGACCAGGCCGTCGCCCACCCGCTGGGCCAGCTCGTCCAGGCCCCCCGTGGCCCCCGCGACCCCGGCCAGCAGGTTGTCGGCCGTGGGGGTCGGCGCCAGCCCCGCTGCGCCGGCGGAGTGCCGGGTGGACATCAGGCCGGTGATGCGACCCTCCGACAGCCAGTCGGCGGCCGGCACGGGCAGCCCCAGGTCGAAGGCACTGGTCACCGGCGAGGACTCGGTGGCCAGGGCGTGGTCGGCGCACTGCAGGCCCGGGGCGTCCGGGTCGGAGCGCATCCAGAACGGCACGGGGCTGACCCGCTCGCCCAGGCGGGTGGTGCCCCCGGGCCCGGAGAAGGCGCTGCGGCCCTCGACCGCGTCGCGCAGCCCCGCCGACCACCACAGGTACACCAGCATGTCCGCCGCGGCGGACGGGGACAGGACGACCATCTGCGGGGTGGCGGCGACCTGCACCTGGCGGGCCTGGGCCTGCAGCCCGCGGCGCACCTCGTCCGGCGTGCTGACCAGGTCCAGGTCGGCCAGGTGGCGGCCCGAGCGCCCGGCCCACGCCGACCGGGTCCGCCCGTGGGACTTGCCGCACAGCTCGAAGCGGGCGCTGGGCTGCTCATGGCGCAGCCGCAGGCCCGCCGACGTCCCCAGGTACGTCGTGGTGACGTCGTGCTCGGCGTAGCCGAACAGCTCGGCGCGCCGGTCCGGCAGGGCCTGCGACAGCAGGGCGGTGACCGGGGCCAGGGCGTCCGGACCGGTGCTGCCCGGCGCGGCGTCCCAGTCCGGGCTCGCCGGTCGGGCGGGGACCTCCGGCGCCCGGTCCTGGGCAGGGCCCGCGTCCTGCGCTGCTGCTCGGGCCCGGGCCAGCAGCGACTCCAGGTCGGCCCGGTCGTGCACCATGCCGCTGGCGGTGCCGGTGGCGCTGCCCCCGGCCAGCTCCGGGTGGACCACGACGTGCACGCGCCGGGTGGTGGCCACCCCGTTGGTGGTCAGCGACGAGTTGGCCCAGCGCAGGTTCGCGGTCGTGGCAGCCTCCACCAGCACGGCCCCGCGCTGCCCTGCCAGCAGCGTCACCCCGGTCTCGACCAGGTCCTGGGCGTTCATGCGGCGTCCTGGGCACCGGTGCCGAGGATGGACACCCCGGTGAAGAGGGCGGCCGGGCAGCCGTGGCTGACCGGGGCGACCTGCCCCGGCTGGGCCTTCCCGCAGTTCAGCGCCCCCCCGAGCAGGTAGGTGCCCGGGCCCCCCAGGGCGGCCAGGGACGACCAGAAGCGGGGGGTGCTGGACTGGTAGGCCACGTCGCGGACCTGGCCGACCACCCGCCCGGACCGGATCCGCCAGAACCGCTGCGCGGTGAACTGGAAGTTGTACCGCTGCATGTCGATCGACCAGGACTTGTCCCCGACGGCGTACACGCCGTCCTCGATCCCGGCGATGAGCCCGGCCACCTGCGGGCCCGTCGGGTCGGCCTGCAGGCTGACGTTGGGCATCCGTTGGAGGGGCACGTGCAGGGCGGAGTCGGCGAACGCGCAGCCGTTCGACCTGCCCATCTCATGCTCGGCCGCCATCCGCCGGTCCAGCTGGTAGCCCACCAGCACGCCGTCGCGGACCAGGTCCCACTGCTGGGCGGCGACCCCCTCGTCGTCGTGGCCGACCGTGGCCAGGCCGTGCGGCGCAGTCCGGTCGCCGGTCACGTGCATCAGCGGCGAGCCGTAGCGCAGGGTTGCCAGCTGGTCCGGGGTGGCGAAGGACGTGCCGGCGTAGTTGGCCTCGTAGCCCAGGGCCCGGTCGAGCTCCGTCGCGTGCCCGACGCTCTCGTGGATGGTCAGCCACAGGTTGGTCGGATCGATCAGCAGGTCGTAGTCACCCGGCTCCAGTGTGGGCGCCTGGGCCCGCTCGGCCAACCACCCGGGCAGCTGGGCGAGCTCCGCGTCCCAGTCCCACGTGCCGTCGCCAGCCACGTACTCCCAGCCGCGTGCCGCCGGCGGAGCGCAGGTCGCCATGTCGTCGAACCGTCCCTGGCCGATGTGGAACCCGACGAGCTGTGCGGACACCCGGGTGCGCTGCTGCAGGGTGTCGGTCCCGGAGCTGTCGGCGTAGAACGTGATGTCGCGGGCGGCCAGGGCGTGGGCGTCGACCCGGTGCACGTCCGGGGAGGCCAGCAGCGCCGCGCTGCGCGCGCGCAGCAGGTCGAGCACCTCGGCGTCCGGCACGGCGAACGGGTCGACGGCGATCGGGTTGGCCCAGGCCTGACCGGCATGGACGGGCTCGTCGGCCAGGACGACCCGGGCCACCGCCACCGGCGCACACACGCGCGCCAGGGCCACGGCGTCAGCGGCCAGCCGGGCCGCCGATCCCGGGGTCACGTCCTCGCTGGCGGCGAACCCCCAGACGCCGTCGACGAGGACCCGCACGCCCAGGCCGGTCGTGGTGTCGCTGCCCACGCCCAGCGGCTCGCCGTCGCGGGTGCCCGCCGACCGGCTGCGCTGGCGGGACACCCGCACGTCGACGTGCTCGGCACCCAGGGCGCCCCCCCGCTCCACCGCGGCCGCGGCGCAGGCGTCTAGGGGCAGGGCCCGGAAGTCGGCCTCCACCTGGGCCCGGGCGGCCTCGCCGGTCAGACCCCAGCTCATCGCGGGAGCTCCGGGTGCTCGGCTGGGGCGGGTCGGTCGGCCTGGTCGCGGCGCATCCACGCACCCTAGCGGGGGGAGGGCCGGTGCGCTCGACACCTCGGCAGGGCAGAATGCCGCCCATGTCGCTGGTCGAGCTGCGCGTGCTCGTCGGGCCCAACGCCGACATCCCGGGCCCGGCCATCCGGGTGACGCTGGACGGGCCCATCGATCGGGGCGTCGACCCGGCCGAGGTCGTGGACCGCATCGCCCACGAGTCGGGCACCTGGGTGGGTCCCGCGGTGAGCCGTCCCGGGCCGCGCGGCACCCTGGTCGTGGCCTTCCCCTGGGTCCGTGAAGGGACCGGTCGCGCGCTGGGCCACGCCCTGGTCGAGGTGCTCGACGGGGGCCCGCGGCGCTCCCTGGCGACCCGCATCAGCAGGGCCGCCGACACGGTCCGTGACGCCGACCCGGGGGACCCGCCCACGCTGGTGGACCCCCGGGTCCCGACGGTGGCGGTGACCGGGACGAACGGCAAGACGACGACGACCCGCCTGCTCGCCCGGATGGCCGCCGAGTCCGGCCGGCTGCCGGGCTGGAGCACCACCGACGGCGTCTACATCGACGGGGCGTGCGTCGAGCGGGGCGACTGGTCGGGTCCCGGTGGGGCCCGGCGGGTGCTGGAGGACCCGCGGGTGCGGTTCGCGGTGCTGGAGACCGCCCGGGGTGGGCTGATGCTGCGCGGGATGGGGGTCGCCAGCGTCGACGTCGCGGTCTTCACCAACGTCAGCGCCGACCACCTCGGCCAGCACGGCATCGACACGGTCGAGCAGCTGGCCTGGGCCAAGTCCGCGGTGGTGCGGGTGGTCCGGTCCCGCGGGTGGGCGGTGCTCAACGCCGACGACCCGCTGGTGCGCCAGTACCACGCGGCCGGCCCCGGTCGGCCGTGGTTCTTCGCCACGGACACCGACAGCGAGGGCGCGGCGCTGGCCCGCTACCTGCGCGCCCCGCTGACGTCGGTGAACGGGGCCGGCCATGCCGTCGTGGAGGGGTGGGTCGACCTGGACGTCGACCTCGGCCGGGTCGACCGGATGCCGGTCACGATCGCCGGGCTCTCGCAGGAGAACGTGGCCAACGCGCTGGCGGCGGCCAGTGCGGCGCTGGCCGCCGGGTTGCCCCTGACCGCGGTCCGCAGCGCGCTGCGCAGGTTCACGCCCGACCCGGGGACCAGCCCGGGCCGGATGAACATCTGGTCGGTCCCGGTCGAGGGGGGCCGCGCCCACGTCATCCTCGACTTCGCCCACAACGAGGCGGGGATCGCGGCGCTGCTGCGCGTGGCCCGCGGCCTGTGCCCGCCCGGGGCCGCGGTGCACGTGTCGATCGGCAACGC
>JBDHZV010000164.1:0-4769 GCA_039812125.1 Candidatus Nanopelagicales bacterium
GCCGCGAGTTGGGCGCCTTCTTCAGGTGGCGCGGAGGCTGCGCAGGTCGACGGTGGTGCGGAGGGTGGGCAGAGTCAGGGTGTAGGCGATGAGCACGATAAGCACGGCGCCGATGCCGACGGCGGCGATGACGGCGGGGTCGAAGGGGCGGGGCGCGCCCGGGCTGGAGTCCACGAGCCAGAGCTGGGAGTACATGTAGCCGGCGATGGTGGCGGCGGCCAGGGCCAGGGCGACTGCGGGGATGAGGGTGAGGGCCAGTTGGATGAGGCTGGCGCGGCGCAGGGTGCCCACGGGGGTGCCCGCGGCGGCCAGGCCGGCCATGGATCTGGCGCGGGTACGCAGGTCGTCGGCTCCGGCGACCGCGAGGCTGACCATGGCGATCAGGGCGATCGCGGCGAGGTAGGCCACGAGCAGCAAGGTGTAGAGCCGCTGGTCGGTGGAGCCTTCGCGCTGCTGGTCCGCAGCGGAGTCGGGTACCTGGCCGGTGGAGGCGGCCATGATGGTCTTGACGGCCTCGATGGTGTCCGGGTCGCCGTCGGTGGCGACGAGCATCTGCGCGGGCCAGTCCTTGGGCAGGGCCTTCGGGGTGTTGTTGGCGGGCAGCAGGTAGTCGCCGACTCCGAGGCCACGCAGGCCGTCGCGGACCTGCCCGTCGGGCAGGGCGGTGCGCTGGTAGCGGACCGGGGGCAGGTCGAGGGTGCGCCGGTCGATGGGGTCGACGAGGCGAATCGGCGCCTTGGTGGGGTCGCTGTTGATCGTGTAAGCGGTCCCGGGCTGGCACTGCGGCAGCGGGGCGCGCAGCACGGCCGCGAGGGCGGCGCAATCGCCGATGCCTGGTGAGCCGGTCCAGTCGTCGTCCTCCTCGCTGGTCTGGGTGGGTTCCCCGAGGAGGATGGGCACGGCGACGCGCACCCCGGCGGTGGCCTGCAGTGCGGGGATCGTGTCGAGGCGGGAGAGCCCGGCGACGGTGCCGGGCGCTACTTCGGCCTGCTGCACGGCGATGTAGCCGGTGTTGGCCTGTTCGAGCACGGGCAGGAACGCGGCCAGGGTCCAGGTGGCGATGAACGTGAGCACCGTGACGCCGGTGACCAGCCGGGCCGCCGACATCGGATCGGCTTGCACCCGCCGGGCGGCCAGGACGCCGGCCACCGGCAGGCGCCGCAGGCGCAGCAGGGCCCCCGCGGCCAACGCGCCGACCAGCGGGGTGGCCAGCACCAGGCCGAGCAGGGTGAGCCCCGCGCCGCCGAGCAGAAGCACGTAGACGACGCCCGGGTTGCCATTGACGAGCGAGGGGAACACGAGCAGGACCAGCAGGAGGCCCAGGCCCACGGCCAGCGGGATCGCCCGCCACGATCGGGGTGGGCGGGGGGTGGTCCGACGGGTGACGCCCAGCGGGCTGGTCACGACGCGACGCTGGGAGGCGTATCCGGCGAGCACCCCGAGCAGCGGCAGCGCGACCGCCGTCAGCCCCACCAGGCTCGGGGATGGAGCCAAGTCGGTTGGGAACAGTCCCGGGCGCCACGGCAGTAGCCCGACCAGCGGGCGGGCCAGCGCGAACAGCAGCAGGCCGCCGACCACCCCGACCGCGCCGATCGCCCCGGCTTCGGCCGCCGACACCAGGCGCACCTCGCCGGGGGTGGCGCCGACCAGCCGCATCGCGGCCATGCGCTGGTCGCGCTGGGCCGAGCCCAGCCGGGTCGAGGTGCCGAGCAGGATCAGCACGGGCAGCACGAACAGCAGCACGCCCAGCGGGATCACCAGGTCCGCGGTCTGCTGCTGCGGATCGGTGTGGCGCATCCATTCGGGCTGGCCGTAGCCGGCAGTGTCGTATGTGCCCGATCCGTCGGCTACCGCGACCCACGCGTACAGCTCGTTCGGGCCGGCCAGTCCCGCCGGGCCGATGGTGGCGACCACCTGGCCGGGGTAGCGGGCCGCGAACAACCGGTCGCTGGCATGCAGCGCCGCGAACGCTGGGGAGGCCGCGATCTGACCCGGCTCGGGGAACGCCGCCAACCCCGGCGGGGCCGGTGGGGTGCCGATCGGCACCGCGGTGACCACGTCCACGGCCATGCCTCGGAACCAGGTGGTGGGGCCGGAGCCGTTCGTGGCCGGGACCACCGCCAGGCCGTCGTCGGGCCGCTGCTCCACCGGGGTGGGGAACCGGTCAGCGACCCGCTGCTGCTGCACGGCGCGGGCATTCACGACCCCGAGTCCGGCCACCAGTACCAGCATCGCCAGCGCCGCACCGAGCCCGGCCACCAGCAGCCGGCGCCTTCCGTCGGCTGTGGCCACCGACATCCGCCAGCCCAGCAGCACCAGTCGCGCCCGGCCCATCCCCGCCCCGGACGCCTCGGCGGCGGGCAGTCCCCCGTGCCGCCCGCCGACCGTGGCCTGCGGCCCACCGTCGGTGGTCATGCCGGGACCGTGGTCGTGGTGCGGCCGTCGCGGACCTCGACCTCCCGGTCGGAGTACGCGGCGACCCGGTGGTCGTGGGTGACCAGCACCACCGCCGCGCCGAGCTGCCGGGCCGTCGCGGTGAGCAGGTCCATCACCACCTCGCCGTTGAACGAGTCCAGTGCCCCGGTCGGCTCGTCGGCGAACACCACCCGGGGCCCAGCCACCAGGGCCCGGGCCACCGCCACCCGCTGCTGCTGCCCACCGGACAGCTCACCCGGGCGACGGGTGGCCAGCTCGGCCACGTCCACCCGCTCCAGCCACTGCGCGGCCCGGTCGTGCGCCTCGCGGGCCGGCACGCCGGACAGCCGCAGGGGCAGGGCGACGTTCTCCGCCGCGGTCAGTTCCGGCACCAGTTGCCCGAACTGGAACACGAACCCGAAGTCGTCTCGCCGGATCCGCGACCGCGCCGCGTCGCTGGCCGAATCCAACCGCCGCCCCCGGTACAGCACCGAACCGGCGTCCGGGCGCAGAATCCCCGCAAGGCAGTGCAGCAGGGTCGACTTGCCCGACCCGGAGGGCCCGAGGATCGCCAGCACCTCTCCGGGCCACACAGCCACCGAGGCATCCACCAGCGCCGGCGTCGGCCCGAACGACACCGCCAACGACTCAGCCGCCAGCAACACATCCCCAGCGGACCGGCCCGCAGGGCCGGCCACCTCGCCCGCCGCGCCATCCAACTGCTCGCCGGTCATCGCGCCACTTCCGCCGCCAGTCGATCCAGGCGTGCCCCGGTCGCCTCCAGCCAGCGCAGGTCGGCGTCCAGGTGGAACAGCACGAAGTCCGCAGCGATCGCAGCCTCCGTGCTCGCCGCCTCCCGCCGGCGTGAGGTCCACAGCCGCATCAGCGCCAGGTGCGCCGAGCGTTGCACCGCCAGCACCTGCTCGGCGGCCCTGCCCGCCATCAGGGCCAGCAGCACCTTGGCGAACACCACCGACTGCAAGTACGGCGCATCCGGCTCCGCCGTGGCCAACCAATCCTCGACCCGGGCGCGGCCCGCGTCGGTCGCCGCATAGACGGTGCGATCCGGCCCAGCGTCGCGGTCGACGCCGGTCGAAACGATCAGCGCATCGCGCTCCAAGCGGCTCAGGGTCGCGTAGAGCTGGCCCACCTTCAACGGACGCTCGCCGCCCGAGAAATGCGCGTCGTAGACCTTCTTCACCTCATAGCCGTGGCGCGGCTCCGTCTCGACCAGACCCAGGACGGTCATGGGAACACTCACGGGCACGATACTAGTACCCCAGTGACTAGCGGTGTGGAGGGGCCCCTCTGGCGGCGCGTCGCCCTGGACCGCGCACGCTCCATGGGCGAGGCAAGGCCAAGTGGCGGGCCCAAGCTCATCCCGAGCTCCGCGCCCGAACTTCTCAGGTGCTGCCTTCCGCCGCCTGCGGACGCACTGCAGGAGGGAGTCCTTCGGCGTGACCAACGTTGGCCCACGAGAGAAGCGCGGCACACCAACCGGGGGTGCTTCACTTGGCGAACTGGTGACAGGCTGGGCCTGGGGGACGACCCTGCGGCTCCGGCCAGGGGTTGGTGCCGGGCGTCGAGGACGGGGTGAGCGATGAGGTTCACGAGGAGACGCCTTGACGGGGCCGGCTATTGGCAGGTCCGGGTTGACCAGTCGTCCCGGTTGCTGACCGTCCTCTACATGCGTGATGCGTTGGGCGTCACGCAGACTGCTGCCCCGGTCGGCTTGCCACGGGTCGACCCGAGGGCCGGAATCCCGGCCGACGTCGTGGAGTCCGTGGGTGACCTGTACACGGTCGCGTGGAACAGCTGGTGGACCAGATGCCTGGCCGCCGGCAACGACTGGGCCGTCGACGTCCTGTCACCGGAGTTCATCGGCGACGTGCAACTCGCGAAGCAGGTCGAGTACCTCCGTCACCCCGCGATCATCTGGTCACAAGCCCACCAGGAAGCCACGCGAGACGCGATCCATCAGGAATGCCTGCGGCACTCCCCGATAGTCCGTGCCTACCTGTCGAAGCAGGGGCCGGTGGCGCTGTTCACATTGCGGATCCTGGTGTTGCCCGTGGACAGCTCCCAGGTGTGGCCGGTCGGGCCGGAGCTGGTGATCGTGCCCGACCGGCTGTTCACCGCGGGCGAGGCGTTCAACCCGGTGCTGTTCGACCTCATCGAGACGCTCCGCCGCCCGGCGTAGCCGCCGGTCCGCGCATCCAGCGCGGCGTGTGTGGCGCCGAGAGGCAGTGCCCGTAGACCCCGGTCGGCCGCGGCGGATTCGCTCGAGCAGTGGTCGGAATGCCTGCACTCCAGGCGAGTCCTCCCGCCTCGATGGGGTGCGGCCTTCCGCCGCG
>JBDHZV010000165.1:0-4740 GCA_039812125.1 Candidatus Nanopelagicales bacterium
GCGGTCGGGTAGGAGTAGCCGCGGGCCGTGGTGACCATCCGGTCGGCCAGTCGGAACCTCGCCGCCAGGTCGGCGATCTCGCCGCGGCGCTCGACCATGGCCCGGGCCGCGGACGGGATGCCGTGCGCGGCGCTGACGTCGGCCCCACGGATGCCCTGCACCACCAGCCACAGGGCCAGCAGCTCCGAGGAGTAGCTCTTGGTCGCCGACACCGACAGCTCCGGGCCGGCCAGGATGTCCAGGTGCAGCTCGGACTGCGCGGCCAGGGCGCTGCCGGGGGTGTTCGTCAGCGACACCGTGGTCGCCCCGCCGGCCCGCGCGGTGCGCACCGTCTGGATCAGGTCCGACGAGCCACCGCTCTGGCTGATCGTCAGCAGCAGCACGTCGGACAGGTCGGGACGGGCCCCGTAGGCGGTCATCGTCGAGGGCGAGGCCATGCCGGCCGGCAGTCCGAGGGACACCTCGACCAGGTACTTCGCGTACTGGGCGGCGTGGTCGCTGGTGCCCCGCGCGGCCAGCAGCACGAACCGTGGCGAGCGGGAGCGGACCACCTCGGCCAGGGCCCCGACCGCAGCCAGGGCCCCCGGCGCGAGGAGTCGGGCCAGGGCCTCGGGCTGCTCGCCGATCTCGGCAGAGGTCATGAACCCGCGGGTCGTCTCATCCGGCATGGATGGCTCCTCCTCGTGCTGGCGCGTTCACTCTAGTGCCGGGCGCGGCACACGCGAGCCGGTCGTCCCCACATCGCCGGCGCGTCGCCCACCGGCGCGTGCGCCCTGCCCCCGTCGCGACGGCGCCCGCCCCGGTCGCCACGTCGCCCGCCCCCGTCGTCACCTCAGCCGCCGCCCGGTTCCCGGGTCGCCGCGGCCACGAAGGCCGCGCGGTCCACCACGGCGCGCAGCACCCGCCCGCGGGCCACCTCGACCGTGGCCCCGCCGGTCCGCGGGTCGGCCGCGTTGCTCGCGACCACGTCGAAGGACAGCCCCCGGTCGGTCTCCCCGGACGCGGTCACCTCGACCACCACGACCGTGCCCACCGGGGACGGCCGGCGGTGGCGCACCCACACCTCGGTGCCGACCGTCGTGCTGCTCGGATCCACCCCGGCCGCAGCGGCCTGGACGGTGGCGGCCTCCATCCACGCCAGCAGTCGGGGCGTGGCCAGCACCGGCACGTCGCCGCTGCCCAGGGCGATCGCGGTGTCGGCCTCGGTCACGGTGAAGCGCAGCACGGTCATGGCAGCCAGCGTAGGGCGGGTCGCCGGTGGGTCGGCGGCCCAGCGGCGCCCGTACCGGCACCGGGCCGGTCGCCGGCCGCGGTCACGAGACCAGGCCCAGCCGGCGCAGCTCGACCATCAGGTCGTGCGGGTTGGACGAGGCGGCCAGCGCCGCGTCCAGGCCGACCACCCCGTCGCGGTACAGCGCTGTCAGGTGCTGGTCGAACGTCTGCATCCCGTAGTACCCGCCCTCGGCGACCAGGGTTCCCAGCGTCGAGGTCTTGGCCGGGTCGGCGATGGCGTCGGCGACCCGGCCGGTGTTGACGCACACCTCCATCACCACGCAGCGGCCGCGGCCGTCGGCGCGGGTGACCAGCCGCTGGCACAGGATGCCGCGCAGCGAGCCGGCCAGCGAGAACCGGACCTGCTGCTGCTCGTGCGGCGGGAAGAAGTCGATGATGCGCGCCACCGTCTCCTGGGCGTCCACGGTGTGCAGGGTCGACATCACCAGGTGACCGGTCTCCGCGGCGGTGATGGCGGCCTTGACCGTCTCCAGGTCGCGCATCTCCCCGACCATGATCACGTCGGGGTCCTGGCGCATCGCCGCGCGCATCGCCGTGGCGAAGTCCTCGGTGTCGACGTGGACCTCCCGCTGGCTGATCATGCCCAGCTTGTCGAAGTGCACGATCTCGATGGGGTCCTCGATCGTGACGATGTTCACCTCGCGGTGGCCGTTGACGTGGTCGATCATCCCGGCCAGCGTCGTGGACTTCCCCGAGCCGGTGGGGCCGGTGACCAGGACCAGCCCGCGGGGCTCGGTGGCCAGCGCCGCCACGACCGGTGGCAGTCCCAGGCCCTCCAGCGGCTCGGCCCCGATGGCCACCCGGCGGAACACCATCCCGGCCGACCCCCGCTGCCGGAACGCGTTCACGCGGAACCGGCCCACCCCCTCGATGGCGTACGCGAAGTCGGCCTCCGAGGTCCGCTCGAACGTCTCGATGAGGTCCGAGCGCAGCACCTGGCGCACCATGTGCTCGGTGTCCTCGGCGGTCAGCTCGGGGGCCTGCAGCTTGCGCAGCCGGCCGTCGATGCGCACCCGCGGCGGGGAACCCACCTTGATGTGCAGGTCGGATCCCCCGGACTCCACCACTGCCCGCAGGTAGGGCTCCACGGACCGCCCCGAGGTCACGCGGGCAGTGCGGTCCGGCATGCCGAACGCTGCCCTGCCCACCGATGAGAGGCTCACGACCGTGGGACTCGACATCGCGGCGGGCCTGCTTTACCAGGACCCCCCAAAGGCATGAGGATCCGATTTCCGGGGCCGCCCCGCGGTGTGGGACCATGTGGGCCGCAATCCCTGATGCCGAGGAGCCGACCATGAGCAAGCGCGCCCGCAAGCGCCGCGGCCGCAAGGGCAACGGGGCCAACCACGGCCGCCGTCCCAACGCCTGACGCACGTCCCGCGCCGGGCCACCGGCGCACCTGGGGAGGGGTCCACGGACCCCTCCTCCGTCATGTCCGGGCGGACCGCCGCTGGCAGGCAGCCGCGCTCACCCCGGGGCTACTGTCGGGGACATGTCCCGGCCCCCGCCGCACCCCCGTCGCGGGTATGAGCCGGTGGCGCACGAATGGGCCGTCGACGACCCCCGGGCGATGCCCCGGGTCGCGACGTTCTTCGAGGAGTCACCCCTGGGCGTCGAGGTGCTGGGGTGGGCCTGCGGCGTGGTCGCGGGGCTGGGACCGGCCACCATCCGGATGACCCGGTCCCAGGTGGCGCTGCGCCGACGGGTGGCCTTCGCGTGGCTGTGGCGGCCGGGATTGTGGCTGCCCCGGGCCGAGGTGCCCGTCGTGCTCTCGGTGGGCACCCACCACCCGCTGGACAGCTCCCGGTTCAAGCAGGTGCTGGAGCCCTACCCGCAGCGGTGGATGCACCACCTCGAGGTGCACGCCGCCACCGAGCTCGACGCCGAGGCCGCCGGGTGGCTGGCCGTCGGCTACGAGGACGCCCGGTAGCCGGACCCCGCGCTGCTCAGTCGGAGCCAGCCCTGACCTCCGGGACGTGCGCGGCCAGCAGGCCGCCGATCCCCGGGGCCGCCGCCTCCACATGGCCCCGGGCCGAGCGTCGCACCGACTGGTAGGCCCGCCGGACCGCTGCGTTCGAGGAGGCCGACACCCGGTCGTCGGTGATCGACAGCAGGGCGTCGGCCATGCTGCCGCGCTGCTCGTCCAGCAGCACGGGCAGCGGGGTCCCGGTGGCCACGTACTCCTGGTAGAACGGGTCGAGCTGGTCGGCGAACGCCGGCAGCAGCGCGTCCACGGCATGCGGGACCATCCCGGGGCGGATCCCGACCACGACCCGGTGCGCCGCGCGCAGCGCCATCCCGGACAGCCCCGAGGTGCGCGTCAGCTCCCGGTCGACCAGGGCGCAGGCATCCGCCACCACGGCCGGACGCTCCCGCGGGTCCAGCAGGTGGGTGCTCAGGTGGGCCATGCCCGGATCATGTCAGGCGCGCGGCCCGGGGCCGTCCCCGGACGGGGCGAGCCGGATCCGCACCGAGACGATCTCAGCCAGCACGCGGGCGCGCAGCTGGTCCGGTGCGTGCTCCCAGCAGGACCGGGCCACCACGGACTTGATGAGCTCCTCGACGTCGTACTCGTGCAGGCAGGGTCCGCACTCGTGCAGGTGCTGGGCGATCACGGCGTGGTCCGGCCCGTCGACCTCACCGTCGATGTACTCGTACAGCCGCGACAGCGCGTCGTGACAGTCCAGGTCGTGGGGGTCGCCGCAGCTCATGACGGGCCCTCCCCGCGGCTCGGGATGAGGCCCCGCTCGACCGCGTAGTCCTCGAGCAGCTCGCGCAGCAGCTTGCGGCCGCGGTGCAGCCGCGACATCACGGTCCCGACCGGGGTGCCCATGATCTCGGCGATCTCCTTGTAGGCGAACCCCTCCACGTCGGCGTAGTACACCGCCATCCGGAAGTCCTCCGGCAGCGCCGCCAGTGCGGACTTCACGTCGGAGTCGGGCAGCCGGTCGAGGGCCTCGGCCTCCGCCGAGCGCAGCCCGCCCGCCGTGTGGCCCTCCGCCCGGGCCATCTGCCAGTCCTCGACGTCCTCGGCGTTGGTCTGCTGGGGCTCCCGCTGCTTCTTGCGGTAGGAGTTGATGAACGTGTTGGTCAGGATGCGGTACAGCCAGGCGCGCAGGTTGGTGCCCTCGGAGAACTGGTGGAACGACGAGAACGCCTTCAGGTAGGTCTCCTGGACCAGGTCCTCGGCCTCCGCCGGGCTGCGCGTCATCTTCAGCGCAGCGCTGTAGAGGGCGTCCAGGTGCGGCAGCGCATCCCGCTCGAACCGGGCCGACCGCTGCGCGTCGGTCTCCCGCGCAGGCTGGGCGGTCCCCATGACAGGAGAGGGTACCCTCCCGCCGGTCGCCGCCGCGCCGATGCGCGCCTCACCGTGGATCTGAACGAGCACTCGGGCCTCCCGCCGTGGTCCTGACTGCTCAACGGTCAGGAGGTCCGGCCGCATTCCCG
>JBDHZV010000166.1:0-4682 GCA_039812125.1 Candidatus Nanopelagicales bacterium
CCCGACCGCCGACCTGGCCACCGCTCCTCCGCGGCTGGCCGGGTTCGCACTGTGGTTCCTCAACGCCTCGACCTGGCTCGGGCGGCACGGGATCTACCTGGAGGACCTCTACGTCCGGCCGCAGTACCGCGGGCACGGGTTCGGCCTGGCTCTCATGCGCGCGCTGGCGCAGATCTGCGTGGAGCGCGGGTACCGCCGACTGGAGTGGTGGGTGCTGGACTGGAACCAGCCCAGCCGGGACTTCTACGAGGACCTCGGCGCACGGGCCATGGATGAGTGGGTGCCCTACCGGCTGACCGGAGAAGCGCTGGCCCGCCTCGGCGCCCCTCCGCTGTAACGGCCGGGGCCCGGCACCCCGAACCCCGCCCCGGGGGCCGGCCCCACCCGAACCCCGCCCCCAGCGTCCCGTCCCGCCCCAGCGCCCCGCCGGACCCCACGGGAGAATGCCCCCGTGCCCCCCGCGCCCGAGCCCCCCGCGCCCGAGCCCCCCGAGCTGGGCCCCGCCGCGCCCGGTCCGCGCGGGCCGCGCCCCTCCGCGCCCGAGCTGCTGTGCCTGCACGCGGTTCGCCTGCTCGGGTTCGCCGATGTCGGCCCGGTTTCCGCGCGTTTCGGGCTGGACCGCGCCGACGTGGGCGAGCTGCTCCTGGACTTCCAGGCCGTCGGATGGGTGACGCGCTCGGCGTTCGCCGGCACCGCGGGCTGGTCCCTGACCGAGTCGGGCCGCCGTGAGGATGAGCGCCGGCTGGCCGCCGAGCTCGACGCGGCCGGCGCCCGGCCCGCGCTCGAAGCCGCGCTCACCGCGTTCGAGCCGCTGAACGCCCGGTTGCAGGACGCGGTGACCCGCTGGCAGATCCGGCCGCTGCCCGGCGACCCGCTGGCGGCCAACGACCACTCGGACTTCCGCTGGGACGATCGGGCGCTGCAGTCGATGGCTTCGGTGGGCCTGGCGCTGGACCACCTCGGGGGCACCCTGGCCGCCAGGCTGACCCGCTTCGACGGGTACGGCCGGCGCTTCCGGGCGGCGCTGGACCGGGTCCGCGGCGGCGAGCGCCGCTGGGTCGACGGCCTGGGGATCGACTCCTGCCACATCGTGTGGATGCAGCTGCACGAGGACCTGCTGTCGACGTTGGGGATCCCCCGGGGAGCGCAGATCCACCCGAACGGGTGAATGCCCGCCCGCCCCCGCCCCGTCCCCGACGCCCGCCCCACCCCACGTCCGCCCCCGTCCCCTCACTGAGCCCGCCCCCGCCCCCCCGGCGGGTCCGGAGGGGCGCGGGGTGATCACGTACCATGGCTCCTTGGTGCCGCCTGTCGTGTGCGGCACGGGGGCCCAACGGGGGGCTTCGGTCGACAGGGGGACGAACCGATGACGCTGCACGACTACTGGGAGATCCTGCGCAGGTCCTGGATCCTCATCGTGGTCTCGACGCTCGTGGGGGCGGGCGCCGCGCTGGGGCTGTCGATGGCGATGACGCCGGTGTACCAGGCGCAGGCCCAGCTGTTCGTGTCGGTGCAGTCGGCTGACGAGATCGCCAGCGCGTACTCCGGGGGGCTGTACGTCCAGCAGCGGATCAAGTCCTACGTCGACGTGGTGGACTCCCCCGGCGTGCTCGACCCGGTCATCGAGAAGCTCGCCCTCGACGTGAGCTACCCGACCCTGGCCGCCTCCGTGTCGGCGCAGAGCCCGCCGAACACCGTGCTGCTCAGCGTGGTCGCGACCGACACGTCGGCTGAGAAGGCCGCGAAGGTGGCCAACGCGACGGCGAAGTCGCTGGCCAAGGAGATCGTGCGCCTGGAGACCACGGACTCGGGCAAGAAGCCGGTGAAGGCCGAGCTGATCCGCCCGGCCCAGGTGCCCGGCACCCCGGTGTCGCCGCGCACGATGCTCAACGTGGTGCTCGGCGCGATGCTGGGCCTGATGGTCGGCGTGGGCATCGCGATCCTGCGCCGCGTGATGGACACCTCCGTGTCGACCCCGGCCGACGTCGAGGAGGCCAGCGAGGCGAGCTCCCTGGGTGTGGTCACCTTCGACCCGGAGGCGAAGAACAAGCCGCTGGTGACGCTTCGGGGGTCGCCGCGATCCGAGGCGTTCCGCACGATCCGCACCAACCTGCGCTACGTCGACGTCGACAACCCGGCCCGGGCCGTGGTCATCACCTCGTCGGTGCCCGGGGAGGGCAAGTCGACCACCGCGTGCAACCTGGCGATCGCGCTGGGGCAGGCCGGGTCGCGGGTGCTGCTGGTCGAGGCGGACCTGCGCCGGCCGAAGGTCGCCGACTACCTGGGCGTGGACGGCAGCGTGGGCCTGACCGACGTGCTCATCGGCCAGGTCGAGCTCGACACCGCGATCGTGTCGTGGCAGCGCGGGCTGATCGACTTCCTGCCCGCGGGGGCGATCCCGCCGAACCCGAGCGAGCTGCTGGGCTCCCGGCAGATGTCCGACCTGCTGGCCCAGCTGGGGCAGCGCTACGACGCGATCATCATCGACGCCCCGCCGCTGCTGCCGGTCACCGACGCGGCGATCCTGGCGACCGCGGCCGACGGGGCGATCCTGGTGACCCGGTACGGCCGGACCCGCCGCGAGCAGGTCGCCGAGGCCGCCGACGCGCTGCGGCAGGTCAACGTGCGCCTGCTGGGGACCGTGCTCAACTTCGCCCCGACCCGCCGGCGCGGCTACGGGTACACCAAGTACGGGTACTCCTACGGCGGTGCCTACGACTACTCGTCACGGCCGGACCAGGACGACTCGGAGACCAGCCGGCGGGTGCTGACCGCCGACGAGGTCCCCGCCCCCGAGCCGCGCGCGTAGCGGGTCACCCCGATGTCGACCGGACGCCGCTGGGCGATCGGCCTGGGCACCGTCGGCACGCTGGTCGTGCTGGCGCTGGCGTGGCTGGGCCTGAACGCCTACCGGACCTACCTGAACCTGGCCGCGGCGCGCGACGAGCTGACCGCCGCGCGCTCGGCACTGTCCGCCTCGGACGTGGCGCAGGCCACACAGCTGGTGACCTCCGCGGCCGACCACGTGGGTGCCGCGAAGCACGCCACCTCCACGCCGATCTGGCGCGCGGCCTCGGCGGTCCCGGTCATCGGCGCCACCCCGACCAGCGTCCACGACGTGGCGAACGCGATGCACGGCGCCATGAGCGCGATCGCCCCGGCCGTGTCCTCGCTGGTCGCACTGGACCCGGCGCTGCTGATCGACGCCAAGGGCCGCATCGACCTGGCTGCGCTGTCCCAGGCGGCCGAGCCGCTCGGTCAGGCCGCCGACGGGGTGGCGCAGGCCCGCGCGACGCTGGCGGACTCCCCCGCCCTGGGCGACTCCAGCGGCGTCGTCCTGCCAGCGGTCCGCGAGGCGACCGAGCAGCTGTCCGAGGAGCTCGAGGGCCTGGCGTCCACCGTCCGCAACGCCCACGTCACGGCCTCGGTCGCGCCCACCCTGCTGGGCCACGACGGCGCGAAGCGCTACTTCGTGGGGATCCTCAACGCCAACGAGTCACGCGGCACGGGCGGGTTCCTCGGCACGTATGCGATCCTGCGCGCCGACCGCGGCCGGATGACCGTCGAGGAAGTCGGCAGCAACTCCGACCTGCCCAGCTTCCCGCAGCTGCCGGTCGACCTGGGCGAGGAGTACTTCGCCCGCTACGGCGACGACCCGGCGCTGATCGGCAACATGAACCTCTCCCCGTACTTCCCGGACGCCGCGAAGCTGTGGCTGCACAGCTGGAAGGTGAAGACCGGGGAGAGCCTGGACGGGGTGTTCACCGCCGACGTGGAGGCGCTGGGCGACCTGCTCACCGCCACCGGGTCGACCGTCGCGCTGCCCGACGGTGGCTCGCTGGACGGCGCCGGGCTGACCGAGTTCGCGGTCCGCGGGATCTACTCGAAGTTCCCCACCGTCGCCGAGCAGGCCGCGCGCAAGGAGTACCAGGAGGCCGTCACGCGGCAGGCGATCGAGAAGGTGACGGCCTCGTCGAACCGGGCGGGCATGCTCTCCTCGCTGGCCCGCTCGATGGGCGAGAGCCGGGTGATGGTGTGGTCGCGCGACAAGGACGTGGAGGCGATGCTGCTGCCCACGCCCGTCGGCGGGTCGCTCGACGTCCCCGACGGCCATCACGTGACCGCGGTGGCGATCAACTCCTCGGGGTCCAAGCTCGACGCCTGGCTGCAGCACGAGGTGGACTACGAGGTGGGCCGCTGCGCGTCCGACGGGATGGTCGAGTCGCGCGTGACGATGACGCTGACCAACGCGATCCCCTCGGGAACGGTCGTCGCGCCGTACATGATCTCCAACGCGAGGACCGGCGCCGACGGCCCGATCAACACGGTGATGGCGCAGGTCTACGTCCCCAACGGCGGCGAGGTCGGCGAGGTCCTGGTGGACGGCGAGTCGGTCGGCTTCTCCCCGTTCACCGAGCGGGGCCGCACCGGGGTGGTGGTCGACCTGACCCTGCCGCCGCGCGAGGCCCACTCGCTCACCGTGGTGTTCTTCGAACCCGACGACCCCGGCCCCGGAACGGTCAACGAGCAACCCCTGGTCAACCCCCAGCGCACGAAGGTCACCGACAGGGGCTGCTGAGGGGGTGCGGGGGGCGGCGGGCGCGGGGCGTGGGGTGCGCGGCGGCGGCGGGCGTGGGGCGTGGGCACCGGCGGCCCTCCCCCTCGAAATCCGATTGACTTTG
>JBDHZV010000167.1:0-4679 GCA_039812125.1 Candidatus Nanopelagicales bacterium
ACCGCAAGTGGCCGATCATCACCTCGGCCCTCGGCTCGATGCCGCCGGCCAAGTTCGTCGAGGGCGGCAACGCCCACGAGTCGATCATCGGTGCGGGGGCCGTCATCGCCGGCGGGCACGTCCGCTCCTCGGTGATCGCCCAGGACGTGCGCGTGCTGCAGGGCGCGTACGTGGAGGGTGCCGTGCTCATGCCCGGTGTCCGCATCGGCCGCGGCGCAGTGGTGCGCAACGCCATCCTGGACAAGAACGTCGTGGTCCCGGACGGGGCCCAGCTCGGCGTGCACCTCGAGTCCGACCGGGAGCGGTTCACGGTCTCGGACGCCGGCATCGTCGCCGTCGGCAAGGGCGTCACCATCTGACCGCCCACCGCCGCCTCGAAGGGGCTCCGCGATCCGTCGCGGGGCCCCTTCGGCGTTCAGGGCCTGGGGGCACGCGGTCGGCCTGGGGGCACGGGGTCAGTCGACCGCGTCGTGGCCCGCGGGGTGGTCGGCAGGGTGTGCGGGGCAGCCGCTGTGGGCGTGGGCCGCTGCGTCCTGCCGGGCCCGATGCCGCGAGCGCCGGGCGGGTCCGCGCCATCCGCACGCGCACCGGGCCTCGCTGAAGCTGCCCCGCTCGACCACCGTCACCGGACCGACACGGTCGTCCGGCTCCGCCTCCGCCTGCATGCGCGTGGTCCCCTCCTGGATCGACGTGCCCACGCTAGTGCCCGGGGCGGCGGGGCGACCGGTCGGCCCCGCGCCGCAGGACCGCCCGCCGGTGGGGTTCTACGCTGGACCGGTGTCCCGCATCGACCTGGTCGAGGTCAGTCCCCGCGACGGCCTGCAGAACGACCCGGCGAGACTGACCACCGAGCAGAAGGTCGAGCTGGTGTCCCGGTGCGTGTCCGCCGGGCTGCGTCGGGTGGAGGTGGCCTCGTTCGTGGACCCGCGCCGGGTGCCAGCGATGGCCGACGCGTCGGACGTGGTGCGTGGCGTGCGGGACCGGTGCGGGTCACAGGGGTCGTGGATCGGTCTGGCCCTCAACGAGCGGGGCTTCCACCGGGCCCTGGCAGCCGGCGTCGACGAGGTCAACTGCGTCGTCGGGGTCACCGACGAGTTCGCCACCGCCAACCAGGGGATGAGCACGCAGCGCGCGATCGAGGCGGCCGCGCGGATCGTGCCGATGGCGCGTACGGCTGGGCTGCGCACCTGCGTGACGCTGTCGGTGGCCTTCGGGTGCCCCTTCGCGGGGGAGGTCGGTGTCGACCGGGTGCGCTGGGTGGCCGCCGAGGTCGCGGCGGCCCAGCCCGACGAGGTCGCCCTCGGCGACACGATCGGCGTGGCCGTCCCCCGCGACGTCGCCGATCGGGTGGCGACGGTCCGCGCAGAGGTCGGGCCGGCCCGGCTGCGGGTGCACCTGCACAACACCCGCAACACCGGGTACGCGAACGCGCTTGCTGCCGCGGACGCGGGGGTGGCAGCCCTGGACGCCAGCCTGGGCGGGCTCGGCGGCTGTCCGTTCGCCCCTCGGGCGACCGGGAACATCGCCACCGAGGACCTCGTCTACGCCCTGGAGCGCAGCGGATGGCGAACGGGCGTGGACCTCGATGCCCTCATCGCGGCCAGCGACTGGCTGGCAGGAGCGGTCGGGCGCGCGCTGCCGGCGATGCTGCCCCGGGCCGGCGGGTTCCCGCACCGGCCCTGAGGCGCGCCGCGGGCGGGCCGGCGATCGGATCAGCCGAAGCGGCCGGAGATGTAGTCCTCCGTGGCCTGCTCCCGGGGCCGCGAGAAGATGTCCTTCGTCGCGCCGATCTCCACCAGCCGGCCAGGCTGCCCCACCCCAGCGAGGTTGAAGAAGGCGGTGGTGTCCGACACCCGCCCCGCCTGCTGCATGTTGTGGGTCACGATGATGATCGTGTAGGTGGACACCAGGTCCCTGATCAGGTCCTCGATGGCGAGGGTGGAGATCGGGTCCAGCGCCGAGCACGGCTCGTCCATGAGCAGCACCTGTGGCTTCACGGCGATGGCTCGCGCGATGCACAGCCGCTGCTGCTGCCCGCCGGACAGGCCGGACCCCGGCTTGGTGAGCCGGTCCTTGACCTCCTCCCACAGGTTGGCCCCGCGCAGCGACTCCTCGACGAGGTCCGCGGTCTGGGACCTGCTCATGCGCGCCCCGGTCAGCCGGACGCCGGCCAGCACGTTCTCGGCGATGGACATCGTCGGGAACGGGTTGGGCCGCTGGAACACCATGCCGATGGTGCGGCGCACGTTGACCGGGTCGACGCCGGGACCGTAGATGTCCTCGTCGTCGAGCAGCACGGATCCCTCGACCCGGGCCCCGGGGATCACCTCGTGCATCCGGTTGATGGTGCGCAGGACCGTCGACTTGCCGCAGCCGGAGGGGCCGATGAAGGCCGTCACGGAGTTCGCCTCGACCGTCAGGGACACCCCGGCCACGGCCTTGAACGCGCCGTAGTAGATGTCGACGTCCTTGAGGGCGATGGACTTGCTCATGGCGGGGTCACCCCTTCGGTGCGAAGCGCATGGCCAGCAGCTTCGCGGTGATGTAGAAGAGCATGATGATCGTGATGAGGACCAGGGCACCAGCCCAGGCCCGATCCACCGAGGCCGGCGTCCCGCTGGTGATCTGGTCCCAGATGAACGTCGGCAAGGAGGCTTGCGGTCCCGTGAAGGGGTTGTGGTTGTAGCTCTGCGTCAGGAACGTCGTGAGCAGCAGGGGGGCGGTCTCCCCGGCGACCCGGGCGATCGCGAGCATGGCGCCGGTGACGATCCCGGCGATGGAGGTCGGCAGGACCACCTTGAGGATGGTCCGCCACTTCGGCACGCCCAGCGCGTAGGAGGCCTCGCGCAGGTCGTTGGGCACGATGCGCAGCATCTCCTCGGTGGTGCGGATGATGACCGGCAGCATCAGGATCGCCAGGGAGATGGCGGCGGCCATCCCGGAACGCTCCAGTCCCAGGCCGAGCACGAACGCGGTGAACACGAACAGGCCGGACACGATCGACGGGATGCCGGTCATGACGTCGACGAAGAACGAGATGGCCCGGGACAGCCGGCCACGTCCGTACTCCACGAGGAACACCGCGGCGAGGATGCCCACGGGGATCGCGAACGCCGCGGCGATGGCCACCTGCTCGAGCGTGCCCACGATGGCGTGCCCGGCGCCCCCGCCCGGCATGCGCGGGCTGACGTTGCGCATCGAGTGGGTCAGGAAGGCCAGATCCATGACCTTCAGGCCCCGGGCCAGGACGGTCACGATGACCGACACGAGCGGGACGATCGCGGCGATGAACGTGGAGTAGACCAGCGTCGTGGCCAGGCGGTCCACGGCGTGGCGGCGGCCTTCGACCGCGAAGCTCCAGCTGCTCTGGATCACCAGGAAGATCAGGCCCGCCACGATCGACGTGCCGAACCAGCCGGCGAGCCCGGTGGTGAGGTTGAGTCCCACGGCGGCCGCGATGGCGGCGACCAGCACGACCGGCGTGCTCCAGGTGGGCAGGGTCCCGCCGGTGAGGGCCTCGTGCTGCGGGGTGGGCGTGGGCGCCAGCGTGGTGGCCATGTCAGTTCGCCCCCGAGAACTCGGCCCGCCGGGCGATGATGTAGCGGGCGATCATGTTGACGGTCAGGGTCATCACGAACAGCACCAGGCCGCTGGCGATGAGGGCGGACAGGCCGTTCGAGCCGGCCTCGTTCCACTTCAGTGCGATGTTGGCCGCGAACGAGTTGCCGCCGGGTTCGGTCAGGTGCACGTTGACGGTGAAGGCGGCGGACAGGATCAGGGCGACGGCGATCGTCTCCCCGAGGGCCCGGCCCAGGCCGAGCATCGCCGCGGAGATCATCCCGGGCTTGGCGAAGGGCAGGACGGCCATGCGCACCATCTCCCACCGCGTGGCACCCAGGGCCAGGGCCGCCTCCTTGTGGCCGTGCGGCACCTGCAGGATCACCTCTCGGCTGACCGCGGCCACGGTCGGCAGGATCATGATGGTGAGCACCAGCGACGCCAGGAACAGGCTCTTGCCGTAGAGGTCCTGGGTGTTGTGGAAGATCACCGTCCAGCCGAGGTAGTCGCTCATCCAGATCTGCAGCCCCTGGGACTGCGGGAGCAGGACCTGCAGTCCCCAGAGTCCGAAGATGATCGACGGGACAGCGGCCAGCAGGTCGGTGACGAACGCCAGCGTGCTGGCCAGGGGCTTGGGGGCGTACTGCACGATGAACAGCGCGATTCCGATGCCGATCGGCACGGCCAGCGCCATCGCGATCGCGGAGGAGACCAGGGTCCCGAACACCAGGGCGGCGATGCCGAACCGGGGCGGGTTGGCATCGGGCAGCCACTGCGACTCGGTGAAGAAGTTGCCGGTGTTGTTGGTCAGGGAGGGCACCGCGCGCCAGATCAGGAAGATCGCGATCGCGGCCATGATCACCAGCACGAGGATCCCGGCGCCCTTCGACAGGCCGCCGAAGACCCGGTCGCCCGGTCGCACGCTCGATCCGCTGATGGGGGAGGCGACTGCCTGGGAGTACTCGGCCATGGGCCCTCGTCTCGCTCGGGGGGTCTGTCGTGGGTGCGGGGGGCGCTGGGGGTGGGTCCCGGCGCCCCCCGCGGGGGTTGGGTCAGCTCAGGGAGTCGACGGTGGTGGTGACCTTGGTGAGCAGGTCGCCGGTGATGGGGACGTAGCCGAT
>JBDHZV010000168.1:0-4635 GCA_039812125.1 Candidatus Nanopelagicales bacterium
GACGTCGTCCTCGCTCCTTCGCTGATCCTGTTGGGATCCACCATCGTGCCCGCTTCGGTACTGAGCTACTCGGCCTCCGACGGCCGCAGGATCCTGGTGCCCGCAGGCTTGGTCACCGCCGTGGCGGTGTGTGGAGGGGTTCTGGGCACCGTAGCGGCAGGCACAGTCGAGCACGACGCGCTTGAGCTCCTGGGCGGTCTGCCCCCGGTGCTGATCGCTGTCATCGAGGAGTGCATGAAATTGATCGTGCCCCTGCTCGTCCTGGGATTGGACACCGAGCGCGACTCCCGCTACGGCTTGATCGTCGGTGTGGCCAGCGCCATGGGTTTCGCGAGCCTGGAGACCATGGGGTACGCCTTTCAGACATTCCTGGAATCCCACACCCTGCGGGGTGTCGAGGACACCCTGCTGTTGCGGGCGCTGACCGCACCCGCAGGCCACCTCGCCTGGACAGGGTTGGTGTGCGCCGCCGTGTGGGACCTGCGCCGCTCAGGGTTGCGCAGTAGGCGGATCCGGGTTGTGCGCCTGTTGGTGGTGTTCGCAGCGGCGGTGGGTCTGCATGCTGCCTGGGACACGGCCGGCAGCCTGGGGGTGCACCTCGTCGTTGCCTGGGTCAGCTTCGGCTCACTGTTGCTGGCCATCTCCCTGACACAGCGGCGGTGGCAGCCGAGGCGGCCACTCGCATCGGGCCGGGGGTTAGACTCCGACCGTGTCCGCGCGGATCCATGATCTTGGGCCGATTCAGGTTGAGGTGGACGGCCACAACACGCAGCTGGGCACTCGCCCGCAAGCTGTGCTGGCCGCACTCTTGGCACACGCCAACGAACGGGTCTCCATCGAGGCACTGATGGACGCCGTCTGGGGTGAGTCGGATCGGGCAGGTTCCCAGTCCACCCTTGAGAGTCACATCTGGCGAGTTCGCCAGGTACTGGAACCCGACCGGCCACAGCGCAGCGCAGCCACCGTACTGGTCACGGACTTCGGTGGCTACCGTCTGGTGCTCGAGACGAAGCAGGCCGATTCCCTGTTGTTCGTGCACCTGGCTGAGCAGGCCCGTGCCCTCGTCAGCACCGACCCGGCCCGGGCTCTGCGGCGCTGTGACGAGGCACTGGCCCTGTGGCGTGGCGAACCCTTCGGTGCCTCGGCCGAGGCAGTGTGGGCCGCCGCCGCCGTTTCCCGGCTCGTGGAGATGCGCGACCAGGTGCGTATCCGGCGGGTGCAGGCCCTGCTGGGCAGCGGGGAACTTGAGCGCGCGGTGGTCGACTCGTGCGGACTGACCCGGGAGCTGCCGCTCAACGAAGACGTCTGGGGTCTGCGGATGTTGGCGCTGTTCCGAGCGGGCCGCCCGGAGGAATCGCTCCAGGCCTACCACGCCGCCCGCGACCACATCCTCGACGAGTTGGGCCTGGAGCCCGGATCACGGCTGCAGGAGCTGCACCTTCGCATCCTCAATCAGGACGACGAACTTCGCGCACCCGCCGTCATGCCCGCGGCGGCTACCCGGCCCACGGTGAACCTGCCGCGGCGGCTGCCTGCCCTCATCGGTCGTTCCGTGGAGCTGTCGGCGCTCACCCGCCTGGTCGTCGATCGTCAACTGGTCACCGTGGTCGGGGCGGCCGGTTGCGGAAAGACCCGCCTGGCCATCGAGGTGGCACGGGAGGCTGCAAGTAGCTTCCCGGACGGCGTGTGGTGCGTGGACCTGGCCGTCCTGGACCGATCGGACCTGGTCGGCGGTGTGATCGCCACCACGATCGGCCTTGCCCCGGCGCCGGCGGACCCCCTCGAATCCCAGCTACGCGACTATTTGCGGGACCGGCGCTTGTTACTGGTGCTCGACAACTGCGAGCACGTGGCGCCCATTCTGTACGACCTGCTCATGGAGGTACTCAGCGATGATGCCGCGGCCCATGTCCTGGCTACGAGCCGGGAGCCGATCTCCGCTCCCGGCGAGGTCACCTGGCCGCTGAATCCGCTGACGATCCCCGCCGATGGGAGCGCCGAGTCCTCGACCGCGCTCGAACTGTTCCTCACGCGAGTGCGTGAGGCGGATCCCACTGCGGTGATCGAGGCAGACGCCCGGGACAAAGCCATCCTGATCTGCGACGCGGTGGACGGCCTGCCGCTGGCACTGGAGCTGGCAGCGGCTCGAGTGCGTACGGCCTCGCTCTCCGAGATCGTGCAACAGGTACGCAGCGACCCTGGTGGTCTGCGCCGCGTGGGCGGGCGTGGCGATCATCGGCGCACGGTGCGCCAGGCGATCGAGTGGAGCCACCGACTCCTGGCGCCGGATGAACAGATCGTGCACCGGCGGTTGTCGGTGTTGCCCGGTGGCTTCACCCGCCGGTGTGCGGCCCACGTGGCCGGGTTCGACCCGTTGACCGCCGGCGATGTCGCGGATCTGCTGGAATCGCTGGCCAGCAAGTCGCTGCTGGCGACCGTCCGGGCGGACGACCCCGGGCAGGAGTCAACGTTCCGTCAGCTGGCAACGGTGCGCGCTCACGCAGCGACCGCACTGCGGGAGGCGGGCGAGGTCGCGGACGCCCTCGCGAGTAGACGCGATTGGATCCGCGACGCCTTGACACGTCGGCCGAGGGTGGGCCATGCGGACGACCAGGGCTGGTATCGGGCCCTCGACACGGACTTCGCCGCCGTGCGTGCGACCCTTGAGTCGACTCTGGTGGATGAACCCGACGCGTTCGCGGCGGCCATCCTCTCGCGGATCTCGAATTTCTGGTACTACAGCGGTCGCATGATCGAGGCTCGCACGTGGCTAGAGCGTGCCATACCCGCACCCGCCGGCACCGATCCCGTTGACGCGGCCATGACGACGTTGAGCCTGGCGGGGATCCACGCCATGCGCGGCCGGTTCGATCTGGCCCGGCCGCTGTTCGAGGGCGCGCTTCCGCAGCTCGACCAGGTGCCGCAGGAGCGCCATGCGGATGTTGTCGAGCATCTTGCCTCTCTCGCCCTTGTGGGCGCGCTTCATGAGGACTTCGACCTGGTGGCCCTGCTCGCGCGCAGGCTGCACCGACTGGCAGCCGATTCGGATCCCGAGTTCGAGCTGATGGCCCAGGCTGTGGCCTGCTTCGCTGCGGTCGCATCGACGCCGCCTCGACTCAGCATGCAGCGAGCCACGGAGATCTACGACCGGGCCTACCCGCGGGGCGTGCTGCTGGCCTGCTGGCTCTGCTGCATCCTCATCGCCACACTGTCTGCCGACGTGGGAGACCCGGCCGTGGGGCTGCGGTGGAACGGGCGGCTGGTGGACGTCCAACTTCGACTGGGTGCGCGCCCGGAAGCGATGCCGATCGAGGGGCGCGCTCTTCTCGTCATGGCCACCGGCTCGGCCCGCCGTGCCGTGGAGTTGTTCGCTGCCTCCGAGGCACAGAACCGGCGTGACGGCATCGGCTGGCCCACCAAGCCTGCGACGGCGACGGCCATGGAACGGGCATGCGAGGAACTGGGACAGGCCGGCTTCGACGCGGCCTGGAGCGCGGGCCTGGCGCTGACGCCTCGCGAGGCGCTCGGGCTGGACTGAGGATCGAGGGCCCTCCGATCGCGTGAACCCTCCAGCCGGCTTGGAGCGGTCTTGGAGCGCCCACGGACACGATCGATCCGGCGACCTTCCGGTCACCCCAGCCTCCTGTCCAGATCGGTCGGCACGATGTCCTACTACGAACTCATCATCATCGCCATCCTCACCGCCTTTGCGGTGTACCAACAGACGCGGCGCCACCAGGTGGTGGCTGCCACGCGCTTTCGGTTGGCCCTCGGCTACCTGCTGACGGGACTGGTGATCGGCGGGGTCCATCTTCCCCGGACTCCGGTGGCTCTCATATTCCTGGTCATCGGTGTGCTGCTGAGCCTGATCGTCGGGATTGCCCGCGGCCGCTTGACGCGCCTGTGGGTGGACGGGGGGATCGTCTACAGCCAAGGAACGCGCCTGACGGTCGGCCTCTTTCTCGGCCTCATTGCCTCGAAATTCGTTCTCGGCACGATCGCTTACCTCCTCCGGGCCAGTGATTCGGGCGGTATCGGCGAAATCGTCATCATGCTCGGTCTGATGATGGCGATCCAGGCCGAACTCATCCATCGGAGGGCGCGCCTGCTCACCGGGCAGTCGCCCGAGAGCGCGACCGCGATGCCGGCATGACGATCCTGACGGTCTGGTGCTTCGCAGAGTTGGACGGCGCCAGGCGGGCCGAGCGTGAGCTGGCGGCGTTGTCCGAATTGGGCCTGGTGGTGGTTGACGACGCATCGCTGGTCTTCTGGCCACGCACGGCCGTTCTACCGCAGACCCGCGGCGCCGGCAATATCGTCCACTCCAGCCCCCTGGCCCCCACCTATTGGGGCTTGCTCTACGGGCTGGCGTTCGCGGCGCCGATGCTCGAGGATGCCGACACCCAGCCGCGGGGGCTGCACGAGGTCGGCATCGACGGTCCCGTGATCACTCGGCTGCGACAGGGCCTGCGTCCCGGATCGTCCGGCCTGCTCGCGGTCATGGACGCACCCATCGCGCCGGAACACTGCCTGCTGCTGTCCGCGTGCGGCGCCGGGACGAAGAGCTTCGACGTCAGGCTCAGCGACGAGCAGACCGCGAATCTGCACCGCGTGTTCGGCAGCGAACGCCGCTAG
>JBDHZV010000169.1:0-4482 GCA_039812125.1 Candidatus Nanopelagicales bacterium
CGGGATCCGCCAGCACGTCGCCGTGCCCGCGTGGACCGACCATGTGGAGGTGCACTGGCTGCACCGGCACGAGGTGTACGTCACACCACTGTCGCCGACGTGCGTGGGGGTGGCCGCGCTGGGTCCCGCCCCGCTGGACCTGGCGGCCCTGGTGGCCGGGTGCGCTGCCCTGGCCCGGCGGCTGGCCGGGCGTCCCGTCACGTCGCGGCCGCGGGGCGCCGGACCGCTGCGCCAGGACGTCCGAGCCCGTGTGCGGGGTCGGGTCCTGCTGGTCGGCGACGCGGCCGGGTACGTCGACGCGCTCACCGGCGAGGGCGTCGGGCTGGCCCTGGCCCAGGCGCAGGCGGCGGTCGGGGCCATCCTCGAGGACGATCCCGACGCGTACGAGCGACGCTGGCGCGACATCACCCGTACCCACCGGCGGGTCACGGGGGCACTGGTGGCAGCAGCCGCGGCACCGGGCCTGCGGCCCCTGATCGTGCCGGCCGCGGCCGCCCTGCCCGGTGCCTTCCGCGGGATCGTCGCCGGGCTGGGCCGGTGAGCCCGCGCTCGACGGTCCTCCCGCCGGCGCTCGCCGGGGTGGCGGGACTGGCACGGGCCAGCCATCCGGGCCCCGTCGTGGCCGTCACCGCCGGGATCACCGCGCTCGCCCTGGCGCTCGGGGTGCGCAGCGCGCTGGCCGTCAGCGTCGCCGTCCTGCTCGGCCAGGTGTCCGTGGGCTGGTCCAACGATGCCATCGACGCTGCCGCCGACCGGGCAGCGTGCCGCTGGGACAAGCCGACGGTCAGCGGTCGCGTGACCCCGGCGACCCTGTGGGTGCTGGCCGGGGTGGCGGCGGTGGCGTGCCTGCCGGCGTCGATGGCCGCCGCCGGACCGGCCGGCGGGGCCTGTCACGCGGCGGCGGTGGCGATGGCCTGGGCCTACAACCTCCGGCTCAAGCGGACCCGGTGGTCCTTCCTGCCGTATGCGGTCTCGTTCGGGCTGGTCGGCCCGTTCCTCGGGATGGCCCGACCCGTACCCGCCCCCGGACCGGGCTGGCTGGCCGCGTGCCTGGCCGCGCTCGGCGTCGCCGCACACCTGGCCAACGGGATCCCCGACATCGACACCGATCGACGGACCGGGACCGGGGGCGCGGTCGCCCGGCTCGGGGTCCGGCGCAGCGCCCTGCTGTCGCGGGCCCTGCTGCTCACCGCGGCCGCGGCAGCGATGGTGGCCAGCCCGCTGGCGCTGCCGTGGGCGATGGCAGGCGTGCTCGCCCTCGGGCTGGCCCTGTGGGTCCCGGTGGTCCTGCCCGGCGGCGCCCGGCACCTGTTCACGGTCCTGCTGCTGCTGGCCGTCGTTGCCGCCGGCGCCCTGGCCGCGTATCGGCCACAGGCAGGCGGGTAGGCGTCGGGACCCGGCCGCCCGCGGAGGGCCCCGGGCCGACCGGGGAGGACGTCGTGACCGAGCCGACGCTCACGCGCAACGCCTGCGCCTGCGACCACGCCGACTGCGACACCTGGTCGCGCGACCCCGAGGCCCACGGGTTCCTCGAGGTGGTCTGGGGCCAGGACCGGCTGCTGTTCTGCAGCGTGGACTGCCTGCTGCTCGAACTGGCCGACCGGACCGGGCCCACCGAGCGGCTGCCGCTGTAACCGGCCCCGACCGGCCGGGTGGTGGGGGCGGCGCCCCCCGGGGTGGTGGGAATCAGCCAACGGGGACCCGGCTGCATGGATGGAGCCGTCCGTCGCGGGTACTGGGGCGGGCGGCGGATCCACCCAGCGGACAAGGAGACCCCATGACCACCGCACGCGAGATCATGACGCCGGATGTCACCTGCATCGGCGAGGACGACACGCTCGTGGAGGCGGCACGGCGCCTGTCGGAGCTCAACGTCGGGTCGCTGCCGATCTGCGGCAACGACGACCGGCTCAAGGGCATGATCACCGACCGCGACATCGTCGTGAAGGTGCTGGCCGCACAGCGCGACCCGCGCGAGGTGCGCGCCGGCGAGTTGGGCCAGGGCAAGCCGGTCACGATCGGAGCCGATGACGACGCCACCGAGATCCTGCGCGCCATGGGCCAGCACAGGGTGCGTCGCCTGCCGGTCATCGACGGGCACGACCTGGTCGGGATCGTGGCCCTGGCCGACGTCGCGCGGGCACTGCCCGACCGCCCGGTCGGCGAGCTGCTGGAGGTGCTGTCCAGCTGAGCCCGGGAACCCCGGCGCCCGGACCCCATGGGAGCGCGGTCCGGGCGCCGGTCCGTGCTCGCCCGCCCGAGGGTCCGTGCTCGCCCGGCCCGCGGTGCCCGGTCACGCGGGCTCGGGCGTCGGCCGGCCGGCCTGGCGGTCGAGGCGACGCAGCACGACCGAGCCGCTCGCTCCGTGCACCACCACGGACACGACGACCGTCATCGCGACGACCGCCCACAGCGTGTCCGCCGCAGGATCGGCCCGGAGGCCGGCCAGGCCGAAGGCGAGGTAGTAGAAGGACCCGATCCCGCGCACGCCGAAGAAGGCGATGCTGCGCCGGTCCGCGTCAGCCACGCCCGAGCCGACCATGGCCAGCCCGGCTGCGAGGGGCCGGACCACCAGCACAGCCCCCACGGCGACCGCCGCGACCGGCCAGGTCAGGCTCCCCGCCAGGAGCGTGGGCAGCGCGAGGCCGAGCGCCAGCAGCAGCGCCATCGTGAGTAGCCGCTCCAGCTGGCCGACGAACAGCCAACCGCAGGCCACCCCCAGGACCACACCGCGAGCTCCACCCAGCACGAGGTCCCCCACCGGCACCCGGGTGCCCACGTGCGCCGCGGTGCCCGCCAGCAGCACCGCGGCCCACGCGAACGGCATGGCCAGGCCGTCGTTGAGGCCGGCCTCCGAGCTCAGGGCGAACCGGAGCTCGTCCTCGCTGGACGGGTCGTCGGTCGGTTCGCCCACCCGCACGTCGGAGGCCAGGACGGGGTCGGTGGGAGCCAGGGCGGCTCCCAGCAGCAGGGCGGCCGGGCCGGACAGCCCGAGCGCCCACCATCCAGCCGCGCCCACAGCGGCGATCGTCAACGGCATGCCCACCGCCAGCAGCCGCCAGGTGCTCGCCCAACGGCGCAGGCCGACAGGGCGATCCAGGGCCAGCCCCACGCCCATCAGCGCGACAAGCACGCACACCTCGGTGACGTGCTCGACGAGCTCCACGTGCTCGCGGGGGTCGAACGTGGGCGTCCCCGGCACCTGGGACGCGACGGCACCGGCGGCCAGGAACACCATCGCGGGGCTGAGTGCCCATCGGTGCAGGATCCGGGGCAGGACGGCCGACAGCAGCAGGGCGGTCCCCGCCAGCAGGAAGCCGACGGGGACCGCCCCTGGTCCGGGTCCCGGTGCCGCGAGCGGCACCGGTCAGGACGTCATGCGACCGGTCAGCGCGTCGCGCAACCGGTCGACCATGCCCACGCCGGGACCGACGACCTTGTGGAACAGCTCGCTGTGGGGCGCGCTCGGGTGCGCCCGGGTGGGGGCCATCTCCTCGGCCCGCCGTACGGTCGCCCGCAGGTCGACCAGGCGCTGGGCCGGCACGGTCATCCGCAGCTTCGGGAACTGGTCGTGCTCCTCGTCGGCGACGTGGTCGACGACCACGGCCTCCAGCTCGGAGATCAGGTCGAGGAACTGCATGTCCGCGACCTCGGCGCCCTCGAGGTCCTTGAGCAGGCGCTCGATCTGGTCGTGCTCCGCGATGTCGTGCTGCACCGCCTCCTCCCCGTCCGGGAGGAACTCCTTCATCACCGGGTACACGTACATCTCCTCGGCGACCGAGTGCCGGACCAGCGACGCGATGAGCACGTCGGCCATGTCCCGGGCCACCTCCGGGTCGTCCTCCACCTTGAGCTGCTCGATCAGGGACTGCACCTGCCGGTGCTCGTCCATCAACTGGTCCAGGACATCGGCCTCACCGATCGTCATGGGCTCCTCCTCGTCGTCCGCCGGGACTCCCGGTCGACAGCGGGGCCTGACGCCCCGCCGGTGCTGGTCAGGTGCCCCCGGCCGGGCGTTCCATACCGGTCACGGGCGCGGCGGCTTGTCCGGCGGCCCGGGGCAGGTCAGGATCGGCTCGTGCCTGACGGACCCGTCCACCTGTTCACCTACGGGACGCTCCAGCTCCCGGAGGTCCAGCGGGCCACCTTCGGCCGGTTGGTCCCCGGCACACCGGACGCCATCGTCGGGTACGACCGGGGCGAGCTGCGCATCACGGACCCGGAGGTCGTGGCGACCAGCGGCGCGGACGTCCACCCGGTGCTGACCCCGAGCGCCGACCCCGGGGCGGAGGTCCCCGGGATGGTGCTCACCCTGACCGCCGCGGAGCTCGCCGCGGCCGACTCCTACGAGGTCGACGACTACCTGCGGATCGAGGTCCCCCTGCGCTCGGGACTGCGGGCCTGGGTGTACGTGTTCGCGCACGGCTCGTGACCCCGTCGCACCACGGGCGGGATCGGGTCCGGCGCAGCGGGTAGTGCTGC
>JBDHZV010000170.1:0-4397 GCA_039812125.1 Candidatus Nanopelagicales bacterium
CCTGCTGGTGATCGGCCGGCCGATCACGGCCGCCGGGGACCCGGGGGCCGCGGCGCGCGCCCTGGCCGGATCGCTGGGGTCGTGATGGCGCTGCCCGAGCTGACCCCGCAGGCCCGCGCGAGCGCCGCCGCCCGAGGGGTGGCCGCCCGCCAGGCCCGGGCTGACGTCCGGCGTGGCCTGGCCACCGGCGAGCTCGCCATCCGGGACGTCCTGCTGGCCGGCCAGGCCGACGACGACCGGGGACGGTTCCTGGCCCGGATGCGTGTGGTCGATCTCGTCTCCAGCTTCCGCGGCATCGGACCCATCCGGGCGGCGGACCTGATGGACCGCCTGGGGATCGCTGCCAACCGCCGGATCGGGGGGCTGGGCGTGCGCCAGGCCGACGCCCTCGCGGCCGCGATCGAGCACCGCTACCGCGATCCCGGGGGACCGGGGCAGTGACCGGTCGCCTCGTCGTGCTCTCCGGCCCCAGCGGTGTGGGCAAGGGCACCGTGGTGGCCCAGCTGCGTGTGCTGCGTCCCGACGTGTGGGTGTCGGTGTCGGCCACGACCCGTGCACCGCGGGCCGGGGAGGTCGACGGCATCCAGTACCACTTCTGGACCCGGGCCCACTTCGACGGCGTGGTCGCCGAGGGTGGGTTCCTGGAGTGGGCGGAGTTCGCCGGCAACCGGTACGGCACCCCCCGCGCCCCCGTGGAGCAGCGATTGGCGCTGGGCGACCCCGTGCTGCTGGAGATCGAGCTGCAGGGCGCCCGTCAGGTCCGGGAGGCGATGCCCGGAGCACTGATGGTGTTCCTGCAGCCGCCCAGCTGGGCAGCCCTGGAGCAGCGGTTGCGCGGTCGGGGAACGGAGGACGAGGCCGCGATCGCCCGTCGCCTGGACCGGGCGCGCCAGGAGATGGCGGCGGCAGCCGAGTTCGACGAGGTCGTCATCAACGACGATGTCACGCGTGCGGCGCGCCAGTTGCTAGACTTCCTCTGATCCGGCCCGTTCGACGGGCCCCACCCCGCAGGCGCCCCGGCCCCGCAGGCACCGCGCCCCGGGTCTGCCCCGCCACCGACCACCAGGAGGGCATGCCGTGTCCGGCACCAGCATCCGGCCCGAGGGCATCACCTACCCGCCGATCGACGACCTGCTCGAGACCACCGACTCGAAGTACTCGCTGGTCATCTACGCCGCCAAGCGCGCGCGCCAGATCAACGCCTACTACTCCCAGCTCGGCGAGGGCCTGCTGGAGTACGTGGGGCCGCTGGTCGAGACCCATGTGCAGGAGAAGCCGCTGTCGATCGCGCTGCGCGAGATCAACGAGGGCCTGCTCTACGCCGAGAAGATCGCCGAGGAGACCAGCTGAGCGGGCAGCGCCCGCGCGTCGTCGTGGGCGTCGCCGGGGGCATCGCGGCCTACAAGGTCGCGTCGCTGGTCCGGCTGCTGTCCGAGTCCGGCTCGGATGTGCAGGTGGTCCCCACCGAGGCCTCACTGCGGTTCGTCGGGGCCGCCACCTGGGCCGCGCTGACCGGCAACCCGGTCCACACCTCGGTATGGGACGACGTCGAGGGGGTGGAGCACGTCCGCCTGGGCAAGGCCGCCGACCTCGTGCTGGTCGCCCCGGCAACCGCCGACCTGCTGGCCCGGGCAGCCGCCGGCCGGGCGGACGACCTGCTCACCGCGACCCTGCTCACGGCCAGCTGCCCGGTCGTCATGGCCCCGGCGATGCACACCGAGATGTGGCTGCATCCCGCGACGCAGGCCAACGTCGCCCTGCTGCGCTCCCGCGGCGTGATCGTCGCCGACCCCGCTGTGGGGCGGCTGACCGGTGCCGACTCGGGGCCGGGCCGGCTGCCCGAGCCTGAGACGCTGATGGCCCTGGTCGAGTCCGTGCGCAGCGCCGGGGGTCGCCTCGACCTGACCGGCCGGCACGTGGTGGTCAGTGCGGGGGGCACGCGGGAGCCACTGGACCCGGTCCGGTTCCTGGGCAACCGGTCCAGCGGCCTGCAGGGCTACGCGCTGGCCACTGCTGCGGTGGCCCGGGGCGCCCGGGTCACCCTGGTGGCTGCCAACGTGGCCCTCGCGGATCCGGCCGGTGCCCACGTCGTGCGGGTCGGCACGGCCGTCGAGCTGCAGCAGGCGATAGCCAGCGCAGCGGCCGATGCCGATGCCGTGGTCATGGCAGCTGCCGTGGCCGACTTCCGCCCCGCGCAGGTGGCCGCCGACAAGATCAAGAAGGACGGCACCGCCGAGGGCACCCCCGAGCCCCTCGCCCTGGTGCGCAACCCCGACGTCCTTGCCGGGCTTGCGCGCGCCCGGGCCGCGGGCGCCGGGGTGCCCCCGGGGTGCGTGCTCGTCGGGTTCGCCGCCGAGACCGGGGACACCACCGCGGATCCACTGGCACACGCCCGGGACAAGATCTCCCGCAAGGGCGTGGACCTGCTGGTGCTCAACGACGTGTCCGGGGGCCGGGTGTTCGGCGAGCCGGACAACCGGGTCCACGTGCTGCACGCCGACGGGCGCGTGGATCCAGCCGTGGCGGGGAGCAAGCCCACCGTGGCCCACGCCGTCCTGGACTGCGTGGCCGGGGTCCTGGCCGCGAGAGCCTAGACTCCAGCACATTCCGGTGGCCCCGGGGCCGCCCAGAACCCACAGGAGTGCACATGGGGACCAGGCTGTTCACCTCCGAGTCCGTCACCGAGGGCCATCCGGACAAGATGGCCGACCAGATCAGCGACGCGATCCTGGACGACCTGCTCCGGCAGGATCCCCGATCGCGGGTCGCGGTGGAGACGCTGCTGACCACCGGGCAGGTGCACGTCGCCGGCGAGGTGACCACCGAGGGCTATGCCGAGGTGATGGACCTGGTGCGCTCGGTCGTGCTGGACATCGGCTACGACCACTCCGAGAAGGGCTTCGACGGCGAGTCCTGCGGGGTCTCGGTCTCCATCGGCCGGCAGTCCGCGGACATCGCCCAGGGGGTGGACGACGCGTTCGAGGAGCGGGTCGAGGGCTCCGGCGACGCCCTGGACCGGCAGGGCGCTGGCGACCAGGGCCTGATGTTCGGGTACGCCTGCACCGACACCCCGGAGCTCATGCCGCTTCCCATCCACCTGGCCCACCGGCTGGCCGAGCAGCTCACGTCGGTGCGCAAGTCGGGCCAGCTGCCCTACCTGCGCCCCGACGGCAAGACCCAGGTCACGATCGGCTACGACGGCGACCGCGCGGTGAGCATCGACACCGTGGTGGTGTCCTCGCAGCACGCCGCCGACGTCGACCTGGACGCCCAGCTGACCCCCGAGATCCGCAAGCTGGTGGTCGAGCCGGTGCTGGACTCGGTGGACCTGGACACCTCGGGGCTGCGCCTGCTGGTCAACCCCACCGGCCGGTTCGTCACCGGTGGTCCCATGGGTGACGCCGGCCTGACCGGGCGCAAGATCATCGTCGACACCTACGGGGGCTTCGCCCGTCACGGGGGTGGCGCGTTCTCCGGCAAGGACCCCTCGAAGGTCGACCGCTCGGCCACCTACGCCATGCGCTGGGTGGCCAAGAACGTCGTCGCCGCCGGGCTGGCGACGCGCTGCGAGGTGCAGGTGGCGTACGCGATCGGCAAGGCCCACCCCGTCGGGCTGTTCATCGAGACGTTCGGGACCGGGGTGGTCGCCGACGAGGCGATCCAGGACGCCGTCCGGGCGGTGTTCGACCTGCGCCCGGGTGCCCTCATCCGCGACCTGCAGCTGCTCGACACCTCGGTGGTGCAGTACCGCCCGACCGCCGCATACGGCCACTTCGGCCGGAAGTCCGCCGGTGGGTCGACGTTCACCTGGGAGCGGCTGGACCGCGTCGAGGACCTGCGGGCCGCCGCCCGGCTGTGACGGCGCGGCGGTGAGCGACGGGCAGCTGCCGCTGCTTCCCGAGCCCGCCCGTCGGGCGCCCCGGCCCGCCACCCCGGTCGCCGCGGAGCTGCCGGTCGCCCGGGTGGCGCTGATGGTCGCCCCGCCGCACCTGGACCACGTCTTCGACTACGCCGTGCCTGCTGCCCTCGACGACGCGGTGCAGCCGGGGGTCCGGGTCCGGGTGCGGCTGTCGGGTCGGCTGGTGGACGGCTTCGTGCTGGACCGGGTGTCGACCTCGGAGCGCGCTCTGGCGCCGCTGCGATCTGTGCACGGCCCGCCGGTGCTGACCCCCGCGGTGGCACGCGTGGCCCAGGCCGTCGCCGAGCGCTACGCCGGCACGCTGGCCGACGTCCTGCGGTTCGCGGTCCCGGCCCGCCATGCCCGGGCCGAGCGTGCCGTGGGGCAGCGGGGTACCGCGGGTGCCGCACCGCCCGCCGGTGGGGAACCCGCGGTGGCGGGCAACGTCCCGGCGGACGCGGCGTGGGCACCCTACGAGGGCGGCACCGACCTGCTCGCG
>JBDHZV010000171.1:0-4367 GCA_039812125.1 Candidatus Nanopelagicales bacterium
CGGCCCGGCAACCAGGTACCCGACGAAGGTCGCGGTCGTGAACACCGGGCCGGGGGTGACCTGCCCGATGGAGACGGCGTCGATCAGCTGCTGGCTGGTGATCCAGCCGAGCCTCTCGACGAAGTCGCCCTCGAGGAAGGCCAGCAGCACGTACCCGCTGCCGTACAGCACGGACCCGATCTTCAGCATGGTCAGGAACAGCTGGGCCAACTGGGCGGCGGTCGGGTCGGGGAACACCGGGAGCCCGGCGGCCACCAGGGCCGGCAGGCCGAACGCGTGCGCGCGCCCGGTTCGAGGTGGTCGGCGGGCCAGCCGGGGCAGCGCGGCCATCGCTGCTCCAGAGCCCAGCACCACCAGTTCCGGGACCCCGGCGAGGTAGGCCACCAGCGCGACTCCGGACAGGGCCGCCAGCCACCTGTTCTTCAGCGCGGTGCGTGCCAGCCCGACCAGCGCGAACAGGATGATCGCGATGACCGCGGGGACGATCCCGTACAGGATCCCCTCCACCGCGGGGGTGGTGCTGTGGGTCACGTACACCCACGCCAGCCCGGTGACCATGAGCGCGGCGGGCAGGATGAAGCACACGCCCGCCGTCACCAGCCCGCGCCACCGGGCCCGGTCGTACCCCAGGTGGATCGCCAGCTCGGTGGAGTTCGGTCCGGGGATCAGGTTGGTCGCCCCCATCAGGTCCACGAACCGCTGATCGCTGACCCACCCCCGTCGCCGGACGAGCTCGTCGCGCATCATCGCCGTGTGCGCGGCGGGGCCTCCGAACGCGATCGTGCCCAGCCTGAGGAACACCAGGGCAACCTCGCGTACCCCCTGCCCCGGCCCGCCTCCGGGCGTCGCGGACTTGGGGGCGACCCGGTCGTGCTGGTCCACGTCGCCTGCTCCCGTGATGCACCGGCCTGCCGTCGGCTGATCGGGACGAGGGTAGGGGTCCTGCCGAGCAAGGGCAACGGGCGAGCCCGCCAGGCTCAGCCTGCCGCGTGCGGCGAGACCCACACGTGCGAGCGGACGACGGCGGCCGGGCAGGTCGCGGTGAGCCGGGTGCCATCGTCGGTCACGACGAGGTAGCGGGCCTCGTACGGGACGACCCATGTGGACTCGGCGAATCCTGCCTGCGCGAGCCGCTCCCGAGCCGGCGCTCCGGTCCGGATCAGATCGGCCCGGACCTGCAGCACGTCCACCTGCTCGCCGGTGACGAGCCGGACCAGCGGCAGGGCCGCCTGCCAGGCCCCGCTGCCCCGGTCCAGTGTCCCCTGTGCCTTGCGTGGGTCGTCCCCCCGGGCGCCGATGACGATCTCGAGGTACGGATGGCGCTCCGGCCCGCTGATCAGCAGCTCGGCGTCGGCCACTCCCTCGATCGCGCACGGCTCACTGGTCAGCCGTGCGTCCCGGTACACCCGCGCCGCCGGATCGGTGCTGCGCACGTCGAAGACGGTGCGCTGCCCTGCGCACGTCGCCTCGTCCAGGATGGGCGTGAGGCCGTCGACCTGGATCGCCACATCGGCGAAGGCGTAGTCGGCCCGGGTGATGGTGCCGCGGGTCCAGGTGTTGCCGCTGCGCTCCCGGACCTGCTCGACGGTGGCGACGCCCAGCTCGGTCCGGGCCGAGACGCGCACCGACCCCTGCGGTGTGCCGTCGGGCACTGAGCTCAGGTCCACCGACGCGACGAGATTCCCCTCGTCGAACATCGCCGTACCCTCCCAGCCCTCCCACAGGACGCCGTCGCCCTCCACGAAGGCGGCGGACCCGGAGCCCGCGCTGCTGGAGTCGCCGAAGACGTAGACCGTGGGGCCCTCCTCAGTCGCGAACGCGCAGGAGAAGTCGTCCACGGTGCTCTGGATCCGCTGGAGGGGATCGGCGGCGGCGGGCGCGATGACCACGACCGAGGCGACCGCCAGGGCTGATGTTGCGACGGCGAGAAGACGTGAGGGGCTGGATGTCACGGCAGTCCTTCCGGTCGAGCGAGGGTGCGCCAGGAGAGCGGCGCCCGGGTGGTCACGGGTCTGGTCGGGTGAGTGCGATCACGCTAGGGGGACGACCGGGTCCGCACCAGAGCCACGACGGAATCCCGGTTGCTGCGCCGCTGCCCCTTGTGCGGGGGTGTGGGGGGTGGGACTGTGGGGGTCGGACGTCTTCGCATCCCTGGGCCTGCGCCGCCGCCCGTTCTGCTTTCGCCCGGGGGTAGAGGCGGCGTGCCGTGGGTGGCACAGGTAATGGTGTGGATCCGGTGTCGGTCACGGTGGCGGAGTTGCGGTTCGAGCTCGATGGGTTGCGGGAGTCGAGCCGGTTGCGGGCGGTGATCGAGCAGGCCAAGGGCGTGCTGGTCGGTCGGGACGGGATCACCCTGGACGAGGCGTTCGCCCGGCTCAAGGCGATCTCCCAGCAGCACAACGTGCGGGTGGTGGAGGTCGCGGCCTCGGTGGTGGCCACGGCCCAGCCGCACCGCGACGGTCTGGGATCGGTGGCGGAGCTGGTCGTGGACGAGGCGTTGCCCACCTCGCCGCGGGCGTCGGGCACGTGGCAGGCGTTCCGGGCCGGGATCGAGCAGGACCTGGCGCGAACCGTGCTGGACACGGTGGCCGGGTCCACGCAGCAGGGTGATCGGGCGGCCGGTTTGCTCGCGGAGCTGCTGGCCGGGGACGGGGTCAGCATCGTCAGCGTGTACCGGATCGGCGCCGGTGGGGCGCTGCACCTGGTGGGCCAGTACGGGGTGGCCCCCGACGTTGCGGCGGCGTGGTCGGTGATCCCGCCCACCCCGGTGGTCCCGCTGACCCGGGCAGTGGCGCAGGACCGGGCGTTGTTCTGGGCGACCCGGTCCGACCGGGAGCGGGACTTCCCCGCCATGGTGGGTGTCCCGGTGCGGTTCGGGGCCAGCGCTGCGGTCCCGGTCCACGACGTCGGCGGGGGCCCGGTCATCGGGGTGGTCGGGCTGGGCTGGGGGCAGGAGCACGTGGTGGCCGACCAGGCCCGTGACCGGGTGGCCAGGCTGGTCGGCGCGGTCGGCGCGATGATGCTGCCGGACCTGGAGCCGCGGGTCCCGGAGCTGGAGTGGCTGACCAGCCTGCAGGCCCTGCACCTGGACCCGTGGCTGATCCTCGAGGCCGTCCCGGCCGCGTCCCAGCCTGACAGCCTGCGGTTCCGGGTGCGCAGCGCCAGCCAGGACCTGCCCCGGTCCGGCACCTGGACCGATCGCTGCCTGCTCGAGCTGTGGCCCGACCTGGCCGGCGACGGCACCTGGGAGCACCTCGGTGCCGTGGCCCGCGACGGCGTCCTGTGGGCCAGCACGATCGGCACCACGTCCAGCGCACCCTGGGGCACCCCCGGCACCCGGCTGCGCGCCCTCCGCGCCGGACGCTTCCTCGTCCTGGTCTGGCGACCCTGGCGAGCCCGCCGAACCGTCGGCGACGAGGCCCCGGACCAGGTCCACGTGCCGACCGCGGCGCTCGATACCGCTGCCCAGCGTGAGCGGACCACCGCTGGCGGCGCCGGGGAGCACGACGCCCTGGCGAGGCTCAGCCCCGGCCCGTTGGTCCACCCGGGCGACAGGCGGCACCGGGATGCGGGCCGTCCGGAATCCGGCTCACGGTGAGCCTGGCGTGCGACGCAGCACCCATGCGGCTGTGTCGTGCGGCAGGGCTGCGCCCGCAACGGGCCCGCTGGTCAGCGCCAGCCACTCGTCGGGCCCGAGCTCCAGGTGGACGGCAGCACCCGACAGGTTGACGACCACTCGCACGCCGGGACCGCGCTCGAAGTCCAGAACGCCGGGCGCGCTGTCCCGCCAGGTCAGGGAGTCGGTGTGGAATCCGGGGTGGCGGCGCAGCCGCAGGGCCTCGCGGTACAGGTGGAGGACTGAATCGGGGTCCTCCTGCTGGGCCTGAACAGTCTGCGTCGCCCATGCAGGCGGCTGGGGCAGCCAGGTGTCGGCGGTGGTGGAGAACCCGAAGGGTGGCTCCTGGCCCGCCCACGGCATGGGCACCCGGCAGCCGTCGCGGCCCCGGATCGTGTGCCCCGAGCGCGCCCACAGCGGGTCCTGCAGCTGGGCTTGCGGGATGTCCTCCACCTCGGGCAGGCCGAGCTCCTCGCCCTGGTAGATGTAGGCGCTTCCGGGCAGCGCCAGCAGGAGCAGCGCAGCGGCCCGCGCGCGACGCAGCCCGAGGGCGCGATCCCAGGGGGCGCCCTGGTCGTCGGCGATGTGCCGGGCGCCCGTGCGATCCCGGCCGTACCTGGTGGCCAACCGAGTCTCGTCATGGCTGCTCAGCACCCAGGTGGCGGCTGCCCCGACCGGCGCCATCGCGTCGAGGCTGGCCTGGATCACGTCCCGCAGGCCCGAGTCCCACGGCGCCTTGAGGAAGGGGAAG
>JBDHZV010000172.1:0-4359 GCA_039812125.1 Candidatus Nanopelagicales bacterium
CCTAGCCGGCTGCCTTCAGGATGTACACGCGGCACCGATAGGTAGTTGCGCGAGGACGCTCTGGTCGTTGACGATGACCAGGACGAGCGCCGACCACCGTCGGCGGCTGAGCCAGGAGGCGGTCATTACGAGTCAGCGGCGCAGTGTTCTTCCGGCCTCGTGCGGTGGCCGCGCTGGCTGGCGCGTCGCGCTAAGCCTAAGGTGGCGGGGGTCGGGAATCGCCAGATCCTCAACCGACTGACCCCCGCATCCGCACGACCAGCTCGGGTTCTCCGGCGCTGTCCAGGGCGGGAGCGGGCAGGCCGAGCGCGCGCACCACGTGGTTGAGGATGCGGGCACTGATCGTGTCCAGCTCGAATGCGATTGTGGTGAGGGGCGGGTCCGTCCACTGCCCGGCTGGGATGTCGTCCACGCCGATGACCGCAATGCTCCCAGGTATCGACAGCTTGGCCGCGTGCGCCGCTGCCAGCACCGACAGAGCCAGGTCGTCGTTGTAGACGCACAGGCCGGTGACGCCGTCATCGACGCAGCGCCGAAGGGTCCGCGAGGACGCGCCCGCGCGCTCGACACGCAGCCGCACCGGCGGCTCCAGACCGCGCTCGGCGCAGTACCGGTCCACTCCGGCGAAACGGCCCTCCACCAGAGGCCGCAGCGCGGCATCGGCAGGCTCGAGGAATGCCAGTCGGGTGTGCCCGTGTGTCACCAACGTCCCGGCCTGGAGCCGCCCGACGGCATCGGTGGGCACGGGGACCTTTTCCGAGTCGTCCCCCGGAGCGCTTGGGCCGGCACCCCACTGCGTCACCGGCACCCCCAGGTCGCGGATTCGCGCCAGGGGCCGGGGGTCGGGATCGAGCAGGACGATCACGGCCGCGGGCATGATCTCGCGGCACAGCCGCTCGAGATCCTCCCCCGGTAGTGGCAGGCGAGCGAGCAGCTGAAGACCGAGCCGCGCGCAGCCACGCGTGAGCCCCTCCATGATGCCGACCAGCACGTGCCCGAGCGGCAGCTCAGGGACCAGCAGCAGGACGATGTCACTGCGGCCTCGCGCGAGTGTCCGGGCGGCGCTCGACGGTGTGTACCCGAGGTCGCGCGCCGCGTCGCGCACTCGAACGCGGGTGCCCTCCGGGATGGAGTGGCCCTGCCGATCGTTCAACACGTAGCTCACCGTCGCCGTGGATACTCCCGCGGCCGAGGCGACGTCAGCCAGCGTGACGCGACGACCCATGCTCGCCACCTCCCCTCCTACAGTCCCGACACGATGCGCCCAGAACCCACCGCCGAGCGCAGTCAGCCTCGAACGCAACATCATGGCCGTGCCCGCCCCCTCTGCTTGACGCCCGGTCCGCCCCCACGGTACCTTAGTTATGCGCTTAACTGATGCGCTTAACCCTTCTGGAGGACCCGATGCCCGAGCGAACCGCAGCAACCGAACCCTGGTGGCGGAAGGCGGTGGTCTATCAGGTCTACCTGCGCTCGTTCGCGGACTCGGACGGCGACGGCCTCGGTGACCTGGCGGGCCTGCGATCGCGGCTCGACCACATCCAGAGCCTCGGCGCAGACGTGGTGTGGGTCACCCCGTTCTACCGCTCTCCCCAGGCGGACAATGGCTATGACATCTCTGACTACGACAGCATCGACCCGACGTTCGGCACGGATGCCGACTTCGACGCCTTGGTCGCAGACCTCCACGCCCGCGGCATGAAGCTGGTGATGGACGTGGTCCTGAACCACACGAGCGACCAGCATCCGTGGTTCCAGGAGTCGACGCGCTCGACCGACAACCCGCGGCGCGACTGGTACATCTGGCGGCCGCCGCGGGAGGGGGCACAGCCGGGAACGCCCGGTGCCGAGCCCACGAACTGGCTGGGGTTCTTCGCCCAGCCTGCCTGGACCTACCACGAGCCGACCGGCGAGTACTACCTGCACCTGTTCACCCCGGAGCAGCCCGACCTGAACTGGGAGAACCCCGCGGTCCGCCAAGAGCTGTTCGCGATGCTGCGGCGCTGGTTGGCCCGCGGCGTGGACGGCTTCCGGATGGACGTCATCAACCTCATCTCCAAGCGTTACCCGCTCATCGACGTCCCGCCCGGTGACAGCGGCGAGTACGCCGACGCCTACGACCAGTTCACCTGCGGCCCGCGCATGCTGGAGTTCCTCGACGAGCTGAAGACGCAGGTGCTGGACCCGTCGGGCAAGGAGCTGCTCACGGTCGGCGAGATGCCCGGTGCCACCATCGAGGACGCCCGCGCCGTGACCGGCGGCGAGGATCCGCGGCTGAGCATGATCTTCACGTTCGAGCACATGGACGTCGACCACGCGCCCACCTGGGGTGGCCGGTATACGCCCAAGCCGTTCGACCTGCCCGGGCTCAAGCAGAGCATGGCCCGCTGGCAGGAGGGCCTTGCCGACTCGGGCTGGAACAGCCTGTACTTCGGCAACCACGACCAGGCCCGCTCGGTCTCGCGGTTCGGCTCCCGCGATCCCCGGTATCTCCAGCGCTCGGCGACGCTACTGGCCACGGTCCTGCACCTGCACCGAGGGACCCCGTACGTCTACCAGGGCGACGAGATCGGGATGACGAACTACCCCTTCCAGGGCATCGAGGACTTCCAGGATGTCGACGCGCTGAACTCGTGGGAGCGCGCCCGGCTCCTCGGCATCGCACCCGAGCTGATGCTCGCCGGGCTGCGCCAGAACAGTCGCGACAACTCGCGCACGCCCATGCAGTGGGACGCCTCACCCAACGGCGGCTTCACCACCGGCACTCCCTGGATGCCCCTGAACCCCAACGCCGGCCAGGTCAACGCGGCAGCCCAAGTCGACGACGAGGCCTCGGTGTTCGCGCACTACCGCCGGCTGATCGGTCTGCGGCACGAGCACGACGTGGTCTCCCTCGGCGAGTTCCACCTGCTCGCACCCCAGCACGAGAGCATCTGGGCGTTCACCCGGACCCTCGGCACCGAACAGTGGCTCGTTGCGGCGAACCTGTCCGACCAGCCGATCGACCTAACGCAGCTGCGCGACGTCGACGCGCCCAGCTCAGCCGAGCTCCTCCTCACCAACCTCGACCCGGACGGAGTCGAGCCCGGCGCGCTGCGGCCCTGGGAGGCTCGCATCCATCGGATCGCCCGGTGAGCACGCCCCTTCCACCCACGCACGAGAGGACACCCATCATGTCCCGGTATCGAGCCGTCGTCTTCGACCAGGACGGCACCCTGCTCGACACGTTCGTCCCCGCCCTGCATGCCTATTCGGTGGCCGCCGGCCGGGAGATCACGATGGCCGAACTCGAGCCGGTGGCGCACCTGGGCGCCGCGCGTAACCTGGTCAGCGCCCTGCTCGGGCACGAGGCCAGCGACGCCGACGACGACCGGTTCCACGCCGCGCTAGCCGATGCGCTGCTAGGCATCGAGCCCTATCCGGGCGTGGTCGACACGCTCGTCAGGCTCCGCGCGAACGGCCTGCGGACCGGCGTCGCGACCAACTCGGACGCCCGCTCCGCAGCCATCGTCCTCGGCGCCCACGGGCTCGCCGGGCACCTGGACACGGTCGTCACGGTCGACCAGGTCGCCGGCCCCAAACCCAACCCCGAGTCGATCCTGCTCGCCGTCGAGCAGCTCGGGGTCCGGCCGGACGAGGTGGTCTTCGTCGGCGACGCCCCCGCCGACATGATCGCCGCACGAGCCGCGGGCGTCCTCGCGGCGGCAGCCGGCTGGGGACACCAGGCCGCCACCATCGACCCGGCGAATGTGGACCGATGGCTGGATCGGCCCGCCAACATCCTCGACCTCCTCGCCTGACCCGGCCGCCGCCCGCCGGAACGGTCAGCCATCACATCGCCAACAGCAAGCGGATCGCCCCGCGCGATCAGCGCCGCACCGCCGACGTCTACCGCCGCCGAAGCCGGCTCCCATTTCCACCGTGTTGATGTCGAACTTGCGGATCGCCGGATGGGTCCAGCAAGACCCCGCCCGTGGGATCAGGCTCCACCGAAGCCGAGGCGCTTCATGGCCTGTTCACTACATGACGGCACAGGGACCACACGGGCCCGCATCTGGGCAGAGGTGGAGCCAGCGAGGGCCGTGCCGGCCACGTGCTCAGATGGGATCCGGCATGGCTGTGTGCGGCGGGGGAAACCGGCCTGGCAGGCAGCAACGCAATGCTAGACCGTCCTCGGCCGCGTCGGCGGAGAACAGGTCCGCCCGGACGCTGGCCGCCGCGTTGACGTCGCTGAAGACCGCGGCTATGGGCGAGGGCCGCGATCGGGACGATACGCGGCGCAGTGACGCATCGGGCGCCGCGACACCGGGACGGTACGCGGCAGTAGGCAGCGCCGCTGACCGGGACGGTACGCGGCGG
>JBDHZV010000173.1:0-4308 GCA_039812125.1 Candidatus Nanopelagicales bacterium
GCGCCCAGTTCCGGCTCGACTCGTTCGAGGCCGGAGGCGCGTTCGTGGCTCGGCTGGCCCGGGCGGCTGACGAGGCCGGCCACCACCCGGACCTCGACCTGCGCTACCCGGGTGTCGTGGCCGTGCTGCTGACCACCCACTCCGCCGGTGGGGTGACGGACCGGGACGTCGAGCTGGCCCTTCGCTGCTCCGAGCTGGCGGCCCGGGCCGGCGCCCGGGCGACTGGGCCGGGCGACTGACCGGCCGTGCGCGGCCGAAGCTGGTGGGCCCGCTAGCCTTGCGACCAGGATCGGCCGGCGTGGGGGAGGTTCGCGTGCGCGTGCTCGTCCTGGACGCGCTCCAGATCCTGGCGGTCGGCGTCCCGGAGCCAGCGGGTCTGGGACGTTCCGGGGGCCCTACGCTGAACGGATGGGCGCCGCCGGTGATTCCGCGATGAGCGGGGGGAGCCAGCGGCTGTCGGCCTGGCGGGTCCAGGCCCACCGGGCCATGGTGGCCGAGGCCAGGGCGGCGTTCCGCCGGCTGCCCATCGACCGGGGCACAGTCCTGTACGAGTCGTTCGGGGGTCGGGGGATCGTGTGCGGCCCCGAGGCGATCCTGCGGGCGCTGCTGGCCGACCCCCGGCATGCCGAGCTGCGCCACGTGGTTGTTCTTGACGATCCCGATCGGCACCCCCTGGCGGTCGCCGAGCTTCGCGCCGACAGGCGCGTGCGGATCGTGACCCGCCGGTCGGCCGCGTACTACCGGCACCTGTCGACGGCGGGCCTGCTGGTCAACAACCGCGCCTTCCCGGCGACGTTCGCCAAGAGGCCCGGGCAGGTCTACCTGAACACGTGGCACGGCACGCCGCTCAAGGCCATGGGCCGCGATGTGCCGGGCGGTCGTGACGTCGCGGCCAACGTGCTGCGCAACTTCCTGCAGGCCGACTACCTGCTCAGCGCGAGCCCGTTCATGACCGAGACCCTGTATGCCTCGGCGTACCGGCTGCGCAACATGTTCCCGGGCACGATCATCGAGGAGGGCACCCCCCGGGTCGATCGGCAGTTCCTCGACCGGGAGGCAGCCCTGCGACAGCTCGGCGGGGTGCCGGTCGCCGCAGGCCAGCGCCTGGTGCTGTACGCCCCGACCTGGCGGCCGGTCCCCGATGGCCTGGCCCGGGACGACTCCGACACCCTGGCCGGGCGGGCCGAGGAGCTGGCGCGCGAGCTGGGTCCGGGATGGGCCGTGCGCCTCAAGGTCCACCACCTGGTGCACGACCGTGCCCGCGCCGTCCCCGGGCTGCGGCCGTTCCTGGTCGACAACGACGTCCCGGCCAACGTGGCGCTGGCCGCAGCCGACGTGCTGGTGACGGACTACTCCAGCATCGCGGTCGACCACCTCGTGCTCGACCGCCCGATCGTCATGCTGGTCCCGGACCTGGCCCAGTACGCCCGGGAGCGCGGGCTCTACCTGACCCCGGACCAGCTGCCCGGCCCGGTGCACGAGGACCCCGCTGGGGTGGCCCGGTCCGTTCGCGCCGCCGTCGCAGGTGAGGGGGCGAGCGCGGAGCACGCCCGGCGGCGCGAGGAGCTGCGGGCCCGGTTGGCCCCCCACGAGGACGGCAGCGCGACCGAGCGGGTCCTCGATGTGGTCCTGCGCGGGCAGCGCGAGGGACGCCGGCTGGTCGACATCTCGTCGGACGGCCGACGGCGGGTCCTGATCTACCTCGGGGGGATGAAGTCCAACGGGATCACGACGTCCGCGCTGAGCCTGCTCGCCCAGCTGGACCACTCGCGGTACGACGTGACCGCCTTCTTCGCCCACTCGGTCAGTCGCGAGCAGGCGGGCAACATCGCCGGCATCGACCCCCGTGTCCGCCAGCTGCCCCGCGTCGGCGCCATGAACGGGTCCAAGGCCAGCCAGGTGCTGCGCCACGCACTCGAGCGGTGGGGGATCGGGCGCCGGGCCCGCCGGATGCCGCTGCGCCGGCTGTTCGGCGACGAGTGGCAGCGCTGCTTCGGTGCGGCGCGCTTCGACAGCGTGGTCGACTTCAGCGGATATGCGCCGTTCTGGAGCATGCTCCTTCTCCAGGGCGGGTCGGCCCACCGGGCGATCTGGATGCACAACGACATGCGGGCGGACTCGATGCGCGTGGTCGAGGGTCGCCATCCGCTGCGCGCGGACCTGCGGGCCGTCTTCAGCACGTACCACCTCTACGACCAACTGGTCTCGGTGTCCCCGGCGCTGCGGGACGTCAACCGCTCGTCGCTGGCGCGCTACGCCCCACCTGCGGCGTTCGTCCATGCGGTCAACACGATCGACGCCGCCCGGGTGATCGATGCGGTCCGGTCCGGGTCAGCGGCGGACGAGGGGCTGCCTGCGGCCCCCGACGGCACGGTCACGTTCGTCGCGGCGGGGCGGCTGTCCAGCCAGAAGAACTTCGCCCGGATGATCTCGGCGTTCGCGGTTCTCCACCGCGACCATCCCGCCACCCGGCTGGTGATCCTGGGCGACGGACCGGAACGGGCCTCGCTGGCCGCCCAGGTCACCCGGCTCGGCGTCGAGGGCGCGGTCCTGCTGCTCGGGCACCGGGCCAATCCCTTCCCGGTGCTCGCCCAGGGCGACTGCTTCGTCATGAGCAGCGATCACGAGGGTCAGCCGATGGTCATCCTGGAGGCGCGCGTCCTCGGCCTGCCCGTGGTCACGACCGCGTTCGCCAGCGTGTCCAGCGCCGTGCCGGAGGGCACCGGCCTGGTGGTGCCCCTGTCGGTGGCCGGCGTCCGGGACGGGATGGTGGCGTTCCTGCGCGGGGAGGTGCCCCGGGCCCCGTTCGACGCCGCCGCCTACAACGCCGAGGCGCTGCGCCAGTTCGGTGCCGCGGTGGGCCTCGACCTGCTGGCGCCTCAGGCACCCGGGGGTGCCGGCGAGGGCTCGCCGGGGTTCCAGCAGCAGCGTTAGTCCGGACACAGCCTCGCCTTGAGCGAGCGGCCGCTGCACGCGTGCGTACCAGCACCGAGCGATGGGAACACTTGACCCAACGTGACGGGGCGGTGGCAGGAGGTTCGCAGTGGCAACCAGGAGCGGGCCTCCGGCCCTCGTTCGGGTGACCTGGCTCAGCGGGCGACCCGCCGGAGCCGATCCCTCACGCATGGCTGTCCTGCGCAGGTCCGCGCCCGTGGTGGGGCTCGTCATGGCGCTGCTCACCCCGGCGGTGGCCGCCGCCTACACGGGCAGCGGCACGGTGCAGCTGGTCGTGGACGGCGACACGGTGCAGGTCGACGTCGCCGGCGACGACACGAGCAGCGGGGTGCATGTCCGCAACGCGGGCATCCAGGCGATGGAGAAGGGGCAGTGCGGGGCCCAGCAGGCCGCCGACGCCATGGCCGGCCTGGTGGGGGCCAAGGGATCCACGGTGAAGCTGTCGGCGACCTACGCCAGCTCCACGTCGCTCGACGGTGACGGCCGGGTCCGGCCGCTGCGCTACATCGACACCCCGTCGGGGACCGACACCCAGGTGGAGCTGCTGCGCAAGGGACTGGTCCTGGCCTATCCGCTCGGCAAGGAGCTCGCGCGGCAGGACCTGTACCAGCGCACCGCCGAGCAGGCGGCCCTGGCCGGCGCAGGGCTCTACAGCCGCCAGCTGTGCGCCCCGGGTCCCGACCAGGACGCCAAGCTGCGGCTCTGGGTGAACTGGGACGCGGACGGCAACGACGCGACGAACATCACCGGCGAGTACGTGCGGATCCACAACGAGGGATCCCGGGCGATCGACCTGTCCGGCTGGTGGGTCCGCAGCCCCAGCCCGTCGACCTTCACCTTCCCCACGGGCACGACCATCGCGGCGGGCGGGTTGGTCACCCTGCACTCCGGGACCGGCACCCGGACCAGCACGGACTTCTACTGGGGTGACTCGGCGTCGCGGTTCTACAACCCCAGCCCGAGCGCCGTCCACGCCTTCAGCGGGTACTTGTACGACCCGGACGGCGATCTGCGGGCATGGAGCTTCTACCCCTGCTCGTGGGGCTGCCAGGAGCCGCTGAGCACGACCACGAACGTGGCGTGGACCGCGGTGTACGACCCGCCCGGCAACGAGGCCGACGACCCCAACACCGAGACCATCAACCTCACCAACACCTCGAAGTCACGCATCGACGCCTCGTTCCGGGTGGTCACCCTGCTCGGCTACGTCCACGAGTTCGGCCCGGGCTCCTACGTCGACCCCGGCGAGACCCTGAAGGTCCACGTGGGCCGGGGCACGGACTCGAGGCTGCACAAGTACCTCGACCGGGACAAGGCGACGCTGGCGAACGCCGGTGGGTCCGTGGTGCTGCG
>JBDHZV010000174.1:0-4305 GCA_039812125.1 Candidatus Nanopelagicales bacterium
GACCGGCCGGTGCCGCTACTACGCGAGGGCCGGACGGATCAGTCCATCGGCAACCCAGCAGGGCACCAGTCAGATCAAGGGTCACGACCCTCGCGCAGCCATACCAGCATGTAAGTCCGACGAACGGTGTAACTGGCATTGGGTGGTTGTTCCTACAGGTTCTCCGCCGCGGGCATCCGGTCTTTGAATGTGACGGCGAAGGCGTTCAGGGCCGGCTTCCACCTGGTGACCCATCGTGCCTGGCCGAGGCCTTTGGGGTCTAGTGAGCGGGTGACCAGGTAGAGGGTTTTCATCGCGGCCTGTTCGGTCGGGAAGTGGCCCTTGGCGTTGACCGCGCGCCGGTAGCGCGCGTTCTGAGACTCGTTGGTTATCTTGAGCCACTGGCCGGGCTGGTGCCTTGACCTGCGGTTTTTCGTGCTGGACGTGTCCGGGACGAGGGTGTTCGGGGGCGTGTCCGGGCTCGTCGTCAGGGGCGGTTTTCGAGTGGGTCTCGGGCGTGTCGCGCGCGCTGGTCGCCGAGGGCTTGGGCGAGGGCGTGCCGCAGTTGCTGGTTGTCGGCCTCCAGTTCGCCGATCCTTTGGTGTGCGAGTTGCAGGCGTTGCCTGAGGGAGCTGTCGCTGGCGGCCTGCCGGGCGGGCACGGCAGGGACTGTCGTCCGCCGTGGGCGTTCCGCGCGGATCTGGGCGAGCAGGTCGGCCTGGGTGTACAGCCAGGATCGGGATACCCCGGCGCGCTGCGCGAGCACGCTGACCGTGATGGTCTGCTCGGTGGTGGCCAGGTGCCGCAGGGTGCTGACGGCACGGCGACGGGTCTGCTCCGCGCGGGAGCGGGCGGCCTTGGCGAGGTGGCGGCTGTTGTCAGCTCTCATCGTTCTCCTCGGGGTGTTCGAGCGCGGTGATGATCGACTCGAGGTTGCTCAGCACGTCCTGGTTCATCTGGGCCACTCGGGTCCGGCCTTGGGCCTCGGCGCGGGTGATCAGTTCGATGACCTGGGCGCGGTGCTCGCGGTGAGCGGGCAGGTGGGTCGCGGTGGTCAGGAACATCGGGCAGGTCAGGCACGCGTTGGCGTGGGGACATGCCTTGTGGATCGGCAGGGCGCAGTGCCCGTTGGGCAGTGCCTGGGTCGCGGCGGCGAGGCGGTGACCGGTCCAGGCGGCGTCGGCCAGCGGGCTGCCCGGTTCGCTGGGGATGGCGGCGCCGGTGATGTCGACCTTGCGGGCGGCGTCCCAGTGCCGGCGGACGGTGTCGTCGTGCAGCCTGGCGTAGTGGGCCGTCATCTGTGACGAGTCGTGGTCCAGGATGCGGCGCACGACCTCTTGGGGCACGTCCCGGTTGATCAGTCGAGTGCCCAGGGTGTGCCTCCACTGGTGCGGGGTCAAGTGCACGCGATGGGCGTGTTCGTCTCGTACGTCGAGGGATTCGAGCCACCGATACAACGCGGCCCGGTAGGTGGAGGTGCTCAGCGGGATGGCCCGGTCGGGGTTCTTCGTCGGCCGCGGGAACAGCACCGGCGGCGCGGTGGCCTCGGCGGTGAGGCGTGCCTGTTGGGCACGAATCAGGGTGTGCAGTTCCTCGTCGAGGGGGACGAGGGCCTCACGGTTCATCTTGTGGTTGACGTAGCGCAGGTAGGGCGCGCCTTTGGGGTCGGTGACCAGGCAGTCGTAGGACAGCCTGGTCGCGTCGCCGACGCGCAGCCCGCAGCGGATCAGGATCAGGGTGATCACCGCCCCGGCAGGGTCGGACCAGGCCGCGATCGCGGTCGGCGCCTCGAGCTGGGCCATCACATGCTCGGCCACCGCGCGCGGCCCGCGCTGCGGGCGGGGCGGGTTGTCGTCGGTGAACAGGGCCGCGGTCGGGTGCAGCGGCGCCCAGCCCCGCTGCCGGACGGCCTCGAGGAAGCCGCGCAGCTGCCCGATGTGGACCTGGCGTCGGTGGGCGGTTGGGACGCCGGTGGAAAGGTCGGCCAAGTAGCCCTCGAGCACGACCCGGGTGAGCGCCTGCGGAGCGTCGATCCGTGCCTGCTGCAGGTAGCCGGCGAGCCGGGTCACCGCGGTCAGGCCGCGGCGGACGGCCTCGAGCCCGACACCGGTGGCCAGCCGTTGCCGGGTCCACCGTTTGGTCGCCTCACGCAGCCACGGCTGGGCGATCCGGGTGAAGTCGAGGGTGAGGTTGCCGGGATAGCCGAGCCGGCGCAGCTGCCATACCTCGCGCGGGTACTCGGCCACCCAGCCGCTGCCGGCGGCGAGGTCGGCGACCCGTTGATGGGCGTACACGAGCAGGCCACGGCCGTTGCTGTCGCGTCGCCCGGACGCGGTGAACGCCTTACGCCAGGACCGCTCGTCCCCGTCGCGCAGGCTGGGAACGTCGGCCTCGAGCAGGAACGACACGAGGCGCCCTACGACCTCCGGAGGTGTCCGGCTGGCACGCTCGTCGTGCCGACACTGGATGACGTAGGCCAGCTCCCAGCGCAGCGGCTCAGGCAGCCGGGCCAGGACGATCACCTGGTCCGAGGGAACCCGGAGCGCGGCGAACTCACGAGCGAACACCACCGGGTCCGGGCGCCCGTTCGCGCGCCACGTGCTGTGGTGGGCGTGACATAACGGCCCGGCCGCTTGCGGCCACAACAAGCATCCCGGGACGTGGCACGCCTCGGCGACCGGCGCCTTGATCGGCGGTGGCCCCGCGGCGAGCCACTGCTCGAAGTCGGGGCGCCCGGAACGTTCCCACCCTTGAGCATGTAACTGGCACAGACCTTTTCGTGCTACCCCGTACCCGCACGCCTCGACCCGGCAGGCCCGGTTCGGGCGCTGACGTGCCCAGCCCGGATCGGTGCTCGCAACGAACTCGTCCACATCGGGCCGGCCCGCCTTGGCCCACCGGTGGTGGTGCCCGGCGCACATCCCGTGCCCGCGGGCCAGCCGCTGACAGCCTTCGACCAGGCATGGCCCCGCGGAGTAGGCCGGGTCGTTCACGCCGACCACGATCCGGTCGGCCGCGAACTCCGGCCGCAGCGCCGTGCGGACCCGAGCCGTCCACGCTGCCTCGCTGCCGCGGCCGGTGCGTAGCGGCAGCACGATAGCCGAGGTCACGACACGTCCTCGGTCAGCACACCGGCACGGGTGAGCGCGGCCCGGGTGTCGGCCACGGTCAGGTGCGCGTACGTGCTCGAGGTCGTGGCCACCGACGCGTGCCCCAGCAGTGAGGAGACGACCTCGACCGGCACATCGGAGCGCAACAGCCCGGTCGCGTACGTGTGCCGCAGCCAGTGCGGGTCGAAGTCGATCCCGGTCCGGGCACGCAGCCGCCGGACCAAGTCGTACACCGCCGCGTACTTCAGCGGTGAACCGACGCGCCCACCCCACAGATTGACGAAGACGTAGTCACTGTCGAGCTCGCCGTACTCCTCGATCAGGTAGTCGGCGTAGCACCGGACCAGCGAGGCCGGGACCGGGATCGTCCGCGGGACCAACGATTTGGAGCGGGCCCGGTTGTCGTTGTCACGGGCGATCACCCGCACCTGCCGCTCGGCCGCGTCCCAGTCCTCATGCCGCAGCCCGAGCGCCTCACCGACTCGCATCCCAGTGCTCGCGAGCACCTCGAGCAGCAGCCGGTCCCGGCGCCGCTGGCACGCCCCGATCAGCGCCTCGACCTCCTGCCGGTCGAGGGTGCGCGGTGTGCGCCGTCCAGCCCGGACCCGCACCACCGGCGCGGCGACCGGCCTGGACTTGCTCACGTGGTGCAGGAACCCGCGAGCCCCGCCCCGCCGGCCCGCAGGGCGCCACACGCTCAACGCGGCGTGCACCGCAAGCCCGGACCGGCTCGCGTGCTGGTACATCGACCCGACCGCCGCGAGCTTGCGGTTGATCGTCGCAGCCGAACAATGCTCGCCCAGCGGCAGCACCGCCACCCCTGCGCCACGCGCTGAAGGTGGCAGCCGCAGCCACGCCACGAACGCCGCGACGTCCTCGACCGACACCGCGGCCCAGTCCAGCGCACGACCGGCGAGGAAGGCGAACCAGTCCCTCAGGTCATGGGCGTACGCCTTGACCGTGTTCGGCGACCGTCCCGCATCGGTCAAGAACGACAGGAACCGCTCGGCCGGCTCCACGAGCTGCCCGTCCTCACCGACCACCGTCCACGACTCACGCCGCGAGCCGGACACCACCACTCGAGCAACGAACACCGAACCTCCCACGACCATGCCTGCTGGACGGCTGCAGATAAGCACGTCCAGCACGCACGATGGGGGACCGATCCAGGCCATCGGCTACATCAACGACACCCTGAAGCTGGCTCAAGATAACG
>JBDHZV010000175.1:0-4280 GCA_039812125.1 Candidatus Nanopelagicales bacterium
TCCGCCTGGGCGAGGTGGGAGCGCTTCAGGTCGGAGATGTGGACTTCCTCAACTCGACCATCACCGTCTCCCGGCAGGTGCAGCGCGTTGCCGCATCCAAGGTCGAGATCCGGCCCCCGAAATACGGTTCGGAACGCCAGGTCTACGTACCACAGGCCCTCGTGGAACTGCTCGCCACACACGTCGCAGCCCATCGGCCCGGCGATGACCCCCAGCGTTGGCTCTTCGAGGGCCTGGAGGGCAATCCACCTCACCAGAACACGATCGGCTACTACTGGCGCAAGGCGTGCACCCGGGCCGGAGTGGAAGGCGTCACCCTGCACGACCTACGGCACTTCTACGCCTCCGGGCTCATCGCGGCGGGCTGCGACGTGGTGACCGTCCAGAGGGCATTGGGGCACTCCAGGGCCACCACGACCCTCAACACCTACGCCCATCTCTGGCCATCCGCCGAAGACCGAACGCGGGCAGCAGCAACAGCCATGATGGCCCAAGCTTCGGCGGTTTCGGACTCTTTGCGGACTGACACCACGCCAATGGGCCTCTGACCTGCGACGATGCCGCTAGTTACACGTTGAAGCGGAACTCCACGACGTCGCCGTCGGCCATCACGTAGTCCTTGCCCTCGATGCGGACCCGGCCGCGCGCCCTCGCCTCGGCCATAGAGCCGGCAGCCACGAGGTCGTCGAATGACACCACCTCGGCCTTGATGAACCCGCGCTGGAAGTCGGTGTGGATGACACCGGCGGCCTCCGGAGCGGTGGCCCCCTTCGGAATGGTCCACGCCCGGGTCTCCTTGGGACCCGTCGTGAGGTACGTCTGCAAGCCCAGGGTGTCGAACCCGACCCGCGCCAGCTGGGTCAGCCCGCTCTCCTCCTGGCCGACCGAGCGCAGCAGCTCCAGCGCCTCCTCCTCGTCGAGCTCCACGAGGTCGGCCTCGGTGCGGGCGTCGAGGAAGACGGCCTCCGCTGGCGCTACGAGCGCCGACAGCTCCGTGCGCATGGCCTCGTCGGACAGCTCGTCGGCGTCGACGTTGAACACGTAGAGGAACGGCTTGGCGGTGAGCAGGAACAGCTCGCGAAGCGGCTTCAGGTCGAGTCCGGCCGCGAACACCGTCTGCCCGGATTCCAGCACGGCCCGGGCCTCCTCCGCCGCTGCCAGCACGACGGCGCGCTCCTTGTTCATGCGCGCCTCCTTCTGCAGGCGCGGGATGGCCCGGTCGATCGTCTGCAGGTCCGCCAGGGCCAGCTCCAGGTTGATGACCTCGATGTCGTCCCTCGGCGAGACCCGGCCGTCGACGTGCACGACATCGGGGTCGCGGAACACCCGGATGACCTGGCAGATCGCGTCGGACTCGCGGATGTGCGACAGGAACTTGTTGCCCAGCCCGGCGCCCTCGCTGGCGCCTCGCACGATGCCGGCGATGTCGACGAACGTCACGCTCGCCGGGAGCACCCGCACCGAGCCGCTCATGCCGGCCAGCACCGCCAGCCGGGGGTCGGGGACGCCGACCACGCCGGTGTTGGGCTCGATCGTCGCGAACGGGTAGTTCGCAGCGAGCACGTCGTTGCGGGTCAGGGCGTTGAACAGGGTGGACTTGCCGACGTTGGGCAGTCCGACGATGCCGATGGTGAGGGCCACGACAGGCAATTCTAGGTGCCGGCCGGAGGCCCCCCTGCTGCCGCGATGATCCGGGCCAACCTGGCCTTGCGCAGGTTCTCCCGCACGATCCAGGCGACGTCCGGGTCCTGCGTGTCCTCCAACATCCGGAACTCCGGGAGCCCCGCCGAGGGATCGGCAGCCACAGCGACGCTCCAGCAGTAGCCCAGCGCTTGGCGCAGCGCGCGGGCATCGGAGTCCCGACGCCGCGTCGTCGGCAGCGCGACCAGAGCGTCCGTGGCGCTGCGGCACACGTGCCGGGCGGTTGCCGCCCCCGCCGGGGACCGCAGGAGGCGCGGCTCACAGATCGCCGCCGCTGCCGCGCGCTGGACGAGCGGGTCCGGATCGTGGCTCCAGGCGCGCACCAGCAGGTGCAGGCGGTCAGGGTCCCGATCACCTACCCGCTGCAAGCCGGTGGCAACGGCTTCGCGGACCCGCCAGCGGGGATCCCGGGCATGCCCGCGCAGCTGCGCCTCCACGGCCGGATCGACACCTCGGGACAGTCGCTCCCCCAGGGCCAGCACGGCACAGAACCGCACGAACTCGTCCTCGTCGTCGAGCAGCGCGTCGACCAGGGGGTCGGGGGCGACATCTGCGAACGCGTGTGCCAGCTCCAGGTTGCCGCGCGGGCCGGGCAGGTGGGAGTGGGCCCTCAGGTAGCGACCCACCTCCTGTGGCCGCGTCCCGACGGCGCGCAGCGCCTCCTCCTCGGCCCTTCGCCGCACCGGTCCCGGCTGCCCGTCCACGCGCCCGACGCTACTCCCGGCGCGTCCCACCGCAGTGTCAGACCCATGCGGTATGCCTTCCCCATGACGACACCCGTGATCGTGGGGCTGCTCCTGCTCGTGGCCGTGGCCGCGGCAGCGGCAGCGGGCTGGTGGCTGCGCGGCATCGTGGAGCGCAGCGGCCGGTCGACGCAGCTGGCCGTCGCGGAGGAGCGGGTGGCCCGGCTGGCCGAGCAGCTCACCGCGGAGCGCGCCGCCGCCCAGGCCCATCAGGCAGCTCCGCAGCAGGTCGCCGAGGTGATGCAGCCGGTCGGCGTGGCCCTGCGCAAGCTCGAGGAGGCGGTCGCCCGCTCCGAGGCGGGCCGGGCGCAGAGTGCGGGGCAGCTGGCCCAGCAGTTGCGCGACGTGTCGCAGACGACCGCCGAGTCGGCCGAGGGCCTGCGCCGCCAGACCACCCGCCTGGTCGGAGCGCTCAGCCACAGCGAGGTCCGCGGGCGGTGGGGCGAGTTCCAGCTCACCCGCCTGCTGGAGTCCTCCGGGCTGGTGCGCGGGGTGCACTTCACGGAGCAGCACACGGTGGCCACCGATGCCGGCACTCTGCGCCCCGATGTGGTCCTGCACCTGGGGGATGACCGCACGGTCGTGATCGACGCGAAGGTGTCGCTTCGCGCGATGCTGTCGGTGGAGCCCGACGACCCCGCCGACGAGCTGGCGGCGGCTCGGGCGGCGCACGCCCGCGAGGTCCGAACCCACGTCGAGCGGCTCGCGGGCAAGGACTACGCCCGGCAGTTCGACACCTCGCCCGAGTTCGTGGTGATGTTCCTCCCCGCGGAGTCGCTGCTGTCCGAGGCCCTCACCGCAGATCCGGGCCTGCTCGACCACGCGTTCGACCGCCGGGTGGTCCTGGCCACCCCGACGACGCTGATGGCCCTGCTGCGCACCGTCAGCCACGTCTGGCGGCAGGAGGCCGTGGCCGCGAACGCCCGGCAGATCCAGGCCCTCGGACGAGAGCTGGCCGACCGGCTGGGCACGATGCTCGGGCACCTGGACCGGCTGGGCACCGCGCTCGGCTCCGGGGTCTCGGCCTACAACCGGACCATCGCCTCACTCGAGACCCGGGTGCTGGTCACCGGCAGGCGATTCGTCGACCTGCAGGAGCTCGACGAGCCTCTTGACCCGCCACGTCAGGTTGAGATGATGCCGCGCAGCGTGACCGCGACCGGTCCGGTGCCCCTGCAGGTTGCGGTGGACGGCTGAGCGGATCGGGCCGTGGCGCGGCGTCGCTGCGACCACGCACGGTTAGCATTCGGCCGTGAGCCTGCCCGCGCCCAGTTCCCCTGACCCGGCGTGGGGCGCGCAGCCGGTTCAGGGCCCGCCGTCGGCTCCCGGCACACGGCCGACCTCCGGCTCGGAGCCGGTTCCCGCCCAGCCCCCGGTCCTCATCACCTCGTCGCACCGGACCCCGACCGGTCAGCCCGAGCCGCCCGGGCGCTCCCGACGACTGCCGGGCGGGCGGGTGGTGACCGGGGCGACGCTGATCCTGGTCGCCGTCGCTGTTGCCGAGGCCGTCGTCGCGGAGTCGGTCGGGGTGTGGACGGGCGCGACCCTGGTGGTGCTCGCCGTGACGGCCACCCTGGTCACCCGCGCCGGGGACAGGTCGCTGCCCGCGATGATGCCGCCGCTGGCGTTCCTCATGGCCGCGCTCGCCGGCACGCTCGTCCTGCGACCGCCGTCCGCGAGCACGTCGTGGACCAGCCAGGCGCTGGTCCTGCTGCAGATGCTCGGACGCAACGCAGCCTGGGTGGTGGGCGCCACGCTCATCGCAGTCGTGCTGGCCTCGATCGGGCACGTGCACGACCGGCGCGTGGCGCGCCGCGCCATGGGCCGCTGAGCCTG
>JBDHZV010000176.1:0-4252 GCA_039812125.1 Candidatus Nanopelagicales bacterium
CGCCGACGCCGCCGGTCAGGCGTTGCGCTCGAACATCCCCATGACCGCGGCGACGCCCAGCACCGAGCGGGCCGCGTACTGCGAGCGCCACAGGCCACCGTGGCAGGCTCCGTCGGCGAACAGCTGCATGGGATGGACCTGGGCGACGTCGGGGTTGGACGAGGCGGCCGGGTTGCGCAGGTCGTGGACCAGCAGGGCCGCCATGATCGCGTTGGAGGTCTCGGGTTCGAATATCTCCAGGCCGAAGCGGCCGGCACCGGCATACGCCGCGGCCAGTGCGCGGTTCTTCACGACCGAGTGGGTGCGGGTGCTCGGGGCGACATTGAGCGACACGCGCGCCCCGTCGGCCCGGGCCACAAGCGCCCGCCAGCGCTGCAGCCGCTTGGCCAGGATGTAGTTTGGGCCCTGCTGGGACACCAGGCAGTCCGAGATCCCGTACTCCACGCCCTCCGCGGCCCAGGTCGTGCTCGGGTAGTTGGGGCGGAACTGCCCGGCCAGTCCCAGCGGTCCTCGCACCAGGCGCATGCCTCGGGCGGCCTGCCAGCGCCGCCGGGACTCGGCCACCGCCTCCATCGGCACGGCGAACACGTCGGTGGGCGTGGCCAGCCAGGCGAGGGTGACGTCGCGGCCGGCCTGCAGCAGGCTCGACCCGATCGCGTCGATGGCCAGGGAGACCCGGACGTGCAGGGCGCCGTCGGCGTACACGTAGTTGCCCACCGTCAGCGGACCCGGCGCGCTGGCCAGCCAGGTGCGGATCTCCGGCGCGCTGGTCAGCAGATCCGCGCCGGCGACGGCGGCCAGGGCGTTGCCGCGCAGCTGCGTGTGGTCGGGGCCGCGCGCCGGCACCGGTACCCGCAGCCGGCCGGCCCGGCCCTGGGCGTCGGCGATCAGGCGACGCCACAGCTCCGGTCGGGGCAGGTCGACCGCCCAGACGGTCGCGCCCCAGTCCAGCAGCGCGGCCCGCGGGCCCATCTCGGCGCCCGCTCCGAGCACGGCGATGTCGACGCCGGTCAGGTCCAGCCACTCGGGGTGGGCCTGCACCCGCTCCAGGGCCTGGGCGAAGCTGGGCTCGACGATGCCCTCGGCGACCCAGACGTCCAGCCGGTGACGCAGGTCCGCCCCCCTCAGCGATCGGCCGTGGTAGGGGATCGCCAGCTCGGTCACGGGCCGCGCGGACCCGATCACCTGGGCGGTGGCGAACTGGGGCTCCGCCAGCTCGGCGAACGCCTCGTCGAGGGGCTGGGTGCGCCCGTCCCGGGTGAAGGTGAACCTGCGGTGCAGGCTGGCCAGGCCGGCCCGGCTCATCGAGATCGAACCACCGGGTGCCCGCAGCCCGGAGACCACGAGGTCGCGCACCGGGCCCATGTAGTCGGTGCGCCAGGTCCGGCACGCCGTGATCCGGCCCGCGAGCTCGGGGTCGACGTCGCGCGCCGCGTCGGCGAACACGTCCCGGCCCGTGGTCATCGACGACTGGGCGCCGTCGACGACGGGGAAGTCGATGCCGCGCTGCGGGTCGAACTCCATCCGAGGTCCCTCCGGAAACCAGCGTGGCCGGGCCAGCCGGCCCGGCCACGCGTCAGGTCACTGCTCAGCCACGGGCCTCGATGGTCCGCTTGTAGACGTCCACGGTGATGGCCGCGATGCGGTCCCACCCGAACTGCCCGACGGCGCGCAGCCGGCCGGCCTGGCCCATCGCGGCGGCCCGCGTGGGGTCGGCCATGACGTCGTTGAGCGAATCGGCCAGCGCCCGCTGGAAGCCCGGCGCGTCCGCCTCGTCGTAGTGGACCAGCTTGCCGGTGGCGCCGTCGACGACGACCTCGGGGATGCCGCCCACATCGCTGGCCACGACGGCCGTCTCGCAGGCCATCGCCTCCAGGTTCACGATGCCGAGCGGCTCGTAGACCGACGGGCAGGCGAACACGCCGGCATGGGTGAGCAGCTGGACCAGGTGGGCCCGCGACAGGTGGGCGTTGATCCAGAGCATGTTCCGCTCGCCCTTGATCCGGGTGAGCTCGGCGACGCCGGCCTCGACCTCGGCCCCGAGCTCGGGGGTGTCCGGCGACGAGGCGCACAGGACCAGCGGGATGTCGGGGTCCATGAGGGCGGCTGCCTTGAGCAGGTGCGCGATGCCCTTCTGCCGGGTGATGCGCCCGACGAACAGCACGTAGGGCCGGTTCGGGTCCACGCCGACCGACTCGATCAGGTCGGTGTTCGCGTCGGGCTGGTACAGCTGGGTGTCGATGCCGTTGTGCACGACCTCCACCTTGGCGGGGTCCACCTGCGGGTAGCAGTCGAGCACGTCGCCGCGCATGCCGTGCGACACGGCGATGATCCGGTCGGCGTTCTCGTAGGCGGTCCGCTCGATCCAGGAGCTCAGCCGGTACCCGCCGCCGAGCTGCTCGGCCTTCCACGGCCGTCGGGGCTCGAGGGAGTGCGCGGAGATGACGTGGGGCACGTCGAGGTAGACGCCCCCCACGTGCCCGGCGAAGTTGGCGTACCAGGTGTGGGAGTGCAGCAGGTCGACGCCCTCGCTGGCCGCGACCTGGGCCAGCGAGACGCCCATTGTCTGGAGGCTGGCGTTGGCGCCGGCCAGGGTGTCGGGGACGACGTGCGCGGTGGCGTCGGGGCGCGGGGCCCCCCAGCACTGCACGTCGACGTCGATGAGCTTGCGCAGCTCTCGGGTGAGGTACTCGACGTGAACGCCGGCACCGCCATAGTTCTCCGGGGGCCATTCCCTTGTCAGCAGACCGATCCTCATGCCCGGCAGCCTAGGCCGCACCCCCCCTGTCATGCGCGGTGCAGGGTGTCCGTCCGTCGGCGCGACGCAGTGCCAGCCTGCGTCCTACGGTGGGCCACATGTCGCAGCCTCATGTCCTAGGGATCGTCCTTGCTGGCGGGGAGGGCAAGCGCCTGATGCCCCTGACCGCCGATCGCGCGAAGCCCGCCGTTCCGTTCGGCGGCTCGTACCGGCTGATCGACTTCGTGCTGAGCAACCTCGTGAACGCCGGGTTCTCCCGGATCGCGGTGCTGACCCAGTACAAGTCCCACTCGCTGGACCGCCACATCACGCAGACGTGGCGGATGTCCAGCATCCTCGGCGACTACGTCACCCCGGTCCCGGCCCAGCAGCGGCTCGGCCCGCGCTGGTACACGGGGTCGGCTGACGCGATCTACCAGAGCCTGAACCTCATCGAGGACGAGGACCCGGACTACGTCGTCGTGTTCGGCGCGGACAACATCTACCGGATGGACCCGCGCCAGATGCTCGACCAGCACATCGAGTCCGGCGCCGCGGTGACCGTGGCCGGCATCCGCAAGCCGCGCTCGGAGGCCACCGAGTTCGGCGTGATCGAGCAGGCGGAGCACTCCACCCAGATCATGCGGTTCCACGAGAAGCCGGCCGACCCGCCGTCGGTCCCGGGCAGCCCCGACGAGTCGTTCATCTCGATGGGCAACTACATCTTCACCCGGGACGCCCTCGTGGAGGCCCTCCGCTCGGACGCTGCGGACGAGGGCTCGGTCCACGACATGGGCGGCAACATCATCCCGATGCTGACCGAGGCGGGCCTGGCCCACGTGTACGACTTCGGCAACAACGAGGTCCCGGGCGCCACGGATCGCGATCGCGCGTACTGGAAGGACGTGGGCTCGATCGACGCCTACCACGAGGCCCACATGGATCTCGTGAGCGTGCACCCGATCTTCAACCTGTACAACCGCAAGTGGCCGATCATCACCTCGGCCCTCGGCTCGATGCCGCCGGCCAAGTTCGTCGAGGGCGGCAACGCCCACGAGTCGATCATCGGCGCGGGGGCCGTCATCGCCGGCGGGCACGTCCGCTCCTCGGTGATCGCCCAGGACGTGCGCGTGCTGCAGGGCGCCTACGTGGAGGGTGCCGTGCTCATGCCCGGTGTCCGCATCGGCCGCGGCGCAGTCGTGCGCAACGCCATCCTGGACAAGAACGTCGTGGTTCCCGACGGGGCGCAGCTCGGCGTGCACCTCGAGTCCGACCGGGAGCGGTTCACGGTCTCGGATGCGGGCATCGTCGCCGTCGGCAAGGGCGTCACCATCTGACGGGCCACCACCGCCTCGAAGGGGCTCCGCGATCCGTCGCGGGGCCCCTTCGGCGTTCCGGACCCGGGGCGCCGGGTCAGTCCACGGCGTCGTGGCGCGCGGGGTGGTCGGCAGGGTGGGCGGGGCAGCCGCTGTGGGCGTGGGCCGCGGCGTCCTGCCGGGCCCGCTGCCGCGAGCG
>JBDHZV010000177.1:0-4238 GCA_039812125.1 Candidatus Nanopelagicales bacterium
TGCGTCACAGCGCCCACAAAGGGCTACTGCTGGAATGGGTTGATGAGGGCAAGCCCGGAGACGATGGCGAAGTCATCGATATTGCGGGTGGCCAGTTCATGGCCGCCGGACCGGCAGATGCCGGCGATCTGAGCGTCGGCCAGAGACATGGGCCGCCCGGCGGCCTGGGCGGCTACCAGGATCGCGGCGGTCTCTTGAGCTGCAGGCAGGTCGTAGACCACAACGGCGTCGGCGAAGGTGTCCACCAGGTCGTGCCACTGGCCCTCGAGTTCTCGTCGCCGCCGCCCGGCCGGGAGGAGCCCGAGGCCTCGTTCGATCTCCTCCACGGTCACAACACAGATGCTCAGGTCAGCCGGCGCGACGGTGCGCGCCCAGGCTATGACCACCGGATCGGGGTCGTCCCGCATGAACTCGGACACCACGTTGGTGTCAGCGATGATCACGACAGGTCCACCGGCCGGGGCTGGTCGGTCCGAGCCGGAACCTCGAGCTCGACGCCCCCTGCCTGCGCCATTGACGCGTGCAGCGAGAGGAGGAAGTTGTGCTCGGGGACGTTGACCGCAGCGTCGAGGATCGCGCGGACCTCGGCCTCGACCGAGCGGCCGTGTTCCGCCGCTCGCCCCCGGAGCCGGGCATGCGTGCGTTCATCGAGTTGCCTGATCGTCAAGGTACTCATCACTCACTCCTAGTGACAGCAATGCTAGCACTCCGTGGTCCACGAGTCTCATCGCCGCAAGTCGGCGTGGTGGGTTAGGTCGTGATGTTGACGGCGTGCGTTGTTGTGGTGTGGGCGCGTTGCTGTCGGGCCATGAGGATTGATGCGGCGATGAGCCAGAGGGGCAGGAGGAGGTAGGTGACGAAGCCGCCGGGTGGGATGCCGGCGGTGCCGAGGGCGCCGAGGGCGCCGAAGATGATGGTGGGGATGGTGAACCACTTCGGCAGCAGGGCCCCGCGGTGTCCGCCGAGCCCGGTCGCGATGAATGCGGTGGCCAGGCCGATGCCCATTCCGGCCCAGCCGAAGAAGTGCACGTAGCTCAGGGTCTTTAGTGCCGCGTCGTCCGCGGCGACCGCGGCGCCGTTGATCAGGCCCCAGTTCCAGGTGACCATCTGCGAGATGCCGGCCACGACCACGAGCCAGCCGCCATAGGCGATGTGCGAGAAGGTCGCCTCGCCGGGTTCGCCCGAGCGCAGCAGGTTGCGCACGGCCGTGGCGAAGATCAGCAGGCTCATGCCCATCAGGACCAGGAATGCCACGCTTGCGTAGTTGGTCGCGAGGTTGTCGCGGATGACGCTGGTGGTGGCTGCTCCTGGCGCGTCACGGGTTGAGGTCCTCTGCAGCGCTGACTGGCCGATCCAGCACAGGCCGGCGACCGCGCCGCTGTATGGCAGGAGGCTCTCGAATGTGTTGCGCGGCATGGTCTGTTCCCTCGCGTTCGTGTACCGGCGTCTCTCACCGGCGGGACAACCTTCGACCGTGACCAGACCCAGCCGCATGATGCAGCCGTCCCGCTCGGGTCGGGAACAGTTCCCGGGAAGGCTGACGGCTGCGGGCACTGCCGCCACAATGGCGACATGGTCTATGGAGCCGTGGCGGTGGGCGCTGGGGTCCCGCTCGCCTTGGGGATTCTCCTGGCGTTGCGCAGTGCCCAGCGTCGGATCGCGTGGCTGCTGCTCGCGCATGGCGTATCGGTCGGGTTGCTGCTGGGTGCCTCTCGGACCACGGGCACAGGCACGAGCGCGCAAGCGCTCGATCAGCTGGCGCAAGGCGGCTGGATTCTCCTCTTCCTGTGGCTGGTGCTGGTGGCCTACCTGGTGCCAGATGGCCACCTTCTTTCCGCGGGCTGGCGGTCGTGGGTGGGCGCCGGTGTGGTCGGGGCGGTGCTGTTCGTGGTCGGGGCCGCCGGTGACGCGGACAGCTTCCGAGAGGAGCACCCCGGCCAGGATCCTCCCCTGGGCGCGCTTCCTCAGCCGCTCGCCGACGTTCTCGGTGTGGTCGGTCTCGCTCTGGTGGTGCTGCTGTTCATCGGCTCCGCGATCGCAGTGGGCGCCAGGTTGAAGAGCGCTGTCGGCGTCGTGCGGACGCAGCTGCTGTGGCTGGTCTGGGGTGCTGTGGCTGTTCCGCTCGGACTGATGGTGGGCTGGACCAACCACTTCCTCCTCGGTGACCACGACTGGCTGACTTATGCCGCGTTGACCGTTGTGGCCGTCGCGTTGCCGAGCGTCATCGCCATCGCCGTCCTGCGGCATCAGCTCTTCGACATCCAGGTTGTGTTGAGTCGAACGCTGACTTATGCAGCCCTGATGGTGGGCCTGGTCGTGGTGTACGCCCTGGTGCTCTTCGCCGCCGAGAGGGTCGGCGGCACGAGCACCCTTGGCGGCCTGCTGGCGGTCGGTGTCGTCGCGGTCGCGGTCTCCCCGGCCCACTCCTGGCTGCGTCGGCGAATCGAACGTGCCGTCTACGGCTACCGATCCGATCCACACCGGGCACTGCGGCTGCTGGCCGACCGCGCCGAGGCCGCTCAGGCCGAGACGCTCTCCGCTTCCATCACCGACGCCGTGGCGGAGGCGCTGCGCGTGGAGAAGGTGTGGGTCGACACCGGCAACGCCATCCACGAGGAGCACGTCGTTCGGGTCCCACTGCGACACCGCGGTCAGGAACTGGGCGACCTGGCGCTCGAAGTGCCACCCGGTCGGCGACTCTCGTTAGCCGACATGTCGCTGCTCGATGACCTCGCGAGATACGCCGCGGTCCTGGTGAAGGCAAGCCAGGCGGGCGACCAGCTTCGGGTGTCCAGGTCCCGGATCGTCGCCGGCCGCGAGGAGGAACGTCGCCGGCTTCGCCGCGACCTGCACGACGGAATCGGCCCGTCGTTGGCGGCCATCGTGCTGATGCTCAACGCGGCCGGATCCCGCACCGACAGCACCGAACGCAGCGCGCTGCTGGACGAGGCCCGCGCAGAGGCCAAAGACGCCATCGCCGAGGTTCGGCGGCTCGTCGACGACCTGCGCCCGGCCGCGATCGACGAGGTCGGCCTCCTCGGCGCGATCCGTCAGCGCGCCATGGGCCTGTCCGGCGAGCTTGCCATCGAGGTGACCGGACCCACAGCTCTGCCCGCCCTGCCCGCGGCAGTCGAGGTCGCAGCGTACCGGATCGCATCCGAGGCCATGACCAACGTCGCCCGGCACTCCGGGGCGTCCCGCTGCCGAGTCACCATCGCCGTCAACGGCTCGTTGGAGCTCACCATCGCCGACAACGGGCACGGCGTCGAGCAGCCCATACACGGCGGTCTCGGATGGACCTCCATGCGGGAACGTGCCGCCGAGCTCGGCGGCACGTGCACCATCTCCTCTCGCACCCCCAACGAAGGCCTCATCGTGCACGCCATCCTCCCGCTCCACGACACACCGCACCAACCAGCCGACATCAAGGCCGAGCGATGATCCGCCTCCTCGTCGCCGACGACCACCCCGCCTTCCGGCGCGGACTCCAACTCATGCTCGCCGACACCGACGACATCAGCATCGAGGGTGAAGCAGCCACCGGCGCTCAAGCCGTCGAGCTCGCCAACCAGCTCGCTCCCGACGTCATTCTCATGGACCTTCGCATGCCCGACCTGGACGGCATCGAGGCAACCCGTCGGCTCAGCCGCAACAACCCCGCTCCAGCGATCGTCGTCCTGACCATGTTCGAGGACGACGACTCGGTCCTCGCCGCGATGCGAGCCGGCGCCCGCGGCTATCTCCTCAAAGGCGCCGAGCAAGACGAGATCGTGCGGGCGATCCGCGCAGCCGCTGCAGGCGAGGCGATCTTCGGCCCGCAAATCGCCCAGCGCGTCATCGACCACTTCACCCACAGCGCCCGCTCGACAACCACGGCGTTCCCCGCTCTGACCGAACGCGAACGGCAGGTCCTCGAACTCATCGCCGCCGGAAAGGGCAACGCCAGCATCGCCCACGAACTGATGATCAACCTCAAGACCGTACGCAACCACGTCTCGAACATCTTCACCAAGCTCCAGGTCTCCGACAGGTCGGCCGCCATCGTCAGAGCACGACAGTCAGGACTGGGCGGCACCTAATCTGGGCGACGGAGGGCACGAGATCAGGTCCGAGCGATTCAAGTGAGCCGCCCATCCGAGCGGCGATGTGTGGATGCACCACCCCGAGCTGCGCAAGGTCGCCGAAGTCGATGACGAGGTCCGTCAGTGGCTAGCCGAGACCTATGCCAACGCGAGAAC
>JBDHZV010000178.1:0-4174 GCA_039812125.1 Candidatus Nanopelagicales bacterium
TCTCCGGCTGGTGCCTTCAGGGGCGCAGGCTGGTGACCAGCATCGCCGCAGAGGCCAGCAGTACGTAGCAGCTGGCCTCTGCGGCGATGAAGACCCCGACGGGTCGGCAGCCACTTCACGATCAGGACTGCGGCCTGCGTCGCTGCTTCACCCCTCCGATTCCGGGGGTGAGTCAGCGGCGCGGCACGGCGATCCGGGAGCGCGTGGCCACGAACTGCACCAGGGCCGCGCTGGTCGGCACGAGCAGCAACAACCCGAGCAGCCAGCCCCAGGGGAGGGACAGGGGCACGTCGACCGGGACGGGACAGCTCGTGAAGTCCCGAGGCAGGTCCGTGCTGGGCACCCACAGGCAGCGGTCGAAGTCGGGCGCCCAGTCCAGTGCCGTAAGCCCGGCCCTGCCCAACGGGATCGCGGCGAGGATGCCGAGCGCCGAGCCGACCAGCCCGACTATCGCAGCGCTGCACGCCGCGAACGAGCGACGGATCCACGGCGCCGCTCCGACCGCGCCCATCACGGACAGGTCTCGGCGCGCCTCGGACACCGCCAGCGAGGAGACCAGCACCGTGGCTAGCAGCGCAAATGCCAGGGCCGCCCATGCGCCGAACAGGTCCCGAGGCCCACGCGGGCGGTCCAGGCTGGAGAACGGCCCCATCTCGGCAACCGCCTGGACGACCATGGCGGTGTCCTCCCCGGCGGACCTGATGTGGTACCCGGCCGGCGGCTGCCCGCCCGCACCGCCCGAGACCACCAGCGCGTTGGGCGAGCTGGTCAGCCCCGCCGCCGCCAGCGTGGCCGGGGCCACCAGCAGCGCGCCCGGGTGGATCGGGGTCTCGACGACCACGGCCGGGAGGTCCGTCACGACCTCGCCTTCTGGGGGCATGGATGCCCAAGACTGGGTCTGGGTCACGCGCGCCGTACCGTTCACCACGGCCCGGGGACTCAACGACACCGCAGACCCCGCCGCCAGGGCCGCGCGCACCGCCGGGTCGTCCTGGCCTAGCAGCAGGCGCGCATCCTCGGGCTCGACCACGACGACTCCCGGCACTTCGTATTGGTTGGCACCGACCGTGCCCGTTGGGTTCAGGAACGTCCCCGCAGGTCGAGGCATCCGGCAAGTCGAGTCGTCCGGCAGGTTGGCGGCCAGTGCCTCATTCTTGGACTGGTAGCCGTAGAGATCCTCGGTCCGGGCCACGCCCAGGCCAGTTCGGCCTTCGCACCACGACCTCAGCAGCAGCCCGTCGCCCGACAGCGGATCGAGCAGGGAGGCGAGCCCGACCAGAGCCACATCGGCATCGGGGTAGGCGTCGGCGACGGCCTGCCGGTCCGTCTCGGTCATGGTGCGCCAGCTCCCTCGGTCCTCGTCTGGGGGAGCGTCGGACCCATCGGCTCCGATGAGCACGGTGTCGGTCGGCAGCGACGGGATTCGCCCGGCTTCAGCAGCGTCGAGCACCGAAGCGGCCCAGATCAGGCTGGCCCCGGCCAGTGCGGTCGCTGCCGACACCGCCGCGACCGCGAAGGCCGAGCGCAGTCCGTTCCGGGCGGCGTCCCGGGCCGCCAGCCGCGCGGGCAGCGGCAACCGGGTCGGCCTGGTGACCAGGGCGAGCAGCGCCGGGCTGAGCAGGACCACGCCGAATTGAGAGGCGACGATGCCCAATCCCAGAGCCCATGTGCCGGTTCCGATCAGCCAGCTTGGCGCAGTCCCGTCCGACGATGCGACGTAGCCGACGACCTCGAGCAGTCCGAAGGCCAAGAGCAGGGCGCCCAACGCGGCCGGCCAGAGGATCCGCGTCGGCTGTGATGGTCCCCCTATCGACGCGGACCCGTCCCGCGAGCGAAGCGTGTCGGCCAATGGGATCGAGGCCACCTGGCGGGCAGCGGGCAGGCTGGCCACGAGGCAGGCGAGGACTCCGAGGATCGGCACGAGGAGGAGGGCTCGGCTGAACGCCGGGAGGATCGGCAGCGTCGAAGTTGGCACCTCGGCCACGAACAGTTGGGCCACAGCCGTGGCCAGGTATGCCGTCAGGCAACCGGATGCGGCGCCGATGCCGCCGAGGACGAGCGCCTGGGCGATCACCGCCCGGGTCAGGTCGCCGGGCTCGGCACCTGCTGCGGCCAGCAGAGCCAGCTCACGTTGTCGGCGTCGAGCCGACACCGCGAACGCGGCCCCGGCCAGCAGCACGATCTGCACGAACCCGACCGCGATGCCCAGCATGACTCCATCCGGGATCAGGCCGTCGGTCACCGGATCGTCGCCGGCACTCATGTCCCTGGTCGCAGACCAGAGCGCGGCGCCCACCACCAGCCCCACCGGCAACGCCACCAGCGCGAGGATCAGCGCCGACCGGCCCTGGTGCGCGCGGGTGTCGCGAATGGCCAGCCGGAGCGCTGGGCGCCAACGGGGCCAGGTCGGGCGCCGGCTGGGAGGCTCGTACGGGGAGTCGGGCGGGCTGAGGACCGGCGCGGCGGTCATGGCCGGTCGTCCCAGGCGCCGAGGCCGGCCAGAGGAAGCCCTGGTGACGCCGTCGGCCCTGCCGAGCCGATCTCCGCCAAGGGCGTGTCGCCCGCAGTCAGCGCCTCGTCGCCCGCGGTGCCCCAGGTGCCCGCCGATTCCGGGCCCTGCCGGGCACTCGACGGCCCGACTGGCGAACCCTGGACGCTCACCGACGTGGCCGGACCGCCGCCGGCGCCTCCCGCCCTGGCCGGTGCGGCGGCGAACTCCGAGCGGGTCACCTCGCGCCCGTCCCTGAGGAACACGACTCGGTCCGCCCAGGCCGCGTGCCGGGCATTGTGGGTCACGACCACGGCCGCGCAGCCGGCGTCGCAGCGCTCCCGGATGATCGCCAGAACCTCATCGCCCGCCCCCGTGTCGAGGGCACCGGTCGGCTCGTCGGCGAGCAGGAGTCCGCGCCCGCCGACCAGTGAGCGGGCGATCGCCACGCGCTGCTGCTCACCGCCGGACAGGCGGGCGGGCACCCGGTCGTCGCGCCCGGCCAGCCCCACAAGGGCCAGCGCCTCGACGGCCTCCCGCCGGGCCACGCGGACCGGGACGCCGTCGAGCTCACGGGGCAGGGCGACGTTCTCCACTGCGGTGAGCGACTCGACGAGGTTCAGTTCTTGGAACACGAACCCGAGATGGCGACGACGCAGTCGCGCCAGTGCGGCCGGACGCATCCCCCGGGTGGACTCCCCCATGATCCGGACCTCGCCCTGATCCGGCTGGTCCAGTCCGCCCGCGAGGTTGAGCAGCGTGGACTTGCCCGAGCCGCTCGGTCCCATCACGGCAACCAGCTCACCGGGCCACACCTCCAGGGTGATGCCGGCCAGGGCCGCTACCCGGGTTGATCCGGAGCCGTGGATACGCGATACGTCGAGCAGTTCCAGGGCAGGGGTGCGGGACACGAGCCTCATCGCGGGACCTCCGGTACGGATAACGTCAGGTGGCAGTGGTCGAGCCAGCGCAGCTCGGCCTCGATGTCGAAGATCAGCCGGTCGAGCACGAGCATCCAGGGCTGCCGAGCGGCTGCGGAGTCCTGCGCAACCCGCTCCCGGCGCATCGCGGTCAGCGCCTGCAGGGTGTGCATCGTGGCGCCACGCTGGGCGTCCAGCACGGCGTCGGCGTTCACCCCGGGCAGGCCCAGTCCGAGGGCGAGCTTGATCGACAGCTCATCCCGAGGGGCGGGGATCCGGCTGACCGGCTCGGCGAACCACCGGTGCACCTCGGCACGTCCCGCCGGCGTGAGTGCGTACAGGCTGCGTGCTTGCGGGGGCAGGTCGGCGCCCGAGCCGTCCTCCTGGGTGGCCAGACCATCGCGGACCAGCCGGTCCAGGGTCTGGTAGACCTGACCGATGTTCAGCGGCCAGGTGCCGCCGGTGCGCTCCTCGAACGCGGTGCGCAACTGGTTGCCGTAGGCATCACCCTCGACCAAGAGGGCGAGCAAGCTGTGCCGGATGGACATGGCTCGGTTGTATACCGGGTATGAAAGCCAGGTCCATACCTGGTATGGACAATCACGTCTATTTCACCCATTCGGCCCATTGCTTGACCTGCGTATCGCAACCGCCCCGTCGTCAGGCGTCGCCGACGAATGGATCCCGGTTCGGGCACCGGCCCGCCCGAATAGGCTCGCAGCCAAGCTCGTCAAGGCAGAGTAGATAGGTGACCCACATCGCCGCG
>JBDHZV010000179.1:0-4153 GCA_039812125.1 Candidatus Nanopelagicales bacterium
GCGGCATGAGCGGAAGCCGTGCTCCTTGGTCTTGGTCAGCCTTCGGCTACCCGCTTGAGCGCTCGGCGCAGATCCCGCAGCGCCGGGACACCACGTAAGCCCTCTGGGGTGGGGTAGAGCCGACACGCCATTGCTGCGGGGGCGGCGGGGTCTTCGAAGGGGTCGGAGCCGTTGACCAGGATCGTCGGAGAGCCCGCGAAGCCGCGTCGACGCGCTTGGTCCTGGCTGGTGATGACCGTGTGTGTGACCGTTGCCTGCACTCCGGTTTCCGCCACGGCGGTGGTGATCAGCTCGGCGGCGGCGGCCTCGTGGGGACAGTCCGGCACGACTAGCAGTTCGATCTCCATGGCTACGGAAGGTACCTGTCAAGCCACCTGAGCTTTGCGCCGATGAATCTGTTGTGGTGCCAGCCTCGGCGAATCACCAAGGCGCGCAGGTCGCGGAACCGGTCACGGACGAGCGCTGCCGGGCCTTGCTTCCCCTCTCCCTCAATCTCCCGCGCCCGGTGGTGCACGAAGTGCGCGCAGCCCAGGCAGAGGTGCACCTCAGGGTGGTCACCGAGGTTCACCATGCGGTCGGGGGCGTCGATGGTGCCGCAGCACCAGCAGTGGACGCTCCCGTCTTCGGGGAGGTCGATGGAGGTGACCGGGTCGGCGCTCATGTGCTCAGTGTGAGTGCACTGACGACCGTGAGCAACTGACCGCATCACGCGCGCCGGCGTCCGTCCCGGGCGACAGTCCAATTACTGCGGGTGCGGGCGTTCCCGTGCGCGCGACGACGGTGGGTCGCCTCATCCCTGGCGCGCACTTGCCAGGGTCAACTGCCGTCTGTGGTGGTCGTAGTGCTGGGTGGGGTAGTGGTAAACCTCGAGCAGTGTCATGAAGTCCCTGAAGTAGGGGTCCCAGCCCACCGGGAAGTGCATGCCCCGAGCCAAGGACTCATCTGACTGGGCCCGAAGGGACCGTTGGAGGCCGGTGACCACGCGGTCCATCAGCCCCTGGATCCGCGCGTAGCCCAACACGCGGGCTCCGAAGAGGGAGCCGACGTAGTTGACGACGTGGAAAGGACGGGTGCCCGCGTTGAGCACGAACGCAAATCGGCGGGAAGCGCTATCCGGGAGCCGAGAGAAGCCCCAGACGATCAACCGCAGGTTCCGCACCAAGAGATACCCAAACAGCATGTGAAAGAGCAGTTGCTCATTGTTCCACTTCGTGCCGTTGGTGGGTTGACGCAGCTCGCCGACGGTGGCGCTGTCCAGCAGTCCTCGGAAGTCGTCCCGGACACGATCCAGTTCGGCGTAGATCTGGTCCTGGTCCATGGCTGCCTCCCGGGTCGCCGCCCCACTGGTCAACGCTAGCCCCGCGCGGAGGACCTTGCCCATCCGCTCGTCGGCACGGTCTGTGGCCGGGCCTTCAGGTGTATCGAGCGACACTGCCGCCCCAGCAGTGAACGACAGCGCGCCGCCTGGTTGCGCGATCGCGGGGACCGTGCAACCATCGTCTCATGGCGATGACAAAGACAGTTGGCGATGCATTGGCGCCGCAGCGGCCCCTGACTGCGGCTGCGTGCTTGTTCCACGGCTTCTCTGACGCCTCGCGTCTGGAGATTCTGCGCCACCTGGCTCTCGGTGAGCATCGCGTTGTCGACCTCACCGCGCACTTGGGGCTGGCGCAATCCACGGTCTCCAAGCACCTGGCTTGCCTTCGCGACTGCGGCTTGGTGACCTCGCGGGTGGAGGGTCGGGCCTCGGTGTTCGCCCTGGCTCATCCCGAGGCCCTGATGGACCTCCTTGCGGCCGCTGAGCGCCTACTCGGCTTGGCCGGTGATGCTGTTGTCCTGTGCCCGGTCTACGGCCTCGATGGCACCGTCACCGCCGCGGACGAGGAGGAGCCCGCGCGATGACGACCGTGGAGCTGAGCGCACCGGAGGTGGAGCGGCTGACCCGCCGCGGGCTGCGCTTGGCGCAGTTCACCGTCGCCTACAACGTCGTTGAAGGCATCATCGCGATCACTGCCGGTGTCATGGCCGGGCTGGTCTCGGTGATCGGGTTCGGCATCGACTCCGGGATCGAGTCCATCGCCGCGTTCCTGGTCGCCCTGCGCCTGTCCGCCCGGCTGCGTCATGGCGAGGCGGACGAGGAGAAGGAGCGCCTCGTCCTGCGAGCCGTCGCCGTGACGTTCTTCATCCTTGCCGCGTACGTGACCATCGAAGGCATCCGCAGCCTTGTCGACAGCGCAAGGCCCGACGCCTCCCCGATCGCCCTGGTGCTGCTCACCACCTCCGTGGTCGTCATGCCGCTCCTGGCAGCCGCGAAGCGGCGCGTGGGCCTGGCACTGCGGGACAACCTCATCCTCGCCGACGCCGCAGAGACCCGGATCTGCGTCCTGCTGAGCATCTCCACCCTCGCCGGGATCGGCCTGTTCCAGCTGACCGGCGCCGCGTGGCTCGATCCCGTTGCCGGCTTCGTCATCGCCGCCTTCGCGATCCACGAAGGCAGAGAGGCCTGGGAGGGCGAGCTGGTCGAGGACGATGACTATGACGAGTGAGCTCGCCGCCACGGCGGGACTCGGCCTGTACATCCTCGGCGTCCTCGTCACGTTCGGTGTTCGGACCTGGGCGCACCAGCAGGCCACCGGCAGTTCAGGGTTCCGCCGCCTGTCCGGGCCGCCCGGGTCAGCGCCGTGGTGGGGCGGGGTCCTGTTCGCCGCCGCGCTGGTCCTGACCGCGCTCGGTCTCATCCTTGCGGCCACCGGCACCGTGCCCGCAGCACCCCTGCCGGCCGCTGCCGTATGGGCCGGGCTGGCCGTGGCGCTCACCGGATTCGCCACAGTGGTCCTGGCCCAAAGCGGGATGGGCACCTCCTGGCGCATCGGTGTGGATCCCACCGAGCGCACCGCCCTGATCACCGGTGGCCCGTTCGCCATCGTCCGCAACCCGATCTTCACCGCCATGTCCACAGCCCTGGCAGGGTTGGTGGTGGCGACCCCGACCGTGCTGACGGCCGCCGGACTGGTGTGCCTGGTCGTCGCCGTCCAGCTGCAGGTCCGCGTCGTCGAAGAGCCCTACCTGCTAGCCACCCATGGCAAGACCTACGCCGCCTACGCGGCGCGGGTGGGACGGTTCGTGCCCGGTGCCGGGCGACTGCACACGAGCAACCCGGTGGTGCGCTGATGGGTGCCGGGCACGACCACGCTGCAGGCACCGCCACCGGGCGTCACCGCCGGCGCCTGGTGCTGGTCCTGGTTCTGACGCTGTCGGTGGTGGGCGTCCAGGTGGTCGGCGGCCTGATGTCCGGTTCGCTGGCACTGCTGGCCGATGCCGGGCACATGCTCACCGACGCCACCGGCGTCGCGATCGCCCTGATCGCCACCGTGATCGCTGCCCGGCCAGCTACCAACGCCCGCACCTTCGGACTCCAGCGCGGCGAGATCCTCGCTGCCCTGGCGAACGCAGTGCTGCTCGGCGTGCTCGCCGTGTGGGTCATCACGGCCGCGGTCCGCAGGTGGAACGACCCACCCGAGGTCGCCAGCGGCCTGATGCTCGTCGTCGCTGTCGCCGGCGCGACCGCGAACCTCATCAGCCTGCTCATTCTGCGCAGCGCACGCGAGGAGAGCCTCAACGTTCGGGGCGCCTACCTAGAGGTCCTCGGCGATCTGATCGGGTCCGTCGCTGTCATCATCGCCGCGGTCGTCATCACGACCACCGGGTACACCCGCGCCGACATCATCGCCTCGGTCGGCATCGGCCTGTTCATCCTCCCGCGCGCATGGTCGCTCCTGCGGGACGTTCTCGACGTGCTGCTCGAGGCGACACCCAAGGGCATGGATCTGGACCGGGTCCGTGAGCACATCCGCGGCGTACCCGGGGTCCTCGACGTGCACGACCTCCACGCGTGGACCATCACCAGCGGCGTGCCGGTGCTGTCCGCGCACGTCGTTGTCGACGAGGAATGCATCGACACCGGCCGCACCGGACAGGTCCTGGACCAGTTGGCCGCCTGCCTAGGTGAGCACTTCGACACCGACCACTGCACCTTCCAGCTCGAGCCCGCCGGCCACGGCTCACACGAACCTCACCAACACGCCTGAGGCCCGCGGTCAAGATCGTGAACCCGGGTGAACAACGGACCGTTCGCGCGTTCACGTGGACGCAC
>JBDHZV010000180.1:0-4148 GCA_039812125.1 Candidatus Nanopelagicales bacterium
CGGCTGCCCCCGGCCCGGCTGGCTGCACCGCCCCGCCCGTCGGCAGCACGACCGCCCGCCGGGACACCGACCCCCAGCGCAGTGGACCCCACCACACCCCGGCCTCCACCAGGTCCCCGCCGTGGCTGACCCACTCGGCCTGGGCGCCCTCGGGGATGGCCTCGTGGGCGATGCCGGGGGCGACCTTCGCCCCGGTCGCCGGCACCGCCTCAGCCAGCTGGCACACCCATGACCAGGGTGGCGACCACGACTGCGGGGCGAGGACACGCGCGCCCGCGCGCCGGCGGGCTGGATCCACGAAGCAGCCCCACGCCCCGTGCTGGCCGGATCCGCCGCCGCTCAACCACGCAGCGGGATCGGCGTGCTCGGTGATGTCACCCAGCACGGTCCGCACCGGCAGGCCCCGGTCCCCGGCGGTGGCTGCCAGGGCCCAGAGCGCCTCGGGGTCGCGGTCCACCGCGGTGACAGCGAGCCCGGCTGCGGCCATCGCCAGGGCGTCCGACCCCGCGCCGCACCCCAGGTCGATGACACGGCGGATGCCCGCGGCCAGGTACCGGGCGGCATGCCGGTCGGCCACCACCGGTCGGGTCGCCTGCTCGAGGCCGTCCTCGGTCCACCATCGGTCCGGCCCCGGGAACCGGACCCGGGCCCGGGTCCGCAACCGGGCCTGGGTCATCGCCGCGGAGACGACGTCCGACTGGTCGGCCCAGGCCGGATCGGCCCGCAGCGACGTGAGGATCTCGAGCGCCCGACTCGGGTCGTGGGGAGTGAGCCGGTCGACCAGGGCGCGGCCCTGCGCGGTCAGCAGGGCCGCCCGGGTCGCGGCTCGCCCCGGCTGCTCCATGGGGCCATTCTCCCCGGGGACGTCGGCGGGATGTCCCTGCCGCGGCCAGGGCTGGCACTCTTGCGCGGCGAGTGCCAGGTGGTGTTAGGGTGTGCCTAGCACTCGACCCGAGTGAGTGCTACCAGCGAGGCGGGTCATGTCGGCACCGCGACGACGACGGGGCCTGCTCGCAGCACACATCCGTATCGACGAATCCCGCAAGGGGGAGGTCAGACCGTGGCGGTCACCATCAAGCCACTCGAGGACCGGATCCTCGTTCAGCCGCTCGACGCCGAGCAGACGACTGCGTCCGGCCTTGTCATCCCGGACACCGCGAAGGAGAAGCCCCAGGAGGGCAAGGTCCTGGCCACTGGCCCGGGCCGCTTCGACGAGCAGGGTGCCAAGCGCATCCCGCTGGACGTCAAGGTCGACGATGTCGTCATCTACTCCAAGTACGGCGGCACCGAGATCAAGTACAACGGCCAGGAGTACCTGCTCCTGTCGGCCCGCGACGTGCTCGCGGTCGTCGAGAAGTAGCCAGCCCATCCCTGTGATCGCCCCGGCACCCGATTCGGGGCCGGGGCGATCCGCATGACAGCAACCTGAGAGCAGAGCACATGGCCAAGATCCTGGAGTTCGACGAGGGCGCCCGCCGCGCACTGGAGCGCGGCGTCAACGCCCTGGCCGACACCGTGAAGGTGACGCTGGGCCCCAAGGGCCGCAACGTCGTGATCGACAAGAAGTGGGGAGCGCCCACCATCACCAACGATGGTGTGACGATCGCCCGTGAGATCGAGCTGTCCGACCCCTACGAGAACCTCGGCGCCCAGCTGGCCAAGGAGGTCGCGACCAAGACCAACGACGTCGCCGGCGACGGGACCACGACCGCCACGGTCCTGGCCCAGGCACTGGTGCGCGAGGGGCTCAAGGTCGTGACGGCTGGGGCGGCACCGGTCGCCGTCAAGCGCGGGATGTCCGCCGCGGTCGAGGCTGTCACCGAGGCGCTGGCCACGCACTCCCGCGAGGTGGAGGGCCGCGACGAGATCGCCCAGGTCGCCACCATCTCCTGCCAGGACCCCGCGATCGGCGGGCTCATCGCCGACGCGTTCGACAAGGTCGGCAAGGACGGCGTCATCTCGGTCGAGGAGTCCTCCACCACCTCGCTGGAGATGGAGTTCACCGAGGGCATGCAGTTCGACAAGGGCTACTTGTCGCCGTACTTCGTCACCGATGCCGAGCGCATGGAGACCGTCCTGGAGGACGCCCGCGTCCTGCTCGTGCAGGGCAAGGTCTCGGCGATCAGCGAGATCCTGCCGCTGCTGGAGAAGGTCATCCAGACCGGCAAGCCGCTGCTCATCATCGCCGAGGACGTCGACGGCGAGGCCCTGAGCACCCTGGTCGTGAACAAGATCCGCGGGACGTTCAACTCCGCGGCCGTGAAGGCCCCGGCCTTCGGCGACCGGCGCAAGGCGATCCAGCAGGACATCGCGATCCTGACCGGCGCCCAGGTGGTCGCCCCCGAGGTCGGGCTCAAGCTCGACCAGGTCGGCCTCGAGGTCCTCGGCACCGCGCGCCGCGTGGTGATCACCAAGGACACCACGACCATCGTCGACGGCGGCGGACAGGCCTCGGCGGTCGCCGATCGCGTGGCGCAGATCCGCCGCGAGATCGCCGACACCGACTCCGACTGGGACCGCGAGAAGCTGCAGGAGCGGCTGGCCAAGCTGGCCGGCGGCGTCTCGGTCATCAAGGTCGGTGCCCACACCGAGGTGGAGCTCAAGGAGAAGAAGCACCGGATCGAGGACGCCGTGTCCGCGACCCGGGCCGCCATCGAGGAGGGCATCGTGGCCGGCGGCGGCGCGGCCCTGGTCCACGCGGCGGCTGCGCTCGAGGGTGGCCTCGGCCGGACCGGCGACGAGCTCGTCGGGGTGAACGTGGTTCGCCGGGCCCTGGACGAGCCGCTGCGCTGGATCGCGGAGAACGCCGGCCTGCAGGGCTACGTGGTCGTGACGAAGGTGCGCGACCTCGGTCCGGGCAAGGGCGTGGACGCGGCGACCGGGCAGTACGTCGAGCTGGTCCCGAACGGGATCATCGACCCCCTGAAGGTCACGCGCTCCGCGCTGGAGAACGCCGTCTCCATCGCCTCGATGCTGCTCACGACCGACGTGCTGGTGGTCGAGAAGCCCGAGGAGGCCGACGAGGACCACGGCCACGGTGGCCATGGCCACAGCCACGGCCCGGGTGGCCACACGCACACCCACTGACCCCGGTCAGCACGAAGGGGCGGCTCCCCGCAGGGAGCCGCCCCTTCGTGCTGATGGTCGGCAGCAGTTCACGCTGCTGGGGCCCGCGCCCGCAGTGCGGGCCCCAGCAGCCAGGCGCTCAGACGGCGCGCGCCGACACCGCGCGCCCTCGACGCTGCTCCTCGTAGATGACCGCCCGCTCGGACTCCGTCAGCCCGCCCCACACCCCGAACGGCTCGCGCACCCGAAGTGCGTGCTCCCGGCACTGCTGCAGGACCGGACAGGTGGCGCACAGCGCCTTGGCCGCCCGCTCGCGCACAGCCTTCGCGCTGCCCCGCTCGCCCTCGGGATGGAAGAACATCGACGAGTCGAGGCCGCGGCACGCCGCGTCCATCTGCCAGTCCCAGAAGTCGGCGTTCGGTCCAGGGAGTCGAGACACATCGGCCATGGCTGGTCCTCTCACGTCGTCCTCCCTTCATCGTAGAACTTGTGCGAAACCTATGCAAGAGGCTCCTGCCTCAGTGTTCCCACTTCCCGCAACACCGGAACCCTCCTCTATGTTCCAGTTGGACAGGCTCACCTGACCAGCCTCCGGAAGCGCACTTTGCAAAGGTCTTGCACACTATTCACGTGACGCCCCAGGGAGCCCGGTCCACCGGGCCGAGCTCCGCTTCCGCCGATGGCGTCGACACCGCCTCGCTACCCGGCGCCGGCGGTCCCATGCCCGTGCCGGAAGCCGGTCCCGGGGCGCCCGTCGGGGACGGCGGTGCGGCCGCTGCGCAGCCGGGCAGCGCGGACCCGATCCCGCCGGTGTGCCTGAGCGTGGCTGGAGCTGCTCGCGGGCTCGGCGTCGCCACCGCGACCCTGCGCAGCTGGGAGCGCCGGTACGGGATCGCGCCGAGCATGCACACCTCAGGGGGCCATCGCCGCTACAGCCCCGAGGACCTCGCCCGGCTCCAGGTCATGCACCGCCTGGTCCGGGAGGGTGTCCCGCCGGCCCAGGCGGCGCGGGTGGCGATCCAGGCCGACGTCGACTCCCTGGCGCCGGTCGAGGGCCCCTTCGCCGCGATCCTGGGCGACGC
>JBDHZV010000181.1:0-4132 GCA_039812125.1 Candidatus Nanopelagicales bacterium
GGTGTGGTCGGATGCGCGCGAGTGCTACGTCAGCCTCACGTCACCACAGCCTCCGGCGTCTGACCCGATCTGGGACGGCCACGAGGACGGGGCCGTGTACACCTGTGCCGTGTACCTCAGCGGTCAACCGCGGTTCGCTCCCCCGGCGGGTGGGAGCTACCAGTTCTGGTCACCGGCGCCCGAGCAGGCCATCGATCCGGAGAGCTTGGCACGCCAGGCCGTGGAGCGCATGCGCCTGGTGCCGCCGGCGCTGGGAATGACCCCCCTTGCCGAGGACGCCCCCCTGCCGGTCGGGGTCGATGCCTGGCTGTGGATCGCTGAGGCGGGGCCCCGGTCGTTCGGTCCCATCAGTCGCTCGGCAACGGCTGGCTCGACGACGGTGCGTGCCACGGCCCGCGTCGTCAGGGTTACCTGGACGATGGGCGACGGAGGCACTGTGACCTGCACGGGCGCGGGCACGGCCTGGACGTCGGATTCGGGCAGCGGACCGTCGCCGACGTGCGGCTACCGCTACAGCAAGGCTGCAACGAGCCGGCCTGGCGGGGTCTTCCCCGTGACTGCGACGACCCATTGGTCCGTGGACTGGGAAGGCGCCGGTCGTTCCGGACAGCTGACCTTCAGCATGTCTGGGCGCGGGCATCTCCGGGTCGTTGAGGTCCAGGCCCTGCAGGTCTCCTGACGCCGCGCAGCAATCAGGGCAGCTCTCATGGGCAGCACTGGGTGCAGCACTGCAGACAGGTGGGACCGTCCCCTCACATCCGCCATCGTGCGCGTGGCCGCCTGATGATCCGCCACGGCGCGCCGCGGTTGGCGGGCCACTCACCGTCGCGATTGGCCCGGGTCGCCGCGCAGGACCCGTCGTCCACGAACGCTGGTGTCGGCACGCTCGCCGGGGCCGGGGCCAGCGGCTCGATGCTCCACATCCCCAGGTCGACCTGCCGGTGGTGGCACCAGCAGAGCATGACCATCGCGTCGACGTCTGTCGTGCCACCGGCGGACCACTCCCGCACATGGTGGACCTGACATGCCTCGGGAGGGACGTCGCACCCAGGGATCACGCAGCCGCGGTCCCGCACGGCCAACGCTCGGCGCTGGGACTCGCTGGCGGTGCGCTGGGACCGACCCAACGACAGGACCACCCGATCGCCCAGCATCGCCTCGGCCAGTGCGCCCACACGATCCGACACCGACCGACCAGCAGGCCCTTGACCCGTGTCCGCTCGCCCTGCGTGGGCGCAACGCCTCGATGACCCGCCGCCGTCGCGGCCTGAGGCCACCTCCACAGCGGTCATGGTGCAGTCGCACGAGACGAACCGCTGCTCAGCCGAGGTGAGCAGGTGCCCGCGCCCGGTCGACCAGACGGCGTCCCCCGCCCGGGTGCGGTCCAGTGTGACCGTCAGCGCGACCGGCACTCCACCTCGCGTTGGGATCGACCCGGCCGCAGCCGCGGTCGTCACCAGCGCGACCAGGCCGTCGGCCCGGCGGGCAGCGCTGGGGATGGCGTCCGCCTCCACGCGCAGCCGCTCCGCGAATGCCTCCACGGCGGCCATCACCATCTCGCCCTCGATTCGTGGCAGGGTCCCGGTCAGGACCACCGAATCACCCAGAACGGCGAATGACAGGCAGCGCTCGTCGTGCGCGGCGACCTCATCCGGCGTCGGTTCGCAGGGAGGGTGCAGCAGGCGAACGACGGCCTGGACGAACCGGAGCACTGCAGCCGGGCACAGCTGCCCCCACAGCGGCGTGAGCTCGCCGACCACGGCCTGCATCTCGGCGTCCGTCAGCGCTTCGCCGCCTCTGGCCAGGGCGGCGACGTGCTCGCTGGTGATCGTTCCGCGGGCCCACGCGCAGGCCACCTCCGGGTGCTGAGCGGCCAGCTCGGCGGCCCGGGCCAGGCGACGGGCCCACTGCGTGGACCACCCGCGTGCCCGTGGCATCGCGCCGAGCCCCACGATCGGGAGAGAGCCCGCAGCCGATGCTGCGCTCATCCGCCGACCCAACTCGTACTCCGCGGCAGCCACGATGCCCAGCAATGCCTCGACGTCGGCCGCCGGTCGATCACCTGCGTCGAGACCCATGCCGGGGAGGTCGGACTGGACGAGGGCAGCGAGACTGACTCCGAGCTCACGAATCCCGGCGGAGACGTCGTCGGCCCGCGCCGACCCGAGATCCACGCACATGGCTGCCGCCACCTGCACCACCCCCCGCTGTCGAACGTATGTTCGAAGCCTACCGGAGGGGTCTGACAGAGCATTCGGTAGAAATCGGCGCTTACCAGCCAAGCCACCGGCAGCCCGATGATCCACGAGGACAGCATGGTTGGCGCGACCTCGCTGGACCCGCCCCGGGAACGGTCAGCGACCGCGCGACCGGAAGGGATCCAGCGAGGCCAGCACCTCAGCGGCCGCGAGCGGACCGGTACCGTGCGATGAGGTCGTTCGTGGACGAGTCCAGCGACGCCTCAACCCCACCGGTCAGCATCGGGGCGATCGAGTCGGCCACCACCTTGCCGAGCTGCACACCCCACTGGTCGTAGGGGTTCAGGTCCCAGACCATCCCCTGCACGAACGTGGAGTGCTCGTAGAGCGCGATGAGGGCACCCAGCGTGAACGGGGTCAGGTCATCGGCGAGCAGCGTCGAGTTGGGCCGGTTGCCGGGCATCACCTTGTGCTCGACCAGATGGGCCGGCGTGCCGTCTGCCTCCACCTCGGCAGCGGTGCGCCCGAAGGCCATGACACCAGCCTGGGCCAGGCAGTTGGCCACGAGCAGGTCGTGGTGCGGGCCAACGTCGTTGATCGGACGCGCGAAGAAGATGAAGTCGGCGGGCACGATGGTCGTGCCCTGGTGCAGCATCTGGTAGAAGCTGTGCTGCCCATTGGTACCGGGCTCGCCCCAGAAGGACGCCGACGTGTCGTAGTCGACCGGCGCGCCGTCAGCCGTCACCCGCTTGCCGTTGCTCTCCATGATCATCTGCTGCAGGTACGCCGGGAACCGCTCGAGGTACTGGTCGTACGGGAGCACGACGTAGTCGGCCGCCCCGAGGAAGTTGCGGTTCCAGACGCACAGCAGCCCGTGCAGCAGGGGCAGGTTCTGGCGAGGCTCCGCGGTGCGGAAGTGGACGTCCATGGCGTGCAGACCGGCCAGGAGCTCGCCGAACTGGTCCGGCCCGACTGCGATCATCGTCGAGAGCCCGATGGCCGAGCTCATCGAGTACCGCCCGCCGACCCAGTCCCAGAACCCGAACATGTTCGCAGTGTCGATGCCGAACTCGGCGACCTTGGCGGCGTTGGTCGAGATCGCGACGAAGTGCCGCGCGACCGCGGCCGTGTCGCCGCCGAGGCCCGAGACCAGCCAGTCCCGAGCCGTCCTGGCGTTGGTCATCGTCTCCTGGGTGGTGAACGTCTTGGAGGCCACCAGGAACAGCGTCTCCGCGGGGTCCAGGTCGCGGGTCTTCTCCACGAAGTCGGTGCCGTCGACGTTCGACACGAAGCGGAACGCGACGTCCCGGGTGGCGACGTGGCGCAGGGCGAGGTATGCCATGACCGGTCCCAGGTCGGAGCCGCCGATGCCGATGTTGACCACGGTGCGGATCGGGCGCCCGGTGAACCCGAGCCACTGACCGGAGCGCACCTGCTCGGCGAAGGCAGCCATGCGACCCAGCACGCCGTGAACATCGGCGACCACGTCCTGGCCGTCGACCGTCAGGGACGCGGTCGCGGGCAGGCGCAGTGCCGTGTGCAGCACGGCGCGGTCCTCGGTGTTGTTGATGTGGATCCCGGAGAACATCGCCTCGCGCCGGCGGGGGATGTCGCGCTCCTCAGCCAGAGCCATCAGCAGGTCCATGGTCTGGTCGGTCACCCGCTGCTTGGCGTAGTCGAGGTGCCAGCCGGCGCCCTGGGCGCTGAAGCGGGCGGCACGGTCGGCGTCGGTGTCGAACAGATCACGGATGGTGGTACCGGACAGCTCCTGGGCATGGGCCGCGAGAGCGGTCCAGGACTCGGCGGACGTGAGGGGAACGGTGGTCATCAAGCCTCCTTAGGACCCGACCAGCCTAGGAGAGGACCACGCCGAGAAGCGTGTCGAGCAGGTGACGCACCAGGTCCCCGGGCCGATCGGGCGACTCGCCCGCGGC
>JBDHZV010000182.1:0-4122 GCA_039812125.1 Candidatus Nanopelagicales bacterium
AAGTCGGCCAGTGCGGCGACCCAGGCCGCGTCCAGCGTCGGCGGCGGCCCGCCGAGCTTGCGGCCGGCGACCCGCCACGGCTGCTCGACCAGGACCACCTCGACACCGTCGGCCGGCAGCGCCGCGGCGATGGCGGCCAGGTCGGCGGACTCGACCCCGCCGCCCACGCCGTGGCCGAGCACCAGCGTGGCCCGGGGCCGGCCGTGGTCCACCGGGTGCTGGTGGATGCGCGCGACGCCCGTCGGAGTGCTGACCTCCCAGGTGCGGGTCACGGCACCGCCCCCTCGGCCGGGATCGGCTCGATCAGCTCCGGGGAGTCGTTGCGCACCGAGTTCACCGCCGTCGACACCGGGTGGGCGACGAGCAGCCCGACCGGCAGCCGGGCGTCGAACCCCGCGGGCAGCGGCGCTGCGGGATCCAGCCAGGTGGCCCAGGCGGAGTCGGGCAGGAGCAACGGCATCCGGTCGTGGATGCGCCCCAGCGGGCCCTCGGCCGGGACGGTGATGACGGTGGTGCTGACCAGCCACGGCTCCTGCGGGTCCGGTCGCCAGAACTCGTACAGCCCGGCCAGGGCCAGGGCACGACCGTCGCCGCGGTGGATGTAGAAGGGCTGCTTGCGCGGTCGGCCGGCCGCCGGCTCCGGCGTGTACCACTCGAAGTAGCCGTCGGCGGGCAGCAGGCACCGGCGACGCACCAGGGCGGTCCGGAACGCCGGGGTGCTGGCCGCACGCTCCCAGCGGGCGTTGATCAACCGGGCCCCGATCTTCGGGTCCTTCGCCCAGGAGGGGACCAGCCCCCATCGGGCGGTGCGCAGCTGCCGGCGGACGGCACCGTCGTCGTCCGGGCGGTCCACCACCAGGGCGACCCGGTCGGTGGGGGCCACGTTGTAGTGCGGATCGGGAGCGGCCTGGACCACCTGCTCGACCTGGAACTCCTCGACCAGGGTCGCGGTGTCCTTCGCCGCGGCGTAACGTCCGCACACGCACAGCAGCCTCCCACAGTCCGATAGGCTGCCGCGCGTGGCGACCGAGGATCCATGGCCTGCCCCGTTCGCTGACGGGCCGGTGCGGGCCCGGGTGCTCGTTCCGGGCAGCAAGTCGCTGACCAACCGGGCGCTCGTCCTGGCGGCCCTGGCCGACGGTCCCAGCACCATCAGCGCGGGGCTCAAGGCACGTGACACCACCCTGATGGCCGAGGGCCTGCGCGCCCTGGGCACCGGCATCGACGTCCGGGACGGCACCTGGCGGGTCACGCCCGCCGACCTGCGGGGCCCGGCCCATGTGGACTGCGGGCTCGCCGGGACGGTCATGCGCTTCCTGCCGGTCGTGGCCGCGCTGGCCCGCGGCGACATCCGCTTCGACGGCGACCCCCGGGCCCGGATGCGCCCGATGGGCTCGATCCTGACCGCACTGGAGGCGATCGGGGTACGCGTCGACGACGACGGCCGCAACAGCCTGCCGTTCACCATCCGCGGTCGCGGCCACGTCCGCGGCGGCGAGGTGACCGTCGACGCCAGCGCCTCCAGCCAGTACGTCAGCGGGATGCTGCTCTCCGCGCCCCGGTTCGACGACGGGCTGCGGCTGCGCCACGTCGGCACCGCGGTCCCCTCCCTGCCGCACGTCGACATGACCGTGGCGATGCTGCGCGAGTCGGGGGTGGTCGTGCAGGTCGCCGACGCCGACCCGACGAACGCGTCCTGGCACGTCACCCCCGCGCCGATCCGGGCCGTCGACCGGCGCATCGAACCCGACCTGTCCAACGCGGCGCCGTTCCTGGCGGCCGCGATGGTGACCGGGGGCGAGGTGACGATCCCGGACTGGCCGGAGGCGACCACCCAGGCCGGCGACCAGCTGCCCGGCATCTTCGAGCAGATGGGCGCCACGGTGCGCCGTGACGGTGGCGACCTCACCCTGGTCGGACCGGCCCAGGTGGAGGGCATCGACATCAACCTGCGCGACGTCGGCGAGCTCACCCCGGTGATCGCCGCCGTCGCCGCGCTGGCCGCCACGCCCAGCCGGCTGCGCGGCATCGGCCACCTGCGCGGGCACGAGACCGACCGGCTGGCCGCGCTGGCCACCGAGATCAACCGCCTCGGCGGACGGGTCCGCGACAAGGCCGCCTCGCTGCGGATCACCCCGGCGCCGCTGCACGCCGCCACCTTCCAGACCTACGACGACCACCGCATGGCGATGGCCGGGGCCGTGCTCGGCCTGCGCGTGCGCGGCCTGACGGTCGCCGACGTCGACACCACCCGCAAGACGCTGCCCAAGTTCCCCGCGCTCTGGGCGGCCATGCTGGATGGGACCCGGTGAGGGCCTGGGACGAGGACGACGTCCGGGTGCGGCCGCAGCGGGGCAAGTCCCGGCCGCGCAGCAAGGACCGGCCCGCGCACAGCGCCGGCGCGCCCGGCCGGGTGGTGGCGGTGGACCGGGGCCGGTTCACGGTGATGACCGACGACGAGGCGAGCGCCGTGCACGCGGTGAAGGCCCGCGAGCTGGGCCGGCGAGCGGTTGTCGTGGGGGACGCGGTGTGGCTCACCGGGGACCTGCGCGGCGGGCCGGACGCCCTGGCTCGCATCGTGCGCATCGAGGAGCGGACCACCACCCTGCGCCGGTCGGCCGACGATGACGACCCGGTGGAGCGGGTCGTCGTGGCCAACGCCGAGCAGCTGGCCATCGTCTCGGCGCTGGCCGAGCCCGATCCCAGCCCCGGCCTCATCGACCGGTGCCTCGTGGCCGCCTACGACGCCGGGCTGGCCCCGCTGCTCGTGCTCACCAAGGCCGACCTGGCCGACCCGGCACCCCTGCTGTCGCTGTACTCCGCCCTGGACATCCCCACGGTGGTGTGCGGCCTGAGCCCCGACGGGGGCCTGGCCGACACCGCCGTTGAGCCGCTGCGTCCACTGCTCGCGGGGGTGGCCACCGTGCTCGTGGGCCACTCCGGGGTCGGCAAGTCGACGCTGGTCAACGCCCTGGTCCCCGGGGTGACGCGGGCCACCGGGGACGTGAACGCGGTGACCGGCCGGGGCCGGCACACCTCCACCCAGGCCGTGGCGATCCCGGTCCCTGGGGGCGGCTGGCTCATCGACACGCCCGGGGTGCGCTCGTTCGGCCTTGCCCACGTGGAGCCCGACCGGGTGCTGCACGCGTTCCCGGAGTTCGACGACGCCCTCGAGCAGTGCCCGCGGGGCTGCCCGCACGCCCTGGGCGCGCAGGACTGCGCCCTGGACGCCGCCGCCGAGGGCGACCCGGTGATGTCGGCCCGGCTGGCCTCACTGCGCCGCCTGCTGGCCGTGCGGCCCCAGGCCCCCGGCGCCTGACGCCGCGACGGACGCGCGCCGCGCTACAGCGGGCGGCCGTCCGTGCCGTACTTGCCGTACATCGGCCCCTTGGCCCGCTGGTACAGCCCGGCCACGACCTTGGTCTTGGCCGCGCACACCCACGGCTGCCAGCCGCGGCTGTTCCAGATCGCCCGCGCCATGCGGACGTTGAGCTCGGGGTCCATGGCCTTCGTGCGCGCGTCGGTGACGCTGGCGTACGACACCCCGATGCGGTTCAGGGCCGCCTGCAGGGTCCCGCCGTCGTTGATCTGGAACACGCCGTAGTCGCGGGTGCCGTTGCCGTTGGCGGCCCCGACCACGTTGCGGTGGCCGGACTCGCACCGCGACACCGCCATCGCGTTGCCCACCTCGTCGGCCGGGAAGTAGCGCCGCACCAGGGACAGCACCTCGCCGGTCGACGTGGAGCGTCCCGACGGGATCGATCCCCCGCCGGCGGCGTCGCCGCCGGCGCCGAGGTCGGGCAGGTAGGCGCTCTGTGCCTGGGCGGCCGCGATGGCGGCGGCCACGGCGGCATCGATGGCGTTGGCCGCCTCCTGCTCGGCAGCGGCCAGGTCCTGCGCGGCCTGCTGGCGCTGCGCCTCGGCGGCGGCGGCCTGCTCCTGCGAGGTGGCCAGCTGCTCGGCCGCAGCTTGCTCGGCCTCCGCGAGCTTGGCCAGGGTCTCGGCGTACTGGCTGGAGGCCGCCTGGGCCCCGGCCACGACCGGTGCCTCGGACTCCAGCGGGTTCACGGCCCGGTCCGGGGCGGCGTCGGCCAGCGACTGCAGGGTCCGCCCGGATGCCTG
>JBDHZV010000183.1:0-4057 GCA_039812125.1 Candidatus Nanopelagicales bacterium
TGGCGGTCGAGGCGGTCGCCGCGGCGACGACCGGGCTGCTGGCCACGCTGCCTCCCCGGCGCACGCCGCCGCCCGTCGACCCTCCGTTGCGCCGGTTGGCCGCGCGTCAGGCCCCGTAGACCGCCTCGACCAGACGGGCGCTGGCGCGGCCGTCGTCGTGCGGGTTGAACCGGGCCCGCCACGCGGCGTACGCCGCGGCGTACCGAGCGACCAGGTCCTGGTGGCCACGGATCGCGGCGACCAGGTCGGACTCCCGGGTCAGCAGCGGCCCGGGCGCGACCTCGGCGAGGTCGAAGTACACCCCGCGCGCCTTGGCCGGGTCCAGCACCCTGCGTCGCCACGGCGGCCCGGCGCGGCGGGTCCCCGCGTAGTCATCGAGATCCGGGACGTAGAACAGGATGGGGCGACCGGTGACGGAGTAGTCGAACATGATCGAGGAGTAGTCGGTGACCAGCAGGTCGGAGGCGACGATCAGGTCGGCGACGTCCGGGTAGGTCGTGACGTCGATGATCCCCTGAGCGGTCAGCGCGGCCCCGCTGCGCAGCGAGGTGGCATGGCCGCGCACCAGCAGCCGGAACCCGGGACCGATGGCGGCCGCCACCCGGTCGAGGTCCAGGACCCCCACCTTGGAGCGGTTGTCCTCCCGCCACGTCGGCGCGTAGAGCACCACGACCTCGTCGTCGGGCAGGCCCAGACCGGCCCGGACCCTGGCCCGCAGGGCCGGGTCGCCCACCGCCGCGGCATCGTCACGCGGGTACCCGATCTCGAGCACCGGGCGCTGCCACAGGTAGGCCCGTCGCAGCACCTCGGTGGTGTGCGGGTTCTGCGAGACCAGGTGGTCCCAGGCGCGGATGTCCCGCTCGATCTTGCGGATCGACCCCGGCCGCCCCGACTTCGTCGGGCGGTCCAGCCCGAGCAGCTTGTACGGGGTGCCGTGCCAGGTCTGCACCACCACCTGGCCGGGCCGCTTGAGGAAGTCGGGACGCTGCCAGAAGTTGATGATCACGTACTGGGCGGTGGTGCTGACCTGCCACCACCGGCGGGTGCCGACCACGACGGGCTCGGCGCCCTCCGGGACCGACACCGACATGTCCGTGACGCCCCACGAGTACGGGGCACCGACGCCCCGGGCGAGCACCTCGCGGTAGACCGCGATCGGGTTGTCCGACACGTTGCGCCCGAACCAGCTCTCGAAGTACGAGCCCTGCAGCTGCCCGCCCTTGCGCCTGGCCGCCTCGGCACGCAACCGGCCCTGGTGGAAGGGGCCGATCTCGTCGGCGGCCAGGGGCGCGGAGATCTCCACGGCGAACCGGGCATCGCGGCGCGTGATGCGGCAGTTGCACCACGAGGAGTGCTGGCGGCGGTCGAACGGCCCGGTGCACGCCGCCGACGCCCGCGGGACCAGCGGTCCGGCGGACGGGTCGTGCACCAGCAGGGAGTACCGCCCTGCGGGGACCGGCAGCGGATCCCCGTCGGCGCGCACGGTCACCAACGGCACGACGAGGTCGAACGAGCCGTCCTCGGCCACTGCCGCCGCACCGCCCCGGGTCGCCACGCGAGGGCCAGCCAGCTCACCGGTCAGGACGGTGCCCGGCAGGGCACTGCACCACCCGCGCAGCCGCAGGCCCGGCTCCGGGCCCATCACGTGGTCGACATCGGTGACGAGCACGCCCCGGGGGTCGCAGACCACCCGGACGGTGCGCCCCTGGGAGATCTCCAGGGCGACGCCGGCGGCGATCGCGACCCGGTCCCCCACCGAGGCCCCCGCCCACCTGACCACCTCGACGCGCCCATCGGCGTCGACCAGGTCCAGCGCCCAGGTCCGCGACCGGCGCCGCAGCTTCGCCACCTCGTCGCGGTCGACGAGCAGCTCGACCGACGTCGCGTCGGCTGACAGCGCGGCCGTCACGGGGGCCTGGGCAGGGCCGCGCAGCACCGCACGGACCGGCGCGAACCCCTCGGTGGCACTGATCGCCACGCGCACCCCACCCTCGACCGGTCCGGCTGTGGCGGCCACCACCGGGGGTCGCGACACCACGATCGACAGTCCCGCCTCCGCCGACCACCGGGGGGTGGCGTGTCGGCCGTCGGGCAGGGCCTGGGCGGTCAGGCACCCGGCGGAACCGCCGTCGTTGCGCCGCAGGAACGGACCGGTGAAGGTCCCCTCGGAGGTGGTCGCCTCGACGACGAGGTCCAGGCGCACCTCGGCTCCCGCTGCGACGGGGGCGACCTGTGCGACAGCCAGGTCGATGTCGACGCCGAACGCCGCCCAGGACTGGTCGACCTTCTCGGAGGTGGCGGCGTTGACCTCGGGATCGGCCTGGACCCGGCAGTCCAGCCGGACCAACCGGCCGTTCTCCCGGTCGTGCAGGGCCACCGACACGGGGCGGGCCCGGTCCGATGCCAGCCCCGCCAGGAACACCCATCCGCGCACCGACAGCGTCGCGGGAGCCGACCACGTGACGGCATCCAGCATGCAGGTCCACCGGGGGTCCACGCCGCGGGGCGGAGGCGGGGGCGGGGGGGCGGCGGCACGAGCCCGAACCCGGGCACCGAGCGGGGTCCGGGCCACCCGGCGCTGCAACCGTCTCAACGTGGACACGCTCACCCCCGCACGGGTCGTGGACTGCCCCAGGGCGCTGGCCGGGACCACCTGAACACTAGCCGTCACGGTCTCGCGACGCCGGGGAAGGGGTGCCCGATGCGGCAGGCAGCGCTGCGGGCGAGGTGGCGACCCGGTCGGTGCCAGACTGGCGGCATGGACGCAGCCGCCAGTCACCGGGTCGGCCGGTGACCAGGATCAGCGTGGTCATCGCCACGTACTGCACCGGGGACCCCCTGGCCGGCGTCGTCGAGTGCCTCGATGCCCAGACCATGCCCCACGACCAGTTCGAGGCGGTCTTCGTCGACGACGGATCGCCGGACGACACGGTGGTCCGGCTGCGGGAGCTCGCCGCGCAGCGACCGTGGATGCAGGTGCTCCAGATCCAGAACTCCGGGTGGCCCGGGCGCCCACGCAACGTCGGAGTGGACCACTCCCGCGGGGAGTACGTCTTCTTCATGGACCACGACGACTTCCTGTTCCCCGACGCCCTGCGCCGGATGTACGACTTCGCGCACGCGCACGACCTCGACGTGCTGCACCCCAAGGAGGTCGTCGACGGGTGGAACACGCCCGGCTGGGCATCCTGGCGCCACCAGAGCGGACATGTGGCCGGCTTCGACCAGGCCCTGCTGCAGTGCATCACGCCCCACAAGCTGTACCGCCGGCAGTTCCTGCTGGACAACGACGTGCGCTTCCGCGAGGGTCGGGTGCGCCTGGAGGACTTCGACTTCAACGCCAAGGCGTGGTCGCGCACCGACCGGATCGGGGTGCTCGCCGAGTACCCGTGCTATCGCTGGGTCATCCACGAGACCAACAGCCACCGGGCCGGCTACGACGTACCCGCCTACTGGCGCGACTTCACGGCGTCCGTGCACCCGATCCTCGCGATGCCCGCCGGGCCCCGCCGCGACCAGCTGCTGGTGCGCTGGTACCGCAGCCGCATCCTGCAGCGCGTCGCCGAGTGGTCCCGGTACAGCCCGACCTACCGCCGGACGCTGCGCGCGATCTTCGCCGAGCAGCTCGCGACCTTCCCACCGGAGCTCGACGCGCTGCTCAGCCCAGCCGATCGGGCCAGGTCAGCCCTGCTGCGCCGGGACGACGTCGAGGGCATGCAGGCACTCTCGGCGGCCGACGCTGGGACCAGGCTGGCGACCCGGACCAGCGCCATGACCTGGACCGGCCACGCGCTGTCCGTCGAGGTCACGGCGGTCGTCACCACCGACGACGGGTCCCCCCTGCCGGTCGGCATCGACGGCGACCGGGTGCACCGCGTCGTCGGTCCCGCCCTGGCCGACCGGCTCAGTGTGCAGGAGCGGGACCTGACCGACGCGCTGGCGGGGGCGTTCGGTGAGGTGGTGGTGCGGGCGCGGGGCAGCAAGGCGGACTGGATCGTGCCGACCCGGTCCACGGTCCTCGTCGAGCCCGACCCGGACGACCCGACCACCGGGCGGA
>JBDHZV010000184.1:0-4033 GCA_039812125.1 Candidatus Nanopelagicales bacterium
CTGGCCGATCCAGCACACGCCTGCGACCGCGCCGCTGTATGGCAGGAACCTCTCGAAGGTGTTGCGCGGCATGACCGGCTCCTTGTGTCGATGTGTACCGCCGGCGGCTCTCACCGGCGGTTCGACCTTCCACCCCGGGCTGGCCCAGCCGCATGATGCAGCCGTCCCGGTTGGGTCGGGAACAGTTCCCGGGAAGGCTGATGGCTGCTGGCGCTACCGCCACAATGGCGACATGGTTTACGCAGCCGTTGCCGTCGGCGCTGGGGTCCCGGTCGCTTTGGGGATTCTCCTGGCGTTGCGCAGTACCCAGGCTCGGATCGCGTGGCTGCTGCTCGCCCATGGCGCATCGGTCGGGTTGCTGCTGGGTGTCTCGCAGGCCACCGGCACAGGCACGGCAGCGCTCGCGCTCGACCAGGTGGCGCAGGGCGGCTGGGTCTTCCTCTTCCTGTGGCTGGTGCTGGTGGCCTACCTTGTGCCAGACGGCCACCTGCTCTCCGCGCGCTGGCAGCTGTGGGTGGGCGCCGGACTGGTCGGCGTGGTGCTGTTCCTGGTCGGCGCCGCCGGTGACGCGGACAGCTTCCGGCAGGAGCACCCCCGCCAGAACCCTCCCCTGGGCGCGCTTCCTGAGCCGCTCGCTGACGTTCTCGGCGTGGTCGGCCTGGCCTTGGTGGTGCTGCTGTTCATCGGCTCCGCGGTAGCGGTGCGCGTCAGGTTGCGTGCCGCGACCGGCGTTGTGCGCACGCAGCTGCTGTGGCTGGTCTGGGGGGCTGTGGCTGTTCCGCTCGGACTGGTGGTGGGCTGGACCAACCACTTCCTCCTCGGTGACCACGCCTGGCTGGCATATGCCGCGTTGACCGTTGTGGCTGTCGCCTTGCCCAGCGTCATCACGATCGCCATCCTGCGTCATCAGCTCTTCGACATCGAGGTCGTGTTGAGCCGAACGCTGACCTATGCAGCCCTGTCGGTGGGCGTGGTCGTGGTGTATGCCTCGGTGCTCTTGGCCGCCGAGACAATTGGCGGCACGAGCACCCTTGGCGGGTTGCTGGCAGTGGGTGTCGTCGCGGTGGGGGTCTCCCCGGCCCACTCCTGGCTGCGTCAGCGGATCGAACGCGCCGTCTACGGCTACCGTTCTGATCCGCATCGGGCGCTGCGGCTGCTCGCCGAACGCGCCGAGGCCGCTGAGGCCGAGACGCTCGCCACCTCCATCACCGAGGCCGTGGCGGAGGCGTTGCGGGTGGAGAAGGTGTGGGTCCAGACCGACAACGCTCTCGACGGTGAGCACGTCGTCCGGGTCCCTCTGCGACACCGCGGTCAGAGACTGGGCGACCTGGCGCTCGAGGTGCCACCCGGTCGGCGACTCTCGCCTGCCGACCTGGCGTTGCTCGATGACCTGGCGCGATATGCCGCGGTCCTGGTCAAAGCAAGCCGCGCGGGCGACCAGCTTCGTGAGTCCAGGTCCCGGATCGTCGCCGGCCGCGAGGAGGAACGTCGCCGGCTGCGCCGAGACCTGCACGACGGGATCGGCCCGTCGTTGGCGGCGATCGTGCTAATGCTCAACGCGGCTGGATCCCGCACCGACAGCACCGAACGCAGCGCCCTGCTGGACGAGGCCCGCGCGGAGGTCAAAGACGCCATTGCGGAGGTTCGGCGACTGGTCGACGACCTGCGCCCCGCCGCGATCGACGAGGTCGGCCTCCTCGGCGCGATCCGTCAGCGTGCCGCGGCCCTCTCCGGTGAGCTTCCCATCGAGGTGGCCGGACCCCCATCCCTGCCCACGCTGCCCGCAGCAGTCGAGGTGGCCGCGTACCGCATCGCTTCCGAGGCCATGACCAACGTCGCCCGGCACTCCGGGGCATCCCGGTGCCGAGTCACCATTGCCGTGAACGGCTCGCTACAGCTCACCGTCGCCGACAACGGGCGCGGCGTCGAACAGTCCCTCAAGGACGGCCTCGGGTGGACCTCCATGCGCGAACGCGCCGCCGAGCTCGGCGGCACATGCACCATCTCACCTCGCACCCCCAACGAAGGCCTCATCGTGCACGCCGTCCTGCCGCTCAACGACACAACGCACCATCTGGCCGACATCATGGCCGAGCGATGATCCGGGTCCTCGTCGCCGACGACCACCCCGCATTCCGGCGCGGACTCCAGCTCATGCTCGCCGACACCGACGACATCAGCATCGCGGGTGAAGCAGCGAGCGGCGCCCAGGCCGTCGAGCTCGGTGAGCAGCTCGCCCCGGACGTCATCCTGATGGACCTGCGGATGCCCAACCTGGACGGCATCGAGGCAACCCGCCGGCTCAGCCGCAACAACCCCGCGCCAGCGATCGTCGTCCTGACCATGTTCGAGGACGACGACTCCGTCCTCGCCGCGATGCGAGCCGGCGCCCGCGGCTACGTCCTCAAAGGCGCCGAGCAGGACGAGATCGTGCGGGCGATCCGCGCAGCCGCTGCAGGCGAGGCGATCTTCGGCCCACAAATCGCCCAGCGCGTCATCGACCACTTCACCCACAGCGCCCGCTCGACAACCACGGCGTTCCCCGCTCTGACCGAACGCGAACGGCAGGTCCTCGAACTCATCGCCGCCGGAAAGGGCAACGCCAGCATCGCCCACGAACTGATGATCAACCTCAAGACCGTACGCAACCACGTCTCGAACATCTTCACCAAGCTCCAGGTCTCCGATAGGTCGGCCGCCATCATCAAAGCCCGACAGTCAGGACTGGGCGGCACCTGAATCCGGCGGTGGAGGGCGCTGCATGATCACCCCCACTGCGCTCACGAGCCCAAGCCACATCGCCCCTCGGCGTGAGCCGCGCCCACCCACATGAGCCAACCCGGGCGCCGAACCAAGCCGCTCGGACGTGGCATCTGGGAACTGAGACTGATCTTCGGTCCCGGCTACCGCATCTGCTACCTCCAGGACGGCCCGCGCGTAATCCTGCTGCTCAACGGCGGCGACAAGTCCACACAGCAGCAAGACATCGAGCGGGCTTACCAGCTCGCCGAGGAGTACTGCAGCGAGAAGGGACATGACGATGGCTAAGAACGGCACTGGCAAGTACACGCGCTTCGACGCCGCCGACTACCTCGAGGATCTCGACGATGTCGCCACCTACCTCGAGATCGCCCTGCAGGAGTCCGCCGAGGATCCGACCGCCCTCCCCAGGGCGCTGGGCGTAATCGCTCGTTCGCAGAACATGAGCGAGCTCGCCCGCCGCGTGGGAATGAGCCGCGACGGGCTCTACAAGGCGCTCTCAGCCGACGGCAATCCCACCTGGTCCACCATCCTGAAAGTCACCAACGCCCTCGGCCTACGCTTCGAACTCCACACCGTCGCCTGACCTGCAGTACAAGCAGGTTGATGCCTTTCAGCGGGTGACGGCGCAGGAGGTGAAATGGGGCGCGCTGCGAGGCTGACGAATAGGTTCTCGACTGCCCACGGGCGACGATGTGCGCGGCTGTGCATCATGGTCGCCAAAGGCTGTGTCCCCGCGCTATCCGTCATTGTTCCTGCCTCGGGCCGCCGTATGACAGTTGCTCCCGTGCTCCTTGGGCCTGCTCGATAGTTGACGGCGGCCACGGGAAACTGCCCGGAGGCGGTCATGTAGCTGCCCGGTAGCGGTCGCGGAAGTTGCCCGCTGGCGGTCATGGGATCTGCCCGACACGAGTTCGTCTGCCGCGCCGCGTCCGGCGGTTGAGGCCCCTCCTGGGGTGCGGTTGGCGGTGCTGATGCGCCTACCGCCCCCAGGAGGGACCACTGTGAAGTCTGCCGAGGAGATCATGAACAGGTTGGAAGCATTCGATTTGACCAGGTCGTTGCGCGACGGCGGGAAGCTGTCGGGGTCGGCCAGTTTCTCAGTGTCCACGGGTGGCCGCGTGACCACAGTCATAGCGGGCCCGATTGGCCAGGACGGCCTCCACGTTGGACTCCGCCCACTCCCGGAGCGTTTCGACCGGCGTGGTCAAAGTGCGTCCCAGTTCACTCAGCTCGTAGTCCACGCGCGGGGGAGATGAGGGGGTCACGGTGC
>JBDHZV010000185.1:0-3993 GCA_039812125.1 Candidatus Nanopelagicales bacterium
GGTACCCGTGCCCGTCTACCTGCTCAGCGTCCACGGTCGCGACGACGACCCCATGCCCCCCGAGGACGTCATCCAGCGGATGTTCGCCCAGGTGGACCGCTTCAACGACGAGGTGCGTGCCACCGGTGCCTGGGTGTTCGCCGGCGGGCTGCACCCGGCCAGCACCGCCACCGTGGTGCGCTCCTCCGCCGAGGGGACGGTCGTCACCGACGGCCCGTTCCTGGAGGGCCGGGAGCACCTCGGTGGGTTCTGGGTGGTCTCGGCCGCTGACCTGGACGCGGCGCTGGCCCTGGCCACGCGGGCCAGTGCCGCGTGCGAGGCCCCCGTCGAGGTGCGCCCGTTCCAGGACGACGTCGAGTGAGCGCCACCACCGAGAGCCCCCTGTTCCTGCTCTGCCTCGAGCAGCCGGACGGCCCGCCGCCGGCTCCCGGCGACCTCGATCGGATCATGGCGGCCGTCGCCGCCCTGAACGACGACCTCCGGGCGGCCGGTGCCTGGGTGCTCACCGCCGGACTGGCCCCCGCCCAGCAGGCCTGGGTGGCTCGCGCCGGGGCAACCGGGACGGTCGTCACCGACGGACCGTTCGCCGAGGCCCGCGAGCACGTGGGGGGCTTCTGGGTGATCCGCTGCGCCGGGCCGGACGAGGCGATCCGGTGGGCGGGCCGGGCGTCGGCAGCGACCTCGCTGCCGGTCGAGGTCCGGCCCGTGACGTTCCTCGGGTGAGCCAGGACCCGGTCGGGGGCGAAGCGCCGGACCCGGCGCAGGTGCTCGACGGGGTGTTCCGCCGCGAGCACGGCCGGATCGTGGCCGGCCTGGTCCGCTCGCTCGGTTCGATCGACCTGGCGCAGGACGCCGCCGCCGAGGCCTACGCCGTCGCCGCCGCACGGTGGCCCGCCCAGGGGGTCCCACCGAACCCCGGTGCCTGGCTGACGACCACCGCCCGCAACCGCGGGATCGACCAGTTGCGCCGGGAGGCGTCCCGGCCGCAGCGGCACCGGGAGGCGCACCGCATGGCAGGGCTGGACGAGCCGGTCGAGGGGCCGGGCGGCAGCGAGGAGGTGGCCGACGACCGACTGCGGCTGCTGTTCACCTGCTGCCACCCGGCGCTGGCCCCGGCCGCCCGGGTGGCGCTGACCCTGCGGCTGCTCGGCGGGCTGACCACGGCGGAGATCGCCCGGGCGTTCCTGGTGCCCGAGGCGACGATGGCCCAGCGGATCGTGCGGGCCAAGGCCAAGATCCGGGCTGCCCGGATCCCGTACCGGGTGCCGGCGGCCGAGGAGCTGCCGACGCGCCTGGCATCGGTCCTGGCGGTCGTGTACGTGGTCCACACCGAGGGACACACCGCGACCGCGGGCTCCCAGCTGGGTCGACCGGACCTGGGCCAGGAGTCGATCCGGCTGGGGCGGCTGCTGCACGAGCTGCTTCCCGACGAGCCGGAGACGGCTGGGCTGCTGGCCCTCATGCTGCTCTCCGAGTCGCGCCGGGCCGCCCGCACCGGAGCCGACGGGCGGCTGGTGCTGCTGGCCGACCAGGACCGGGACCGGTGGGACCGCGCCCTCATCGAGGAGGGAGTCGCCCTGGTCCTCCAGTGCCTGGCAGCAGGCCGGCCCGGCCCGTACCAGCTCCAGGCTGCCATCCAGGCGGTGCACGCCCGTGCTGCCAGCCTCGCGCAGACCGACTGGCCGGCAGTGGTGTCCCTGTACCTGCAGCTGGAGTCCATCGCGCCGAGCCCGGTGGTCCGGCTGAACCGGGCGGTCGCGGTGGCTGAGGCGGACGGACCGCTGGCCGGCCTGGCGCTGCTCGACGGTCTGGCCCTGGAGTCCTACCCGCCCTACCACGCCGTGCGGGGGGAGCTGCTGGCGCGGGCGGGGGACCGGGAGGGTGCAGCGGCGGCGATGGCCAGGGCGGCCGAGTTGACGGGCAATGAGGTGGAGCGGACCCATCTGACCCGTCGGGCGGCTCAGCTGGACGCGGGCCGGCTGGACGGCTGATCGGTGGGACCGCCGGTCTCCCCCCCGCCGGTCACGGGACCGGAAGTGCCCGCCGGTCTGCCCCGCCGGTCTGTCCCGCCGGTCTGCCCGCCGGTCTGCCCCGCCGGTCACCGGACCGGCCGCGTGGGCCGCTGCGGTGGCGTCGGGTTCAGCGGTGCAGTGCCCGCAGGGTGCAGGTGAGGCTGCTGCGGAAGGCCGTGGAGGTGCGCGAGGCGCCGCCGACCGACTTGATCCGGGAGACCCTCGCCGAGCGCATGCCGGACTTGAGGGCGCGGGTGCGCAGCGTGCGCAGCGCCCGGGCGTTGGCGGCGGTCTTCGCCCGGGTCCGCGCCGGGGCGCTGACCGAGACGAACGTGGCCCGGCCGGCCGACACCCGCACCCGGACCGTCACCCGCGTGGACCCCGCGGCGCGGGTGCAGGATGCCGTCCGGACCCCGCGGGCCCTGGCGGTCTTGGCCGGCACGGAGGCGGTCTTGCCGGGGACCTCGGCCGTCTTGGCGGCGGGAGTGGCCACACCGGCGGTGGCTGCCTGCGCGGGCAGGAACCCGGCCACCAGGGCCAGCAGCACCGCACCGGTCATTCGAAGGCTCGTGCGCATCTCGTCGTCTCCTTCACCCGTTCGGGGGATTGCCCAGACGTCGGCGCACCGGGCTGCACGATTGAGCTGGGAGGGTGACGTTCACCCGAACGGGTGAACGTCACGCCGGCGCGTCGGGTGGCTCTGGGAGAGGTCCGACGAGCTCGTCGACGACCGTGTCGAGGGCACCCTCGAGTTCCCGCCAGCCGTCCGGGGACCCTGCCGCGCCGCACCCCGCCGGACTGCCCAGCTCGACCCAGCGCAACGGCAGGTGCTCGAGCAGGTGGCCCTCGAGCTGCTGGAGGGCGGTGAGGTAGCCGACCAGCGCCGCAGTCCCGGTCAGGCCGCGGGTGCGGGCCCACGTCGTGTCGACCACGTAGGCCGAGGCCGCCTCCTCCCACCACGGCCGGCCGTCGGCGTCCACGCGGGCGGCGGATGCGGCTGCCACGGCGGCGGCCACGTCGGACACGACCAGGCGGACCACCAGCGGGTCCAGCGCCGAGGCTGCCATGGCCAGCCGGCTCACGTGCCCCAGCAGCGCCGGCTCGCCCAGGTCGTGGACCAGGACCAACTCGACGAGGCTGTCCTGCAGCAGGGCGGCGTCGAGCACGATGACGTCGGCGTGGGGGGCCCGGCCCAGCTCGGCCCAGCGGCAGGCCAGGGCCTCGACGAACGCGTCGGCGGTCAGCCGGCCGCCGTAGGGCTCCCGATCCGCCAGCCGCGCGCTGAGCTGGGGCCACTGCCCGCCACAGGCCTGCGGGTCGATCGCGGTGTAGGCCACCGAGACCCCGCACCGGCCGGTCCAGGCGCACCGGGCCAACTCGGCGGCCGCACCCGGGTACGCCGCGAGGACGGCCCGGTACTCGTCCGTCGTGAGCCACCACTGCCACGCCAGGTCCACGGGTTGGCGGTCGCCCTCCTGGTGCAGGGCCACGCGCAGGCCGCGCTGGCGCAGGCGGTCGGCGATGCCCGCAGCGGCCGTGGTCTTGCCCGACCCCGGGATCCCCTCGACGACGACGAGTCGGTGCATGCGCCCATCGAAGCAGCCCCGCACGGGTCGAGGGACCTCGCCCACGGCCGGCGACGTGGCCGTGGGATCGGCGCCAGCACGCGTCCGGTGCAGCGTCGGTCCCACAATGGCGCCCACGCGGGCCGCCCGGTCCCGTGCTCGGCGCAGGGAGGTCAGCGTGGCGGTCCCGGTGACGCGCGAGGTCGTGCCCGCCCCCGCCGATCCGGCCGCGGCCGCCGGCGCCAGCGCCGGTCCCGAGCGGGGCGGGCCGGTGGGCACGGTGTTCGGCCTGGTCGCGATCGTGCTGGAGGTCGCCCGGGGGGCGGACCGCGCTGCGCCGGGCGAACGGTCCCGGGCTGTACTTCTCGATGCCGCGATGGGGACGGCGTGGTCCGGCGCACGGCTGGCATCCCGCG
>JBDHZV010000186.1:0-3959 GCA_039812125.1 Candidatus Nanopelagicales bacterium
GATGTGATCGTGGTCGCAACGGGCCGCCGCCATGGCCCCGCCGTCGTCCTGGACCCCGGGCTGTCGCTCGGGGAGGACCCGCGGCCCTTCGTGCTGACCCTGGACCGGCAGGTGCGCCGGCTGAGCGTGCTGGACTTCCCGACCGCCCCGGAGGTCCTCGACCGCCTGCGTATCCCGAAGGGGTTCGCCGCCCGGTCGGCCACGTCCCGTCGGGACCTCGCGGCCCTGCTGCGCACCCGCACCGAGGGACTCGAGATCCGTCGGCCGCACCGGCGCGGGCACCCCGCGGACGAGGACGGCGAGCTCGTGCACCTGCGTGCGACGATGCGCGCCCACCCCTGCCACGGGTGCGCCGATCGGGAGCAGCACGCCCGGTGGGCGGAGCGGATGTGGCGGCTGCGGGCCGAGAACGCGGGGTTGCAGCGGCGCCTGGACGCCCGGACCACGTCGATCGCGCGGCAGTTCGACCGGATCTGCGAGGTCCTGGCCGAACGGGGCTACCTCACCGATGCCGGCGCCACACCTCGGGTGACGGCTGTGGGGGAGCAGCTGGCGGGGATCTACGGGGAGTCCGACCTGCTGGCGATGGAGTGCCTGCGATCCGGGCTGTGGTCGGCGCTGGGGCCGGCGGAGCTGGCCGCGGCCTGCTCGGTGCTGGTCTACGAGTCGAGATCGGCCGAGTCCGACGAGGCCGGTGCCCGGGTCCCTGCCGCCGTGCGTCCCGCGATCGAGGCCACCCTGCGGATCTGGGGCGACCTCGAGGTGATGGAGAAGCGCCATGGCCTGCCCGCCTCCCGACCACCGGACCCCGGATTCGCGTGGGCGGTGCACCGATGGGCCGCCGGGGCCACCCTGCGCACCGTGCTGACCGGCTCGGAGCTGACCGCCGGCGACTTCGTCCGGTGGTGCAAGCAGGTGATCGACTTCCTCGGCCAGGTCGCGGTCGCCAGCAGCGGCACGCCGGTCGCCGCGACGGCGCGCCTGGCCATCGACCTGCTGCGCCGGGGGGTTGTCGTGTCCGTGGTCGGCCAACTCGTCCCACCGGGCGGCTGAGCCGCCCGTCAGGCCCTGCGAGCGGGCGTCGGTCGTGTCCCCCGTGCTGGTGTCGCCCGTGCTGGTGTCGCCCGAGGTGGTGACGGTGCGTCACGAGACAGGGTTGGCTCGCCCGCCATTGATGCGGCACGATGGACCCGTGGCTGTCGATCGCGCGTCGCAGGGCACCAACGGGGTGACCTACGCGACCCTGAGCGTCGACGGCAGGGCGTGTCGGGCTCGCCCGATGCGCGGCTCGGGCCTGGGCGCGGCTCACGGCCTGGCGGTCGTGGCGCGCACGGAGCAGGAGGTGCACGACGCGGTGGCGTGGATGCCCGGGCGCGTCCTGGTCATCCTCGGCGAGGCGGTCACCCGGGCGACCATCCCGGTCGTCGTGCACAGCGCCCACCTGGCGACGTTCGCCGGCATCGTGGTGGTGACCAACGACCTGCAGGACCTCGGGCACATGGGGCAGGGTGGCCTGCCGATCCCCGTGGTGGTCGTCTCGCGGGTGGCCGACATGCCGTGGATGCTGCGCGCGGTCCGGATCAGCGTCGGGGTCCACCCGGTGGCCGAGGACGAGATCGACATCCGCTCGCCCATCCCGAACCAGCGGCGGGGCCAGTCCCAGCCAGCCACCCCGGGCACTCCCGGGACTGTCCGGCACTGACGTCCGGACGTCTGCCGTCCGGTACCGGCCGCGCAGGTCGCCGCTCAGGCCGGCCAGAGGGCCTGCCGCAAGCGCGCCAGCGGCGCGGTGATGCCCCAGCGCAGCCCCAGCTCGTCGAGCGCCCCGGCGTCGGCCGCGGCCGGGGGCAACGTTCCCGGGAGGTCCGGGATGGGCAGGTCGTCGACGACGCGCACGACCGGCGCGGCGCGGCGCAGGTAGTCCTGGGCATCGAGCAGCGCGCGCACGACCCCGGGGCGCACGTCCCGAGGCGCCGTGGCCGCATGCGCCAGGATCGCTGCCAGGTCGCCGAACCGGACCAGCAGGTCGGCGGCGGTCCGCGGGCCCACGCCCGGGACCCCGGGCAGGCCGTCGGAGGCATCCCCGCGCAGCAGGGCGAGGTCCGCGTACTGGGCGGGCGCGACGCCGTAGCCGGCGCGCACGGCGGCCTCGTCGAGCACCTGCAGGCGCCGCACCCCCCGGCCCGTGTACAGCACGGTGATGCCCAGTGAGTCGTCGACCAGCTGGATCAGGTCGCGGTCGCCGGTGACCACCTCCACCGGCTCCCCGCGACGCCCGTGCCGGCGGGCCAGGGTGGCCAGCACATCGTCGGCCTCGTGGCCCGCGGCTCCGACCCGGGGCACGCCCAGGGCCGCGAGGACCTCGCTGATGATCACCACCTGGTCGGACAACGAGGGGGGCTCGACCTCCCCGCCTCCCGGGGCGACCCGGTGCGCCTTGTACTCCGGCACGAGGTCCACCCGCCACTGCGGCCGCCAGTCGTCGTCCCAGCACGCCACGACACCGCTGGGCTGCCGGGTGGTCACCAGCGTCGTGCACATGTCGAGGAACCCCCGCACGGCGTTCACCGGCGTGCCGTCCGGCGCGGTGATCGACTCGGGGACGCCATGGAAGGCGCGGAAGTACAGGCCCGCCGAGTCCAGGAGCATCAGCATGGTCGCCCATCCTGCCACCGGGCCGCACCGGGCGACCCCACATGCGGGTGGGGAGTAGCGTGGCGGGGTGGTCGAGCGGCTGCTGCCCAGCCCGGAGGCCTCGGAGGTCGTCGACCTGGCCGCCGAGATCGCCCGGCGCGAGCTGGCGCCCCAGGTCGACGCGGCCGAGGCCCTCGGCCGGTTCCCGCGCGAGGCAATCAGGACGCTGGGCCGCGCGGGCCTGCTCGCGCTGCCGTTCCCCGAGGCGCTCGGCGGCGGCGGACTGCCCCAGGAGGCCTACGTGGCCGTCCTGGAGGAGCTGGCGGCCCAATGGCTGACCGTGGGGATCTCGGTGTCGGTGCACGCGCTCGCCTGCCTGCCCATGGTGCTGGCCGGCAGCCCGCAGCAGCAGCAGCGCTGGCTGCCGCGGATGCTGGGCGGCGAGGAGCTCGGGGCCTACTGCCTGTCGGAGCCGCACTGCGGGTCGGACGCCGCCGCGCTGGCCACCCGGGCCGAGGCGGCCGGGGACCGCTACCGGGTGACCGGTACCAAGGCATGGATCACCCATGCCGGGGTCGCCGACTTCTACACCGTCCTGGTCCGCACCGGGGGGCCGGGGCCCGAGGGGATCAGCTGCCTGGTCCTGCCGGCCGGAGTCCCCGGGCTGTCCGTGGCGGCCCCCGAGCAGAAGATGGGCACGATGGGGTCACCGACCGCCGAGGTGCACCTCGAGGGTGTCGACGTCCCGGCGGTGGACCGGGTCGGTGCCGAGGGCGAGGGGTTCCGGCTGGCCCTGCAGGCCCTGGATGCAGGACGGCTCGGGATCGCGGCGTGCGCCGTGGGCCTGGCCCGCAGTGCCCTGGCCGCAGCCGTGGACTACGCCCGCGAGCGCCGCGCCTTCGGTCGACCGATCGCCGACTTCCAGGGGCTGCAGTTCATGCTCGCCGACATGGACACCCAGGTCCACGCCGCCCGCGCCCTGCTGGTGCAGGCCGCGCGGCTGCGGGACGCGGGCCGGCCGTTCGGCGTCGACGCCGCGCGAGCCAAGCTGCTGGCCACCGACGCCGCGATGCGCGTCACCACCGATGCGGTGCAGGTCCTCGGCGCTGCCGGGTACACCCGCGCCCACCCGGTGGAGCGCTACATGCGCGAGGCGAAGGTGCTGCAGATCGTGGAGGGCACCAACCAGATACAGCGCGTCGTGATCGGCCGGGCGCTCCTGCGGGGGTGACCCGGACCCCGCATGGGTGACCCTGCATGGGCGGCCCGGCGGTGGGCACGACCGGTGGGCACGACCGGTGGGCACGACCGGTGGGCACGACCGG
>JBDHZV010000187.1:0-3955 GCA_039812125.1 Candidatus Nanopelagicales bacterium
ATCGGCTACGTCCCCATCACCGGCGACCTGCTCACCAAGGTCACCACCACCGTCGACTCCCTGAGCTGACCCAACCCCCGCGGGGGGCGCCGGGACCCACCCCCAGCGCCCCCCGCACCCATGCCCACCGGCCTCAGAACGGGGCGACGATGCGAGTCCTGATCGTTGACGATGCTCCCTCCACGCTGGACCCCCTCGGCCCGATGATGCAGGCGGCCGGCCACGACGTGACCTCGGTCGACGCCGGGCCGGCCGCACTGCGCGCACTGGCCGAGGTCGACCCGGAGGTCGTGCTGCTGGACCTGGTGCTGCCCGGCTCGTCCGGGTTGGACCTGTGCTCGGCCGTGCGGGCTCGCTCGACGGTCCCGCTGATCATCGTGTCCGGCCGGGACTCCGAGGTCGACCGGGTGCTCGGCCTCGAGCTGGGCGCTGACGACTACGTCACGCGGCCGTACTCCCGGGCGGAGCTGCTCGCCCGCATCCACGCCGTGGTCCGCCGCAGGGCCACGCCACGGCAGCGCCCGCCCCACCCTGCGGTGTCCGCCGGCCCCGTGCGCCTCGACTCGGCCGCGCGGGCGGTCACGGTCAACGGACGGGAGATCCCGATGCCGCGCAAGGAGTTCGACCTGCTCGACGTCCTGGTCAGCAATGCCGGCCACCTGGTGACCCGCGACCAGATCTACGCGCGCGTCTGGGGACCGGGGGCACAGCCCGGGAACAAGACGCTCGAAGTGCACATCAAGCGCCTGCGCACCAAGCTGGAGCCGCAGCCCGGAGCGCCTCGCCACCTCATCACCATCCGCGGCCGGGGCTACCGCTTCGACCCGTGATCATGTGGGGCACAGTTCACCGGACATTGCCCGACGTGTGGCCATGCAGTGGTGGCACCGTCATCGGGGGCGACCACGGTGGACCCATGACGATCCTCGCCCGCATCCGCAGCACCGTGCACGACTACCAGGTCGGCCTGGTGGGCGTCGCCACGATGGTGCTGGCCGTCGCCCTGTTCGCGATGCCGTGGGTCAGCGACTGGCCCCGGCTGGTGTGCCCGGTCGCGATCCTGGCATTCGTGTTCGGCCGCACGATGACCGACCAGCCGCGCCAGACGCTGCGCACGTTCTTCGCCGAGGTGGCCGACGACCAGGTCACCGGTGACCCCGCACTGGCGGCCGTCGCACCGCGGTGACCCTGCGTACCGGCACCCACCCACGGGTCCGCCCGAGCCGGCGGGCGGCGCGGCACGGAGGACCTGACTGCGGGAGTTCACCGGCTGTTCCGCGACTCGTGCCCGTCACGTTCCGGTCGCTCCATCCCGGCCGCCCACCGTTGGGGGCATGACGAACACCGAGCTGGACCTCGACATCGACGCTGACGCCGCGCTCGCCGACCGCCTGCCGGCGGGCACCTACGACGCCGCCGGCAACGTGGTGGACCTGGAGTCGCGGCCCTCCCTGCGCCCGAAGCCGCGCGACGTGGTGGTCTGCTCCTTCCACACCCCGGACGAGTACTACGCCGGCCACGCCCGGGAGCTGCGGGATCGTCTGGAGTACCTGGGCCTGCGCCACGAGCTGCTGCAGGTGGATCCCCCCGGGGACGAGGACTGGGCCGACGTGACCCGGCGCAAGATCGGGTTCATCCGGGACGTGTGCCTGCGCAACCCGGCCGCCATGGTCATCTGGATCGACGTCGACTGCCGCCTGACCGCCCTGCCGGAGTACGTGCGCAACTCGACCGCCGACTTCATCGGGTTCCAGCGCAGCTTCCGCTCACCGCTGCACATCGGCTACCACAACCGCACGAGGTTCTGGGAGCCGTCGTTCTGGGGGGTGAACGCCACGGCCATGGGCCGCAAGCTCATCGAGGACGCGCACGCCCTCGAGCAGCGCTCGACGCTGAAGGCCACGGACGACTACTTCCTGGAGGAGGCGTGGCGAGCGAACGCGCGCAACCTCACGTTCCAGATCATCCCGTCCACCGCGATCGTCAAGCGCCGCACGGTGGTCGAGCGGGAGGCGCCCACGCCGTTCTTCGTCTTCGGCTCCAGCGGCAACGTCGCCCAGTTCAAGGACAAGGTCGTCCAGCACACCGGCCGGGCGTCGTCGGCCAGCCCCCGGACGAAGGCGCTGGCCCGGGCCAAGCGGATCGAACGGGCGCTGCCCGAGGGGGCCCGGCGCCCGCTGCGCCGGCTGGCCGACACGGTCGGCGTGACCGGGATCCTGACGACGGACTCCAGCGCCGGCCTGGACCCGAACCGCGCCCACGACCTGGACGTGCTGCTGTCGGCCGGGATGACCGGCGACGCCCCGGCCTTCGCCCTGGCCGCCGCGGACTTCGACAACCGGTACGTGCCCGCAGCCGGGGAGAAGGTCACCCGTGAGGTCGCCTCGGCGTTCCTGGACTACTCCGCGCGGGGGTCCGAGGAGACGATCCGGCTGGCCTGGTGGTCCAAGCCGTTCCCCGGCAACTTCGGCGACTGGCTCAGCCCCCTGGTGGTCGCGGCCCACACCGATGCCAGCATCCGCCTGCATCCGGTCACCCGGACGACCAAGCAGCCCCACCTGTTCGGCCTGGGCTCGATCGGCCGGTTCATCCGGCCCAGCTCGGTGGTGTGCGGGACGGGCATCTCCCGGGCTGACGTGGAGCTGGCCCGCCGGGCCCAGTACGTCTCGGTCCGTGGGCCCATCACCGCCCATGTGGTGCACCAGTCCGGGGGCCCGACGGTGGAGCGCTTCGGCGACCCCGGCGTGCTGGTCTCGCGGATCATCCCGATCGAGCGCGACCAGACCAACGGGCGGGTCGCGCTGGTCCGGCACTTCTCGCACCTCGACGCCCCGGTCCGGGTGCCCGAGCACGTCGACGAGATCGGCATCCTGATGAGCCGGCGCGCCGACATCGAGCGGTTCCTGCACCGGCTGGCCCGCTACGACGCGGTCATCACCAGCAGCCTGCACGTGATGATCGTCTGCCAGTCGTACGGGATCCCGTGCGGCCTGGTCACGTTCGAGGGCTTCGAGGGCACGGTGCACGGGACCGGGATCAAGTACGAGGACTACGCGCTCGGAGCCGACGTCCCCGTGCTCACCCCGCAGCTGATCGGGCTCGACCTGCGCGGGCGCGACCTTGGCAACCTGATCCACGACATCCGCATCAGCGAGGCCACCAAGGACGTCGTCGAGGCCAGCACCCGGGACGGCCTGGCGCTGCTGGCCGGCCGGCGGGGGCGCGCCTAGTGCGGGATCTCGCCCGGGCCCTGGCACGTGCGTTCGCCCAGCTCATCCCCGCCGGACGGCACCGGTGGCAGGCCCTGGCCCTGGTCCTGATCGGCACGGCGATCCCGGTGACCGAGCTGCTGGTCACCCGGATGTTCACCCAGATCATCTCGGTGACCGCCGGGCACCCGGGCCTGTCCATGCGCGACCTGGCCCCGCAGCTGATGGCGTTCTGCGTGCTGTTCGTCACCACCAGGTTCGCGCACTACGGCCAGCGGATCTACCGGGTGCACTACTTCGAACGGGTCTTCCGTGCCGGCCCCCGGGCCGCGTCCGCCTCCGCCGAGAGCTGGCGATGGGCGCTGGGCATGGAGCTGGTCGGCATCCTGACGTTCCTGGCCCAGCTGGCGGTCATGGCCGCCATGTTCACCGTCCTGGACCCGGTGTTCGGCCTGCTCAACCTCGCGCTGCTGGCCCTCCTCATGGAGGTGGTGGGCCGGATCTTCGCCCGCCAGCGCGTCACGCAGCGCTCGTTCGTGGAGCGCAAGCGAGCCGGTGACCACGTCAGCCCCTTCGTGAAGCTGCGCTCCCGCGTCGTCTCGGCCGAGGCCGGCGGATTCATCTCCTCGGCCGGGATCATCCTGCTGCTGATCGCGCTGATCGCGATGAGCCTCAACGGCCTCGTGGCCGCCGCCGACACGATCGTGCTGTTCCTGGGCCTGCGGATGCAGAACAGCACCTTCATC
>JBDHZV010000188.1:0-3851 GCA_039812125.1 Candidatus Nanopelagicales bacterium
GGAATACCTCGACTCGGTATGCCTCGACAGACTCACTGGGCGCTGCGGGTATGCCTGGTCCTGGACCCTCGCCGTGGTCGTCGCATGACGGACTGACTCCATCACCAAGACTCTCCAGCATGGTGATGGAGATATTGGCGACGTCCTCGTACATGCGTCCATCAAACTCAACCCGGAACGCACAGGAGCCACCCGAGTCGCCTTCCGAAGCGCTACAGGCGGAAGCCGTAAATGACGTGAGCACGAGGGCAGCTACTGCAACTACCTCTTTCCAGGGGCCCATGGAATAACCCTCTCAGTGGGTGCTTTGAAGGCCCAGGACGTCGCCCTTCTCCCCTGACGTCGAACTTGTGAGACCGCAGCAGCGCTCACCGTCCGAAGCCCCGCTGCTCCGAACCCCGACAGCTTATGCCCCAATCCCAACGATCCGGCATGCCTCCGCATTCGACACACCCCGCGCAACCAACTGGACGAACTACGGGGCCATTGGGATCAGCCCGGGGGCATCCGTGGTCTCAGGAAGCCTTGGGCTGGGGTGCTCGTCGTTGCCTCCGAGGGGGACCCGGGTTCCCTTTGTAAGGAGAGGCGGTCCGCGCCGCGCGACTGGCGCACGACCGAGGGAGGACGCAGCCCCGACGGCCATCCTTGCGGACCTGCCCTCGCAGACGGGCACGGCCGGAGAGCAGGTCGGGAGAAACATCTGCTGTTCATTGCGACACACCTGGGCGGTTGCCGACAGGAAGAGGTCATGGACCCTACTGATGCGTCACAGCGCCGCGAGCAGCGCTTCAGGGCGCTGTACGACGCCGTCTACTTCGATCTGCTCTGCTTCGTGCAGCGCCGGGTCCATGCCACGCACGCGGAGGACGTTGTCGGCGAGGTGATGCTCGTGGCGTGGCGTCGCCTGGACGACGTGCCCACCGACCTCTCGGCAGCACGAGCCTGGCTGTTCGGCGTGGCGCGCAGGACCCTGCTGAGCACCCGCCGCCGCGAAGGCAGGCAGGTTGCCGCCGCGGTGCGCCTCGCCGACGTGGCTCCTGCCCGTGCCAGCGCCGATCTGTCCCCGGATGCGATCGCTCACCGGGTCGACATCGCCGCCGCCTGGCCCCGACTCAGTGCGGTGCACCAGGAGGCGATCGTCCTAGCCGTCCTCGACGGGCTCAGCGCCCCCGAGGCCGCCCAGGTGCTGGGCATCTCGCCGACAGCCTTCCGGCTGCGGCTGTCTCGGGCCAGGAGATCGCTGCGGCGTCACCTCGAGTCCCCCACTTCCGCTACTCGCCTGCCAGGCGACTTCGCTGCAATGAGGAGCCCACGATGACCAAGCACACCGCTTTCGCGAGGACCGCCGCCGCCCTGCGGGACCTGGACCCCGCCACGACCACCTTCACCGAAGACCAGCGCCAGCGCGCTGACGCGATGCTCGGCCGGATTCTTGCTTCCCCAAGCCACGAACGCGTACGGACCGAGACCGATCTGCCGCGTCGACGACGAGGCCGCATGCTCATTCCTGTCGGGCTGCTCACCGCGGCTGCGGTCGCGGTGCCCACGATCCTCGGCGGCGACCCCGCGTTCGCGTCGTGGACCGCAATCCCGGAGCCGATTCCCCCCTCGGACGCGCAGGCAGCCGCCACCACGTGTCGTATGGCTCTCGGCATCTCTGAGCAGAGCGCGCGCGTCGTCATCGGCGAGCGACGTGGGGGATGGACCTACGTCCTGCTCGACGGCCCAGCAGGTGAGGCCGCATGCCTGATGCCCGACGACATCGTCGGCGCGAACAATGTCGCGGATCGTAGGAGCGGATTCTTCGGGTCCTACGACCCCGACCCCGTGGACGCACCGACCCCCCCGCGCGAGGGCATCATCCAGACCGAGAGCGCGGGTGGCACCGTGGCGATCCCCGGTCGCATCGGGGTAGGCACCCGTGAGGGCTGGTTCAGTTGGGTCACCGGCTATGCCGGCCGCGACGTCACCAGTGTCACCGTGCACCCGCCTGTCGGCCCGGACGTCGAGGCCTCCCTCAACGGCGGCCGGTACTCCGCCTGGTGGCCCGCGGGTTCCGCCCGAGGCGACAACCCCGGCACGGGCGGGGCGTGGACCTACACCGTGACCCTCACTGACGGAACCACGCAACCGGTCGAGGTCCAGCAGTAGACCTCTTGTCCGGCGTCGGGCGCGCGCCGGTGCTCCCGGGGTATCGGCGGTGATGTGCGGTCAGGCGCTGTTCGGCGTACACCATCCCGGCGACCCGGGCACGGGCCAACTCGGGTGGACGGGCGGCGGGCCCGCCGGTGGAGCAGATCGGCCAGGTCGGTCCCAGGTGGGGCAGGCACGGCGGGGGGAGGGGTTAGTCGTGGCCGGCGAGCATGGTCAGGGTTCGCCGGTGGGCGGCCTGTCCGGCAGGGTCGGGGGTTTGGCGAGGATCAGGTGCCGCCCCGTCGCGGGTGGCGTTCTCAAGGTGGTGCTCGGTGACGGCCGTGCCGCAGGCGGCAACTGCGCGGAACGCCTCAGGACCTGTGGCAACACGTCCTCGGTGGGTGGCCAAGAGCACGTGGATCACAAGACCGTTCGTAGGCTTACCCGACTGGGTGCGCGGGACGCTCTCACGGCGTCTGAGCTGGAGAAGCTGCGCATGGCGATAGTCGGGGATCCATGGGAGGCCGGCTGGATGCTCACCCTCGCCGGTCCACGCCGCTCCGAGCTACTCGGGCTCCGTTGGAGCGACTTCGATTCCGACCCCGGCGAATTGGCTGTGAACCGCGGGCGGGTGGCCAAGGGTGGCATCGGGCAACCCAAGACAACGCGCGGCCGCCGCGTCCTGCTCGTCGACGCGGAGCGCGCCAGGCTCCTGGTTGCCTTGAGGGAATGGCAGGCGAGCACGTACGGCCCCGACCAGGTCGTCAACGGATTCATCCTGATCAACGAGTTCGGCCGCCCGATGCGGCCTGAGGACTGGACGCGGCGCTGGCGGCAGCTGTGCCGGTCGACCGAAGGTGTCCGCAACGACCACACCCTGCACGCCGCACGCCACTCAACAGTCACCTTCATGCGGAATGCGGCTGTGCCCGACCACATCGTCGCCGCGTGGCACGGCCATGACGAAGTGGTCATGCGAAGGACCTACTCGCACGTGCACACCCAGCAGATGCGGGTGGCCGGTTCGGCCCTGTCGTTCGGCGCGCCGAAGGAGTTGGCCCGCCCGGCGTCACCGGGGGCTGTGATGGCTTGCTCGGACATGCCTCATCGCCTCGAGCGGGCGACAGGCCTGCTCCGTCAGTCAGGTCACATAGGGACCCAAGGGGTCCCACGAGCTTCGGGGAGACCGTCTCCTCGGACATCGTAGTTACTTGTTGGTTGCCCGCCTGATGCCCGCCAGGGTATCGAGCGGGAGTCAAATAGGGCCCTGACCTGCGACGATACAGAGCCGACGCCCGGACTCGAACCGGGAACCACCTGTTGACAAGGCGGTGCGCAGGTGTATACCGCGCCATTTCGCGTTCGAACATCGTGCTCAGCAGCGTTCGAAACGGTCCATCCGATCGCGTCCGGTTCATGGAGGTAGGCAAATCGTAGGCATATGCCTACCTGCGGAACAGGTGCTCGTCCGGGGGCCACCGCGCCTGCCCTCGACGACGCCGGCTGGCGGCTGCACGGCGCTCTTGACCGCGGGGGTCGCCCTGCCTCCCGGGCGGGTTCGGGCTACCGGTGGTGCGCGTGGTGGTCGTCGCCGGGCCGCTGGCCGTGGTGGTCGGGGGCGGCTGTGAGCGGGTCCTGCTGGTCGGCGCCTCGGTCGGCGTGCAACTGTCCGTGGTGGGTGAGGTCCGGCGCGGCTGGGGCGAGGTTCGGCCTACGGG
>JBDHZV010000189.1:0-3809 GCA_039812125.1 Candidatus Nanopelagicales bacterium
AACCGCGAACGCGGTGACCGTCCCGCCGTCGTCCGGTCGCCGTGACGACCGGGCGCGGGACGATCACCGCGCCGCCTCGAGCGCCCATCCCCGACGCTCGATCACCCTCCCCGGGTTCCGCCACGGCGTCCCCTCTGCCGCCGTGGAGCTTTGAAAAAAGACCTATCGGGCGAGCTCGCCGATCAGGTCCACCGCCGCCGTCGCCGCGCCCGGCAGCCGTTCGATCCAGATCCGGGCGATCGACTCGCCCGGTGGCAGGTCCCGGCCCAGCCGCTCCTGCACCAGTCCGGTGAGCAGGTGGGTGCGCCGGGCGAGCATCGGCTCCCGCTCGGCCAGCACAACCGCCATGTGGTCGGCGAGCCGGGCCAGCGTCTGCCCTCCGTCGAAGACGGTCCGCATTGCGTCGCCGGCCAGGATCAACGGAGTCAGCCGGTCCCACCCCGTTCGTCCGGCCAGGTTCAGCCGGACGGTCACCAGCGCGTGGGTCGCAGACACCTCGGTATCGGCCACCTCGGCCGCCCGGTACACCTCGCCCAGCCGGGTACGCAGGTAGTCCACCGACACCAGCCCGGTCAGCGGATCGAAGACGGCCTGCCGGGGTGCGGTCATCCTTTCGGCCCAACCGAGCGACGCCGCACGGTGAACGACGCCATCGGAGATGTCGGGGAGCACACACGCCAGGCCATCCAGGTCGGCGAGGGTCTCGCCGAGCGACACACCCTTCTGGGCGCGCACGGAGCCCAGTCGCTCGGCCGGCGCCCAGATGTTGGACCCGCGCAGGCACGCCTCGCACAGCGCGTCGACCGCCGGGTGGTGCCAGTCGGAGACGAACGCCCAGCCGGCCGCGCTGGACTGCTCGAACCACCGATCACGCAACTCGGCGCTGCTCATGGTGGTGACGAGAGGGAGTTGGTCCATCTGTCCGGCGCCCTCCCTTTCTGCTCGCGTGGCCATCTCGCGGGTGCCGGAGCCCTTCTTGGCAGCGCCGTACCCGCGTGCGTGTCGAAGGTGAGACGGGCGGGCCGGGCCGCCATCACGCGACTTCCGCAGATTTCTTCGGCTTTCCACGCGGGCCGTCCGGCTCACCCGCCCGGCACGGCCCGGGCTGGACGCGGATTAGCGGCTCATCCGGAATGACGGTGTAGTCGTGGCCTGGATCCGCCGGTCTCGAGCAGCGATCGGGCGATGTAGTTCGTCAGGTTCCGGAACCCGAGCGCTGATCCGCGTAGGTGCTCCAGGCGTCCGTTGATCGCCTCGGTCGGGCCGTTACTCGTACCGGGCCGGTCGAAGTAGGCGAGCACATCGGCAGCTCGCCGCTTGACCGAGTCGGCGGACCTCTATCAGGGCGGCGGGCACGCCGCTGCTGACGGACTCGATCACGGTGCTCATCTGTTCGCGGCCCTTCGCGCGGTCGGGTTCGCGGTAGGCGGCGATCATCCGCTGGTAGATCCCCCAGGTCGCTTCGAGCTCGACGTGCTCGGCGGCGACGAACAAGGCGCGGATCCGGTCGCGTTGCTTGTCGGTGTGCAGGTCGGCACCGGTGTGCAGGGTGCGGCGGGCGGTGTAGAGCGGGTCGCCGGCGCGGCCGCGGTGGCCGTGGATGGCCTGCTGCACCCGGCGGCGGCAGTCGTCCATCGCATCGCCCGCCAGCCGAACCGCATGGAACGGGTCCTATGCGCAGCCGCGGATTATGTGGCGGTGTCTGCACGTCCCCTGTCGCGGCCTCGTGCGGGGGTGCCGCGTGGCGTGGTCGGGCTTCGCATAATTCGTCGTCGCGGCACACGCTTCCTTGACCGGGATGGGCCCGGCGAGGAGGTGGACCGATGACCATGGATCCGTGTCGAGTGCGGGTCAGCGGACCCTTGGCGGGTTACGCGCCCGGCTTCCGTGAGGCGCTGCTCGGGCGTGGCTACCCGGGCGAACGGACGGCCCGGCACCTTCAACTGCTGGCGCAGTTGAGCCGCTGGTTGGACTGCCAAGGCCTGGATGAACGCGATCTGGATGAGCAGCGGGTCGCGCAGTTCTTGGCCGCGCGCCGCGCTGAGGGCTACTACGACAAGCCCTCCCTGAGTTGGGCGCTGACGTTGCTCGGGCTCGCGCCTGGGTTGGTCATCGCACGGACCGAGCCGGCACCGCCAACGCCGCTGCAAGCGTTGGTGGCACAGTTTGCCAGCTACTTGACGACGGAGCGAGGCCTCGCGCCGGGGACTGTCCGCGGATATCGCGACGTGGCCGAACTGTTCCTGTCACGTCGGGCGATGCTCGACGGCCAGATCAACCTGTCCGCGGTGAGCGCCGAGTCTGTGACCAGCTTCGTGGTGGAGGAATCCCGCCGACGCAGCGCAGGTGCCACCCAGGTGACGGTGACCGCGCTGCGTTCACTGCTGCGATTCCTGTTCCTGGAGGGCCACATCGATCAGTCGCTGACCCAGGTCGTGCCAGCGGTTTCGGCCTCGAAAGGGTTCCTGCCCCGAGGCCTGGCCGAACAGACCGTGAGGAAGTTGCTCGCCACCTGCGACCAGGCCACGGTGATCGGCCTGCGCGATCTGGCTGTCCTGACCCTGCTGACACGACTCGGGCTTCGCTGCGGGGAAGTCGCTGGCCTCGAACTGGACGACCTCGACTGGCATCACGGCGAGGTCGTGATCCGCGGCAAGGGGTCACGCAGGGATCGGCTGCCCCTGCCCGTCGATGTCGGCGATGCGCTGGCCGCGTATCTGCACGATGGCCGTCCCCAGGTCGAGAGCCGAGCCGTGTTCCTGCGCGTGAGGCCCCCGATCACGGCGATGGGCGCCTCCAACGTGACCTGCATCGTGATGCGGGCATGCGAACACGCCGGCGTCACCCTGGCGGGCGCGCACCGCCTGCGGCACAGCACCGCTACCGCGACGTTGCGGGCCGGGGCCCCGCTGGCCGAGATCGGTCAACTCCTCCGGCAGACCCACGCCGCCACCACGGCCGTCTACGCCAAGGTCGACCGCATCGCCCTGCGCCCCCTCGCACGACCCTGGCCAGGAACACCGGCATGAGCGCGCTGCACCAGGCGGTGGATGACTACATCTCGCTGCGCCGCTCACTCGGCTTCAAGCTCGAGGACTACCCGTGGATGTTGCACGATCTGGTCGGCTACCTCGAGGCCGCCGGCGTCACGACGATCACCGCCGAACTCGCTGTTGAGTGGGCCCAGCGTCCAGGCGTGAGGGCGCATCCGTCCTATCTGGGTAAGCGGCTGTGTGTCGTGCGCGGGTTCGCCCGGCACCTGGCCGCGTTCGATCCGGCGACCGAGGTGCCCTCGGCCGACCTGCTGCACTGGCGCGAATGCCGGGCCGAGCCGTTCATCTACTCCGCGCCGACATCGGCGCGTTGATGACGGCGGCCCGGTCGTTGCAACCGGCGCTGCGGGCAGCGACCTACGAGACGTTGATCGGCTTGCTGAGCGTGACCGGCGCACGGGTCGGTGAGTTGCTCGGACTCGACAACGACGACGTCGACTTCGACGACGGCGTGCTGGTCATCCGCTACTCCAAGTTCAATAAGAGCAGGGAACTTCCCCTGCACCCGAGCACGGGCGAGGCGCTCAGGGCCTACGCGGCAGTCCGTGATCGGCTCTGTCCGCGCCCTCGGACGCCCAGTTTCCTCGTCTCCGCCGGGCATAAGCGGCTGGCCTATGAAACCGTCCAGCAGACGTTCCGGAATCTGTCAAGTCAAGTGAGACAAGTTCGGTCAGGTCGCTGTGAGTTGATCTTGGGGTTGGTTGATCCAGTACTGGGCGGGCATGGCCGGAGGGTGTGGCCGTCGGCCGAATCGTT
>JBDHZV010000190.1:0-3807 GCA_039812125.1 Candidatus Nanopelagicales bacterium
GACGGCCTCGCGCTGTTCGCCATCGATGAGGCCCACTGCGTGTCCCAGTGGGGTCACGACTTCCGCCCGGAGTACCTCGGGCTGTCGGTGCTGGCGCAGCGGTACCCGCAGGTCCCGCGGATCGCCCTGACCGCGACCGCCGACGCCCGGACCCGCGTGGAGATCCGCGAGCGGCTCGCCCTGGGAGAGGCTCGCGAGTTCGTCGCCAGCTTCGACCGACCGAACATCACCTACACAGTGGTGGAGAAGGACGGCAGCCGCGAGCAGTTGCTGGACTTCCTCCGGACGACCGCGGGGGTGCCCGGCGCCTCCGGGATCATCTACGGCGCCTCCCGGCGGACCGTCGACCGGACGGCGACGTGGCTGGCATCGCGGGGGATCGAGGCCGTGGCCTACCACGCCGGGATGGGCGCCGCCGAGCGTCGTGCGGTCCAGGACCGGTTCCAGCGCGAGGAGGGCCTCGTGATGGTCGCCACGATCGCGTTCGGGATGGGCATCGACAAGCCCGACGTCCGGTTCGTGGCCCACCTCGATCTCCCCCGCAGCATCGAGGCGTACTACCAGGAGACCGGCCGGGCCGGGCGGGACGGCGAGCCGGCGCACGCATGGATGTCCTACGGCCTGGCCGACGTCGTGCTGCAGACCTCCTTCATCGACGGCTCGGAGGCACCTCCCGAGGTGAAGCGCATGGAGGCCGCCCGGCTCGACGCCCTGCTGGGCTACTGCGAGGCCGCGACATGCCGGCGGGTCATCCTGCTGGAGCACTTCGGGGAGGGCAGCCAGCCGTGTGGCAACTGCGACACGTGCCTGGCGCCGCCGCGGCTGTGGGACGGCACGGTCGCAGCGCAGAAGTTCCTCTCCGGGGTGCTGCGCACCGGCCAGCGGTTCGGGGCGGGGCACGTGATCGACCTGCTCGCCGGTCGCAGCACGGCGCGGATGGTGCAGCTCGGCCACGACCAGCTCCCGACGTTCGGGGTCGGAGCGGATCTCGACGACCGGACGTGGCGGGCGGTCGCCCGGCAGCTCGTCGCCCAGGGCATGCTGCGCGCCGACCCGTCCTCCTACGGCGCGCTGCGGGTGACGACCGCAGCCGGACCCGTCCTGCGGGGCGAGGCCACCCTGCAGCTGCGGGCCCCCGACGAGCGACGCGCCCGGCCGTCGCGCCCCCGCCGCTCGGCGGCCGACCCGTCACCGGCCGCCGAGGACCTGTCGGCCGCGGACGCGGCGCTGTTCGACCGCCTGCGAGCTGAGCGCAAGGCGATGGCCGACGAGCAGGGGGTGCCGGCGTACGTGGTGATGCACGACGCCACGCTGCGCGTGATCGCGCAACGGCGCCCCGGCTCGCAGGCGGAGCTGCTGGCCGTCCCGGGGATCGGCGCAGCGAAGGCGCAGCGATACGGCGAGCGGATCCTGTCGGTCGTCGCGAGCTGACGCCGCCTCGGCAGGCCCGCCGACGAGGTGCCCGGACCCACGGCCGCCCGCCCCGGCCGGACCGCTGCGGGTCCCGGAGCCCTACCGACGCGACCGGGACGGACGGCGGGTGACCGGGAGCGGCCCGACGATCCGGTCGGCCACCGCATCGCCCCCCACGCGACGGATCACCGCGGGGTCACCCACCACGACCAGCATGTCGCGAGCGCGCGACAGCCCGACGTAGAGGACCTCGCGGGCCGTGGCGTCGTCGCGGAACCCGTCCACGGCCAGCACGACAGCTGGCCGCTCGAGCCCCTTGAACGCCGCGACCGTCGAGAAGAACATGTCACCGGAGTCCCAGAACGACTCCCAGTACCCGTCCCGGCCGTCGAGAGCGACCCGGTTCTGCTGCTCCGGGTGGCGGTGGTGCGTGGTCAGCACCGCCACGTCCCCCGGGGCCCATCCCTCGTCGAGGAGTCGCACCGCCTGCTCGTCGGCAATCGCAATCGCCTCCGCGGAACGGGACCGGACGAACCGCACCGGCGGTCCCTCACCGCCGAGCAGGCGGGGAGGGCGGTCGGCCAGCGGCGCGAACGCGGCCCCGATCTGTCGGGAGTTGCGCAGGTTCTCGGCCAGGTCGAGGGGGACGAGGTCGAGCCCCGGCCGGCCGAGCCGGTCGAATATCCGCTGCTGCTCGTCGGTGAACACCGCGATCCGCGCGCTCTCGGCATCGCGCAGCGCCCCCAGCAGCGGTGCCCACCAGGACGTCGGGACGTCCTGGGCCTCGTCGACGACCAGGGCGTCGAACCGGTCGCCGTCGGGCAGGCCCTCGGCGAGCGCGCGCATCTGCTCGGGCAGCTCGCGCTCCCAGTAGTCCCGGCCCCGGCCGTCCACGATCCGGACCCCCCAGTCCACGCCCAGGGCGTGGAACGTGCGGACGCGGACCCGCTCGCGCACGGCGGCGGGCCAGCCCGCTGCGCGCCGCCCCATCCAGGTCGACAGCCCCCGGGAGTAGCAGACCAACGCCACGTGGTGGCCCTCGGCGGCCCAGCGCCGGGCCTGCTCCATGGCCAGCCATGTCTTGCCGGTCCCGGGCCCGCCGACGACCTCGTAGCGGGGGATCCGTCGGGCCAGGTCGAGCACCCGGAACTGGGCCTCGGTGAGCCGGTCGCAGTGCTCCCCCAGCACCGCGACCACCCGGGCGACCTGGGCCTGGGGGTCGCCGCGCCCCCCGAGCACCTCCGCGGCCAGGTCGACCGCGTCCGCTCCCGGGACGGCGTTCGGCTGGGTGGGCAGGGGGGAGCGCAGCAGGTCGTGAAGTCGACCGGCCAGGCCCGCCAGCTCCGAGCGGTCCGCGATCCAGGCCCGGGGCAGCCCGGGGGACGGGTCCTCCGGGCCCAGGGTGCTGTCCGGCAGGGCCACCATGTGAACCATCCGCTGGCGCCCCTGGGACCACCGGGGGTGTCGCGTCAGGTAGCGGCCCAGCAGGTACTTGCCCGAGGTGACCTGGTCCTCCAGATCAAGGGGGCGCGCCCCCTCCGAGGTGCGCTGCCACCACTGGCCGCCGTCCCGCCACACCTGGCCGCCCTTGACCTCGATGACGGCGAACCCGGCATCCGGCATGCCGACGACCAGGTCGACCTCCCAATCGCCGTCCAGGGCAGTGAAGCGGACGTTGGCCATCAGCAGGTCCTCGTCGCGCAGATGCCGACGCAGCTCGCGCCACACCCGTTCCTCGGAGGCGGCCCGGAACGACGGCCGCTCGGGCACGCACCTGGCGGTCATCGTCGCCCTCCCCGCGCCCCGCTCAGCCCCCGGCCCCAGGTTCCTGGCCGTGGTCCTCGGTGAACACGGCGAGGAACTCCCCCACCAGCCGCTCGGACTCGACCGGGTGTCGCATCGCCCGACCGCGATCGACCGAGTAGGTGTTGCGACGCCCGACCCGCTGGCTGGAGACGTAGCCCCCGTCGATCAGGTCACGCAGGATCGCCTGGGTCGCCCGCTCCGTGATGCCCACGGCCTCGGAGATGTCCCTGATCCGGGCGTCGGGGTTGCGTGTCACGAAGACGAACACGTGGCCATGGTTGGTCAGGAATGTCCACGTCGACTCGTTCCGGCCACCCATGGGCCGCATTCTGCCAGCGTGAGCCGACATCGCGACCTGACGAGAGGTACCAGACCCTCGATCTGGCCGGGGATCCGCGATTCCCGGCGCGTCGGGGGCTGGTGCGCGCACGCCAGCGCCGCGGCCACCGGTGCTGGGTGGGCCACGGCGCTCGCGGCGGCGGGGGCGGGGTCTGGGTAGGCCTCAGATGCCCTGCCAGGTGGGTTTGCCGGCGTAGGTGTCCTGGTAGTAGCGGGTCAGGCGCAGCTGGCTGGCGGCGTCCTCGTCGA
>JBDHZV010000191.1:0-3769 GCA_039812125.1 Candidatus Nanopelagicales bacterium
CCTGGACGGCGTCGCGGTCCTCGTCTGGTTCCTGCAGGCGCTGCTGGCTCCCGGATACTCCGCGATCAGCTACCCCTCGTGGGCGATCGGCTTCGTCGCCGAGGTCGGCTTCGCCTTCTGGCTCGTCATCAAGGGCGTACCCCCGGAGAACCCGAGAAGTGACCAGCCGTCGCCAGTCGCCGCCGAAGGTTGAGCGGGTTCGGGGGTGGTCATCTCGCGGAGGCGTGTGGCGTGGTGAGGCTGCGGGTGAGGTTCAGGAGTCTCCAGCCGACCATGCCGAACCAGATCGGTAGGAGCAGGCCGTAGATGGCGTAGGAGGCTCCGATCAGTGGCCGTAGGGCTTCGGCGACGATCCCGAGGGTGCCGGTGAGGATGCCGAGGGCGGCCAGTGGCGTGCCCCAGCCGATTCGGCGCATCAGCAGGGACAGCACGAGGATGGCGGCGGCGGTGAGGATGCCGGCCCAGGACACCGCGTTGGTCGCGGCGATCAGGGCGTCGGCGGAGCTGGCCAGGCTCGCTCGTTCGGTCGGACTGCCGGCCTGGCTGTAGCGGTTGGCCAGTACGACCAGGCCGCCGTGCAGGGACTGCGGGCTGCTGCCCAGCGCCAGGGCGATGGTCTCGGACGTGACGCCCAGGAGCCCGCCGAGTGCGGCGATGCCCAGGTCGGCCGACCGCAGGGCCACGGACAACGCGGCGAAGACCACCAAGCCTGGTACCGCGAGCCCGACGAAGCACACCAGCTCGATCAGGTAGACGGCGCGGTGCTCGGCGATGTACGCCAGCAGCGGGCCGCCGGTTGTCGGGGGAACGGGCGCGGCGAAGACGAGCACGATCGGCACGAGCACCAGCACGACATAGCCGGCCGCTGCAGCGCTGCCCGCCGCATACAGGCGCCGCCATGCCGAGTCGCTGCCCATCGGAGGGGTCACCTGAGCACTCATGACGGCCGCCCCTCCATGAAGCGCTTGAGCCCCGACCAGATCTCCCGCTCCCGGCGCTCGCCGATGCGCCTGACCAGCAACCCGGCGAGACGAGCGGGCCAGGGAACGGTCACGTGCGACTGCCACGAGAACCGGGTCCCACCATCGATCGGGTCGCAGCGCAACTCGTTGCGTTGATCGCACACCGTGTCGAACACCTCCTCGACGGGCCTGCCGATGTCGATGCTTCCGCAGATCGTGGTCACAGCTGCCCTCTCCTGGCTCCGGCCCCTACGGCCGCTCACCTAACGCTGTTAGGTGGTGCTTGAAGTCTCCTCCCTAACGCTGTTAGGGTCAAGGCGGGAAAGGTGATCGGAGGGCGCGGCATCAACGGGACCGAGGAGCACGCTCGCGGGTCCGACCGGCCGCCGGTCACCCGCGACCTGCTGTTCCGCCGCGCCCTGCAGATCATCGATACCGAGGGTCTGGCCGCGCTGACGATGCGCCGGCTCGCAGCCGACCTGGGGGTGGAAGCGGCCTCGCTCTACCACCATGTGCCGAACAAGCAGGCCGTGCTCGACGGCGCGGTGTCCGTGATGCGCGAGGCCATGGTGTTCGACGGGCCCCTACCCACGGATTGGCGCGACATCATGGAGATGGTGTTCCTGCGCTACCTGGACCTGCTGACCGCGCACCCGCACATGCTTCCGCTGGCGACCCGGCGGGTGGAGACCGACCCCGTCGACGGGCTGGGCTACCTCGTTGCGCTCGGGATGCCACCGGATGAGGCGGTGGCACTCTGGCAGTCGATCCTCGCCTTCGTCGTCGGCTTCGCCACGCTCGCCACGGACACGATCCCAGGGTCCGTCGATCAGCCGCCCGAAGGGCTCGGGACCAAGCTGACCCACTGGGACCGAGCCACCGCCCGCCGGGGCCTGCGGGCCATCCTCGTCAACTACGAGCCCGCCAACCCAGCACCCCACTCCTCCGGAAGCAGTTGACCGCCGAGCAGCCCGCGGGGGATGGCCGCGGCGGCAAGACCGGTGCGGCCCGCCACGAGCGCTGCCCGGTTCGCAGCCTGTCACGCCTGAGCCGCCCCGGTCGGCGCTGCACTCCCGGTTCAGGCTCATCGGGCTCTGAGGGCGGTTGGGGGCTATGGGAGAGTCGGGCACATGGTGGGGGTCGGGCGGCGTGCCGGTGTCGGGAGTGAGGGGGCCGGCGTCGGCCTGCCTCGGGTGCTCGTTCTGGGGGGCTCGTGCCTGTCGGTCCTGGTCCACGACCACCCGGTTCCGGGTCACGACGTCCCCGGTGGGGTCCATGTGCACACGACGGTCGGGTGCATGGGGCCGGGCAAAGCGCTGAACCTGCAGCGGCTGGGGTTCCCGACCACCCTGCATACGGTTGTCGGGGATGACCAGCCCGGCGCGCGGGTCCGCGACCTGCTGGCCGGAGCGGGCGTGCCTGTGGTCTACGACGTCGATCCGGCGGGGACCAACACCCACGTCAACCTGATGGACCGCAACGGTGCACGCCGAGGCATCCCGATCATCACACCCTCCCGCGAGCCGGCCGTGGACCTGCCCAGACTGGAGGCCAGCATCGCCGCGGCCGACCTGATCGCGCTCAATCCCCACGGCTTCTGCCGGCAGGCCATCCCCGCGATCCGCAGGCACGGCAAGCCGGTCTGGGCTGATCTCGGCGACTTCGAGCTGGGCAATCCGTACTTCGACGACTTCCGCGCCGCCGCCGACGTCGTGACGATGAGCGGCATCCACCTGCCCGACCAACCATCGCTACTCGCGGACCTCATCGCCGAGGGCAAGCATCTGGCGGTCGTGACCAACGGCCGGAACGGCAGCCTCGCCCTGGACGCGGCTGGGGAACTGGTACACACCGAGGCGGTGGTGGACTACCCGATGGTCGACACCAACGGCGCCGGTGACAGCTTCCATGCCGGACTGCTGTACGGCGTGGCGACCGGTCGGCCTGTGCGGCAGGCGCTGCAGGTGGCAACGATCGTCGCAGGACTCACTGTGAGCTCCCTGGACCTGGTCCACCCCAACCTGAGCCCTTCCCTGGTGGAGGACGAGCTCGGTCGTCGATTCCCTGCCTTCGCGACGTGAGTGCCGGTCGTGACCGCGTCCCCCGCCTGCGTCCAGGCGGCGACGCGAGGGGTGGCAGCCTGGCAGACGAATTTCGCCGGGGCCGGGGGTATCGGGTGGTAGTGCCGAAGTCATCCGGCGCGAGCTCGGCCAACAGTCAGTTGCGGATGCACGCGAGCGCCTTCATCGCATGCAGTGCGGCCGGCGACCGGGCCGGCACTCCCGCTGCGAGCAGGATGGCCCAGCGCTCATGGGTGGGGTCCCAGAGTGGGCCGGGCGGGACGAGCAGCGCGGCCCGTTCCGGGAGCGGCAAGAGCGATGCCGGAACCAGGAGCAGGGCGGAGGCCGTGGCCGACCCACCTCCCGAAGGGGCTTCCCGCGCCCTAAGATCCAGGCTCCGAGCCCCCCGCGATTCCCCCGACCGCTGGGGGCTCGGCTGCGCCCCTGGGCATGGTCACAGGGGCGGTGGCTGGCCGAGTGGCCCGCAGGCGCCGTCCAGGTGGGTGGCGAAGTAGGGCAGGACGCGATCGATCGCCAAGTCCGGCCAGCCGTTGGCGACCAGGCCGGACTTCACGGCGTCCAGGGTGCCGTGCGGATCGACTCGGTATGAGTCGGGCAGGACCCGCCGGGCGGCCGTGGGCAGCGACGCAATGACGGCTGCCGCCGTACCACCAACCCGGCTTCGGCGCACCTGGACCGGCTCACGCCCCGTGAGGTCGAGGTTCTCACCGAGGTGGCGCTCGGCCG
>JBDHZV010000192.1:0-3750 GCA_039812125.1 Candidatus Nanopelagicales bacterium
CCCGGCGAGGGCCCTGCTTGCCCCGGCCCTGCCCCGATCGGCCCTCCCCGGAATGGTCCTCGGACGCTGCCGAGGCTCCCGGCGGGCTGTCGAACGAGGTCTGGTCCGGGCGGGGAGCACGGCTGGTCTGGGCCGCGGGCAGCGATCCGTGCCCGAGCGGCGCCGGCACCGCCCCGCCGAGCGAGAGCACGCCGGGCGCCACCTCGACAGCGTCCGGCCAGGCATCACCAGCCGAGGCCGCCTGCCGTCCGGGGTCACCCTCATGGTCCGGGTGCGGCCCGCTGCCGCGCCCCCCAGGCATCCCCGCCCCTTCGCTGCTCTCCGTTGTCAGGGCTCTCGGGTCTGCTGCCACGCCATCCATGCGGCGTACCCTGCGCCATCTCCGCCGTGTGGACGACCGGTCGTCCACAGCCACCTCCGGGCGTAGCCTTGCCGACCGTGACGATCCAGGTGGTGGTTGCCGAAGGGCCTGTCGAGTACGTGAGCGCGTGGGAGCAGCAGCGTCGCTGGCACGACGAGGTGGTCGCGGGCGGCGACGGTGTCGTGTGGCTGCTCGAGCACGAGTCGGTCTACACGGCAGGCCGGCGCACCGAGCCGCTCGACCGACCCTTCGACGGCACCCCGGTCATCGATGTCGACCGGGGTGGTCGCATCACGTGGCATGGCCCGGGCCAGCTGGTCGGGTACCCGATCGTCCGCCTGCCCGACCCGATGGACGTCGTGGGTCACGTCCGCCGCCTCGAATCCCTGCTCATGGACGTCTGTGGCGAGCTCGGAGTCGGCACCGTGCGGATACCGGGCCGCTCTGGCGTCTGGGTGCCTGCCGACGATCGGGGGGGTGATCGCAAGGTCGCTGCAATCGGGGTCCGCGTGTCGCGGGGGGTGGCCATGCACGGCTTCGCGCTGAACGCCAATCCCGACCTCGCAGCATTCGACCGGATCGTCCCCTGCGGGATCCGCGACGCGTCCGTCACGTCCCTGTCCCGGGAGCTCGCCCGCGACGTCACCGTCGCCGAGGTCATCCCGCTGACGGTCGCCCGCATGGACGAGGTCCTGGGCGTAGGCTCGGCCACGTGATCTCCGCCGACGGCCGCCGCCTGCTGCGAATCGAGGCGCGCAACGCCAGCGTCCCCATCGAGCGCAAGCCCGAGTGGATCAAGACCCGTGCCCGCACCGGCCCGGAGTTCCTGGCCATGCGTGAGCGCGTGGCGGGCGCGGAGCTGCACACGGTGTGCCAGGAGGCCGGCTGCCCCAACATCTACGAGTGCTGGGAGGACCGGGAGGCCACGTTCCTGATCGGCGGGGCCCAGTGCACGCGCCGGTGCGACTTCTGCCAGATCGACACCGGCCGGCCCGAGCCGCTGGACCCCGACGAGCCGCGGCGCGTGGCCGAGTCCGTCGCGACGATGGGCCTGCGGTACGCGACCGTCACCGGGGTGGCCCGGGACGATCTCCCCGACGAGGGGGCGTGGTTGTACGCCGAGACGGTGCGGGCGATCCACGAGCGCAATCCCGGGTGCGGGGTCGAGGTGCTGATCCCGGACTTCTCCGGGACTCCCGCGCTGCTCGACCAGGTCTTCGCGGCCGCCCCCGAGGTCCTGGCGCACAACCTCGAGACGGTGCCCCGGATCTTCAAGCGGATCCGACCTGCCTTCCGCTACGACCGTTCGCTGGACGTGCTGCGCCAGGCCCGGGAAGCCGGCCTGGTCACCAAGTCCAACCTCATCCTGGGGATGGGCGAGCAGATCGACGAGGTCCACACTGCCCTTGCCGACCTTCGCGAGGCCGGCTGCGACCTGGTCACCATCACGCAGTACCTGCGACCCACCCCGCGGCACCATCCCGTGGAGCGCTGGGTCCGCCCCGAGGAGTTCGTGGCACTTGCCGAGGTGGCTCGCGAGCTGGGATTCCTCGGTGTGATGAGTGGGCCCCTGGTCCGCTCCTCATACCGGGCGGGTCGACTCCACGCAGCAGCCCTTGCCGCCCGCACCCCCGGGTAGGATTCTCGCCATGTCGAAGATGGGCGATCGGGTCAAGGTGATCCGGGACAACTACCGGATGGCCTCAGAGCACGACCCGAAGCTCGGGTGGCTGCTGGCCGGGATCCTGGTCCTGGGTCTGGGGATCTTCATCACCATCGGGGTGCTGACCAAGAACCTCCTGACCTGGCTGATCATCGGACTCCCCCTGATCGCGCTCGCCCTGGCCATCGTGTTCAGCCGACGTGCGATGCGCTCCGCGTACAAGTCCATCGACGGCAAGCCCGGCGCCGCCGTGGCGGTGATCCAGAACATGAAGCGTGGCGGCTGGACCGTCACCCCGGCAGTCGCGGCGAACAGGAACGGCGACTTCGTGCACCGCGCCGTGGGCCGGGCGGGCGTCATCCTCATCGGCGAGGGCGGCAGCCCGACACTGCCCGGCCTGCTGGCCAGCGAGCGCAAGCGCACTGCCCGATTCGTCGCCGAGATCCCGATCCAGGAGCTCGTCGTCGGCAACGACGAGGGGCAGGTCCCGATCGCCAAGCTGGACAAGCACCTGCGCAAGCTCCCCAAGGTGCTGGCCCCGGGCGAGGTCACGGCGTTGAGCCGCCGCCTGGAGGCCCTGGGGTCCGCGCCCCTGCCCATCCCGAAGGGCCCGGTCCCCAAGTCCGGCAGGATTCCCCGCGGCGGCAAGCTGCGCTAGCTGCCCCGGAACGGGCCTCACCCGCCCATGCCAGGCAGGCCGGGACCTGGGCCCCCCACGGCGCGCCCCCCGTCGATGGCGCGATTCCCGTCGACGGCGCGCTTCTCGCCACCTGGGCGCGTCTCCGGGCCGAGCGCGGCCTGCGCGGGGCCGAATGCCCGGCGGTACCGCGTCGGGGACGTTCCGCGCAGACGCCGGAAGTGGTGGCGCAGCATCGTGGCAGAGCCGAAACCGCACAGGTCCGCCACCTGATCGATGCCGAGGTCGCCCGACTCGAGCAGGCGGTCGGCCTGAGCCACCCGTTGGGTCAGGAGCCAGCGGTGCGGCGTGGTTCCGGTCTCCTCCCGGAACCGCCGGGCGAACGTGCGCTCGGACATGCCGGCCCGACCTGCCAGGTCCGCGACGGTGAGCTCCTGCGCCAGGTTCTCCAGGATCCAGTCGAGCACCGGGGCCAACGCGCCCGCCCCGACCTCAGGGACCGGCATCGCCACGAACTGGGCCTGACCGCCCTCCCGCTGGGGCGGAACGACCATCCGGCGGGCAATCCCGTTGGCCGCGCGCGCCCCGTAGGCCTGGCGGACCAGGTGCAGGCACAGGTCGATCCCGGCGGCCGTGCCCGCGCTGGTGAAGATCGGGGCATCCTCCACGAACAGCACGTCCGGCACGACCCGGACCGCCGGGAACTCCGCCGCGAAACGCTGCGCGTACGTCCAGTGGGTGGTCGCGGACCGGCCGTCGAGCAGTCCGGCTCGGGCCAGCGCGAAGGCTCCGCTGCACAGGCTGACCACTACCGCCCCCCGGTCCACGGCGGTCTGCAGCAGCGCCACGACGTCTGGTGCGGGTCGGTACTCCACGCCCAGGGCCGGGACCACCACCAGGTCGGCCTGCGACAGGGCCTCCAGGCCATGGTCAGCGATGATCCGGAACCCCGTCGACGCTCGAACCGGGCCCGGTCGGGGGCTGACGACCCGGAAGTCGAACTCGAGGCCGACGTCGCTGCGGTCAAGCCCGAACACCTCGCACGGGATCGCGAACTCGAACGGGGAGACGCCGTCATCGACCAGGACA
>JBDHZV010000193.1:0-3728 GCA_039812125.1 Candidatus Nanopelagicales bacterium
GCCGCATTCGCCTGGCTGCTGGCCAACCTGGTGACCGCGCCCAGCCAGTTCTTCAACAGCCTGCTGTTCGGGACCGGCAACGGGGCGCTGTACGCCCTCATCGCGCTGGGCTACACCCTCGTCTACGGCATCATCGAGCTGATCAACTTCGCCCACGGCGACCTGTTCATGCTCGCCACCGTCTTCTCCGGCTTCATGATGACCTACTGGCTGGGGGCCGTGGAGCCGAGCCCGCAGAGCTGGGCCATGATGCTGCTGACGCTGGTCGCGGCCATGGGCTTCGGCGCCGTGGTCAACGTCGTCATCGAACGTGTGGCGTACCGCAGGCTCCGGCGGGCGCCGAAGCTGGCGGCGCTGATCACGGCGGTCGGCATGAGCTTCATCCTGCAGTGGGTCGGCCTGAAGTGGAACGGCTCGGCGCCGCGGCAGTGGCCCACCGTCGTGCCGGAGGGTGGCATCGAGATCGGCGATGTCACCCTGCAGTACACGACGATCATGGTCGTCGCCTTCACGATCCCCGTGCTGCTGCTGCTGACCTACCTGGTGCAGCGCACCAAGCAGGGCAAGGCGATGCGGGCCACCGCACAGGACCAGGACGCCGCGCGCCTCATGGGCATCAACGTCGACCGGACCATCGCCTTCACCTTCGCCCTCGGTGGCGCGATGGCCGGGGCCGCCGGCCTGCTCTTCCTCGAGTCGGTCGGCACGACCCGCTACGACGCGGGCTTCCAGTTGGGGCTCATCGCCTTCACCGCCGCGGTGCTCGGGGGCATCGGCAACCTCGCCGGTGCCGTGCTCGGCGGCTTCCTCATCGGCATCATCCAGGGGCTCAACGACGGCCTGCCCTACGGCCTGGGCCAGAAGTGGTCGCAGACCGTCGTGTTCACGATCCTGATCCTGGTGATGGTGTTCCGACCAACCGGGATCCTCGGCCAGCCGACAGTGGAGAAGGTGTAGGGCCATGGCCACCACGACCTCCAACCCGACGCCGGGCACCACCGGCTCCCGCCGCGCCCGCCCGAACCGCCGCTGGGCGATCGGCTCCCTGATCGCCGTGCTCGGACTGTGGGCGTTCTACCAGTTCGGGCTGAGCTCGACCCCGGACCAGGTCCAGGACCTGGTCCGGCAGTGGCTGCCGCTGACGGCGGTCAACGAGGGGATCGTCTGGGTCATCTGCGCGATCGGCCTGAACATCGTGGTCGGCTACGCCGGCCTGCTGGACCTGGGGTTCGTGGCGTTCTGGGCCATCGGGGGCTACACCGCCGGCTGGTTCATGAGCACGTTCTTCTACCAGGTCAACACCCACGTGCTGGGGGCAGCCAACCCCAACGCCGTCGGGTTCCACTTCAACTGGTGGATCGTGCTGCTGTTCGCCGGGGCGCTCTGCGCGTTCTTCGGCATCCTCATCGGTGCGCCGACGCTGCGGCTCAAGAGCGACTACCTGGCCATCGTGACCCTCGGGTTCGGCGAGATCATCCCGCAGATCTTCACCAACGGCGAGGACATCAACGGCTTCAACCTGTCCAACGGCACCAAGGGCATCACCCCGCTGGACCCGATCTCCGTGGTGCCGGGCAGCAAGGCGCTCGGGCCGTTCGACCTGTCCACGAAGTTCCTGCTCTTCGCCGTCGTCGTGGCGTTCTGCATCTTCGTGTCGCTGCGGATCCGGGAGGGTCGGCTGGGCCGGGCCTGGCTGGCCATCCGTGAGGACGAGCTGGCCGCGTCCATGATGGGTGTGCCGCTGATGCGCTCCAAGCTCTACGCGTACGCCGTGGGCGCCTTCATGGGTGGGCTGGGTGGCGTCGTGTTCGCCGTGCACGTCAACGGGGTCTTCGCCGACCGGTTCAACTTCTCGATCTCCATCATCCTGCTGGCCATGGTGGTCCTCGGCGGCATGGGCAACGTGTGGGGCGTCATCGTCGGGGCCCTGGCCCTGTCCTGGATCAACTCGACAGCCCTGCCGCAGATCGGAGCCACGATCAACCAGCAGTTCGGGACCGACATCAACTTCCCGTCGTACAACTACCTCATCTTCGGGTCGATCCTGGTGCTGATGATGCTGTTCCGGCGCGAGGGGCTGTTCCCCGAGACCCGGACCCGGCAGGTCCTGCACGCGCAGGAGCGGACCGAGGTCGAGGACCTGCACGCCGACCTGGAGGGGACCGCACAGTGAGCACCCAGCCCGAGGGGGCCGTCGGGGCGCCGGCCCCGCAGCGCCCGGCCGCGCTCGTCGCCGAGTCCATCACCGTGCGGTTCGGCGGCCTGGTCGCCGTCAAGGCGGTGGACTTCACCGTCCCTGATGGTGGGATCGTGTCGCTGATCGGCCCCAACGGGGCCGGCAAGACCACGTTCTTCAACGTCCTCACCGGGCTGTACAAGCCCACGGCCGGCCGGGTGACGCTCGCAGGGCAGGACATCACCGGGCTGTCCCCCCACGTGATCGCCGGCAAGGGCCTGGGGCGCACGTTCCAGAACATCCGGTTGTTCGGGCTGATGACCGCGGCGGAGAACGTCATGGTGGGGATGCACCCGCACCTGCGCTCCGGCCTGTTCGGCACGATCCTGACCACGCCGCGCCAGCGTCGCGAGGAGCGTGAGGGCCGCGAGGAGGCTCGCGCGCTGCTCGAGTACGTGGGGATCGGCGGCACGGACGACGAGTACGCGCGCAACCTGTCCTACGGCGACCAGCGCCGGCTCGAGGTGGCCCGCGCCCTGGCCCTGCGCCCGAAGGTGCTGCTCCTCGACGAGCCGACCGCCGGGATGAACCCGCAGGAGTCGGCCCGGTTCGTCGAGTTCGTCCACCAGGTCCGCGACGAGCGAGGCGTCTCGATCCTGCTCATCGAGCACGACATGAGCGTCGTCATGCGCGTCAGCGAACGGATCACGGTGCTGGACCGCGGCGAGAAGATCGCCGAGGGCACGCCCGCGGACATCAAGTCCGACGAGCGCGTCATCGAGGCGTACCTGGGCAAGACCGGCACGGAGGGGAGCGCCCGATGACCACCGCGACCGCGGGCACGCCGCTGCTGCAGCTGACCGACGTCAGCGTCTACTACGGCAACATCGCCGCAGTGAAGGGTCTGAGCCTGGTGGTGCCTGCCGGCTCCATCGTGACGCTGATCGGCTCCAACGGTGCGGGCAAGTCCACCACGCTGCGGACCATCTCGGGGCTGCTGCGGGCCAAGTCCGGCAGCCTGACCTTCGACGGGCGCGACATCACCCGCACCCAGGGCCACGACATCGTCCGGCTCGGCATCTGCCACTCGCCGGAGGGCCGGCGCACGTTCGCCCGGATGACGGTGGACGAGAACCTCGAGCTCGGTGCCTTCACCCGCACCGACAAGGAGGGCATCGCCGCCGACCGGGAGCACGTCCTGGAGCTGTTCCCGCGGCTGGCGGAGCGGATCAACCAGAAGGCCGGCACCATGTCCGGCGGCGAGCAGCAGATGCTGGCCGTGGCTCGGGCCATGATGGGCAAGCCCAAGCTGCTGCTGCTCGACGAGCCGTCGATGGGCCTGGCCCCGGTGCTCGTCGACCTGATCTTCGACACCATCGAGCGGATCCGGGACTCCGGGGTCACCATCCTGCTCGTCGAGCAGAATGCGCTGGCGGCGCTGCGGGTGGCCGACTACGCGTACGTCATGGAGTCCGGGGCGCTCAAGCTGGAGGGCCCGGCCCGCGCCCTGTCCGAGGACGAGCAGATCGTGAAGGCCTACCTGGGCGGCTGA
>JBDHZV010000194.1:0-3720 GCA_039812125.1 Candidatus Nanopelagicales bacterium
TCAGCACCGACACCGGTCGAACCTGGCGCGAGGTCGGATCGATCGATGGCCAGCCGGCCGCGTTCACCATCAGTGCCCAGCGCTGGTTCGCCGCGACCGAGACCACCGTCTACCAGTCCACTGATGGCGGCCACACCTGGTCCCGCGTGCTCTGACGGTGCAGGGACGATGAGTAGGCGCAAAGCCACGCATCGACGAGCGGGTTCCCATCGCGCGCCACGTCGGCGTGCCACGGCAGCGCTCACCGGCCTGGCGGTGCTGGCGACGACTGCCGCCGTGGCTGTACCCGTCGCGTTTCTCATCCCCCGCCCGACGGACACCGAAGACGCGGGCGGCCGCACTGCAATTGCCGCATCTCCTTCCGCTGAACAGGCTGTCAGGCGCGAGCGGACCGACGGCGAGGTGGAGGTCCGTCGAGATCATGACCCAGATCCGAGTGGGCCCCCCTCCCCCGCCACTCGCATTCCGGAGCGCGGCGCAGGCACCTTTGAAGTCGCCGCCGCCGCGCCGCGCGGCTCGCAGAACGGGGTGACGTACCGGGTCGAGGTCGAGCAGGGCCTGCCCTTCAACACGGCGGATGTGGCGCGGCTGGTCGAAGAGACCTGTCTGATAGGCGCGGCTGGGCGACGCGACACACGCTCGTCCGCGTCGATGGCCATGCCGACCTCCGGATCGTCCTGGCCACCCCAGAGACGGCCGATGAACTCTGCGCACCGCTCGACACGGGCGGTCGGCTGTCGTGCCGCAACGGCGGGGACGTCGTCCTCAATGCCTGGCGCTGGCAGTTCGGCGCATACGGATACGCCGGTGACCTGCGGGCATACCGGCGCTACGTCGTCAACCACGAGACTGGCCACGCCCTGGGCTATCCCCACGTTGGGTGTCCCGGTTCGGGAAGGCTCGCGCCAGTGATGTTGCAGCAGACCAAGGGCTTGGCCGGTTGTCGGCCGAACCCGTGGCCGTCGCGGGTAGATCTCGTCCACTGACGGCACCATGGTTCGGACGGCCGACAGCAGCTTGCGTATGACCTCAGCGCCATCGGGTACGGGTGAGGTGATGGACCGCCGCCAGCGACCGCCCTTCAGCCGAGCTCGAACGCTCGCTGGGTGTGTCCTGGCCGCTCTCTTCGTGTTCGCCGGTGCCTCAGGCGACAACCTGTTCGCCCGACACGTGGGCATGACCACGGTCGCGCCGGCGGGAGTCTCCGCCGCGACAGGAGAGGCCATGCAGGCGGCTTCGGTCGGGTTTGGCAGGGACGGCGAGGGTCTGCGCGGCGCCGGCTCTGACCACGGGCCTGGTAGTGAGAACGGAAGTGCACAGCTCCTGCACCTGCTGGGCGCCTGTCTCTCCATCCTTGCCGTCGGCATTCTGCTGTTACGCCGGGGCGGGTGGTGGCGTGAACCGACCCGCCTGCTGACGGCGTTGTCATCGCGGCGGCTCCTCGTTGCCCACTGGAGGGCAACCGCCCGCGGAAGTCCCCCTCCGCTTTCGCCGCCACGCGCGTCTCCGGTGATCCGGACCTGAGGGCTCTGTGCAGCCTGCGACACCGCCACGGTGCGCGCTGCTGCTCGTTCTGTAGCCCATAGGACCACATCACGACGATACGGAGAAGCTCATGACCAGCACGATCAGCGACATGATGGAGACCTACCCGGCGGAGATCAACACCGACCGCGAGCTCTTGGCGCAATGCGTCGAAGCATGCGTGGAGTGCGCTCAGGCGTGCACGGCGTGCGCCGACGCGTGCCTGAGCGAGGAAATGGTCGCCGAACTGACCAAGTGCATCCGCACGAACTCAGACTGCGCCGACATCTGCGACGCCACTGGCCGGGTGCTGTCACGCCACACGGGCTACGACGCCAACATCACCCGCGCAGTGCTGCAGGCGTGCGCTCAAGCCTGCAAGTCCTGCGCGGAGGAGTGCGAGAAGCACGCCGAGATGCATGAGCACTGCCGCATCTGCGCGGAGGCGTGCCGCCGGTGCGAGGACGCCTGCAATCGCGTCCTGAGCGCCATCGGTTAACGCGGCCGTTTGGGATGACCGGATCCGAGAGGTTCGGTCATCCCATGCCGCCTGCACGCACCGACTTCGACCTTGAAGGACAACGAGATGAACCAGCGTCAGCAGAACGAACAGCAGCATGCCACCCACCCCGAGCCGGGCGAACATTCCGAGCACAACAGCGACAACGGAGTTCACGCCGGCAACTCCAGCGGACACCACGAGGCGAAGATGTATCTGCGCTTCGGACTGATGATCGCGACGTCGACTGTCGTCATGTTCGGGCTCACCTACACCAATGCGTTCAGCGCCGATCATGTCCGCTTCAGCGAGGAGCGCGTGTACATGGCGCTCCTCATGGGCGCGGCGATGGCCCTCATCATGCTGGCGTTCATGTGGGGGATGATGTACCGGAACCGTGTGGTGAACGTCGGCATCGTCCTGGGCACGATCGTGCTTGGCGGTACAGCTTTGTACCTGTCGCGCTCGCAGGTCCTCGTCGATGACGAGAGCTACATGAAGGCGATGATCCCCCACCACTCGATCGCCATCTTGACCAGCGAGAGAGCAGGGATCGAGGACGTCCGGGTTCGTGACCTAGCGGACGGCATCGCGGCGACGCAGCGCAAGGAGATCAAGGAGATGGACTGGCTGGTCCAGGACATCGAGGAGAACGGACCGGCTACGACGAAGGAAGAAGCCGACGCACGACCCGTCCCCGATTTCCAAGGCTCGGCCTCGACCCTTCCGGATGCTCAATGGAGTGCCCGAGAGTTCCTGCGGGCGCTCTTGGCCCTGCCACTGCCAAAGGAGATGGGTCAGCAGTGACTACATGCGAGGGCTTGCCGCCGCACAGCTCGGCAAGCCCTTGCAGGGGACAAGTGTCAGCCCACGGGCTGAAGGCGTTCGTCTCTTACCGGCTCAGCATCCGCGGGCTGTGCAGGCAACCGCAGGCGCTTGAGCAGGAGCGCGTTGACAGCCACTAGGAAGCTGGACCCGGACATCGACAATGCGGCAACCTCAGGTCGGAGCACCAGCCCGAAGGCGGGCTCGAACACGCCCGCCGCGATCGGTAGGGCGATCGCGTTGTAGCCCACCGCCCAGCCGAGGTTCTGGCGCATCTTTCGCAGCGTGCCCCGGCCGATCGTCAGCGCCACTGGGACGTCCAGCGGGTCGGACCGCATGAGGACGACGTCGGCGGCCTCGATCGCGACGTCAGTGCCCGCGCCCACGGCGATGCCGACATCGGCCTGTACCAGCGAGGGAGAGTCATTGACGCCGTCGCCCACCATCGCGACGGTGCGTCCCTGAGCCTGCAGCTGCTGGACCTGATGCGCCTTGTCCTCGGGCAGCACCTCGGCGATCACGTCGTCGATCCCCAGCTCCTCGGCGATCCGCTCGGCAGTTGCCCGGTTGTCACCGGTCAGCATCGCCACCCTGATGCCCGCCTCGTGGAGTGCCGCGACAGCCGCGGCGGAGGTCTCACGGACCGCGTCGGCGATGCCGATCACGGCGACGGCCCGACCGTCGACGGCGACGAACACTGCCGTGCGGCCACCGGAGGCGATCTCGTCGCGCCGCGCGCCCAGGTCGCCGATCGTGACGCCTTCGGACTCCATCAGGCGTCGGTTGCCGATGGCGACCTGGTGGCCGTCGACCTCGGCGAGGGCGCCGATGCCGGTGACGTTGCGGAAGCGGGTGGCGCGCAGCCGCGGGAC
>JBDHZV010000195.1:0-3715 GCA_039812125.1 Candidatus Nanopelagicales bacterium
CGTCGATCGCGTCTTGATCAGGGCTGAGCGCCGGGCACTGGCCCGGTGCTGGTTGGCCAGTACATTGCGGGCCACCGTGAACAGCCACGGCCGGCTGTCCGGCTCGACCGGCATCTGCCCGATCCGCCGTCAGGCGATCAGATAGGCCTCGGCGAGCACATCAGCGGCGTCCTCGGCCACCGGCGTGCGACGCGCGGCATAGGCCAACACTGCAGCGGAGTGCTGCGCCCACGCCGCAGCCATCCGATCCTCTGACGCTGGTGGCATCCCACCGTCCGACACGAGGAACCCCCTCCTCCCGGAAGCGTGCCTGCACCCCACACATGTCCCGCCGCGGCCGAATCGTTACAGACCGGTCAGACGCACCAGCCCACGGACCTGCCCACCAGCACCTTCGCGGCGCGTCCCCGGTTTCCCGGCCAGGAGGGGCGGCGCTCGGCGCGGTGGCGCAAGCTGCCGCGCAACCTGTGTGGCCGGGTTCGCGAACGCTCGAGCCGTGCGACGGCAAGTACGGGGTAGAGGGCCATGCTTGGGGTGCTGGGGAGGGGAATCCGATGGGTGTCACGGCGCGCGACGAGGGCGTGGTCGATCCGGTGGCGTTCACCGCGCTGGTGGATCGTGAGGGCCCGGACGTCCACGCGTACCTGGCCCGCCGGGCGCCGGCCGAGGCTGAGGACCTGCTCGGGCGGGTGTGGGTGGAGGCGAACGCGAACCGCCGCAGCTTCGACCCGGCCCGGGGTTCGGCCCGGTCGTGGCTGTTCGGGGTGGCCCGGCACGCGCTGCTGCGGCACTGGCGCGAGCGGCGACCCGAGGTCACGGACCCGACCTTCGCGACGAGCGCGTGGGATCCGTGGGACGCGGTCGACGCACGCCTGGACAGTGCCGCGCAGGCCGGGCCGCTGCGGGCCGCGATGGGCGCCTGCCCGAGGCCGATCGGGAGGTGCTGCGGCTGGTCGCCTGGGAGCAGCTGACCACGACGGAGGCCGCGGCGGTTGTGGGGATCCCCGCTGCGACGGCCCGGACCCGCCTGCACCGGGCCCGGACGCGGATGCGCGCGGCCCTGGAGGTGCACGACCCACCCGACGTCGACGATGAGCCCGACCCGGCCCGTCACTCGTCCCCCTTGTTCGCCCGTGCCACGGCTCCTGGCTCAGCCGCTGAACGGGATCCAGGGATAGCGGCGGGGGCGGGACCCGGCCCAAGGGCGTTCTGGCTGCGGCCGGTCCTCGGCCCCCTCGTTGCTACTTAACGACTATCGTGGTTTATGATGATCGTAATGCCGATGCCGAGGAGGAACGATGTCCGCGGAGCCCACCAGCCGCCTGGCCCGCACCGAGGCCGCCACCCGCGCCATCGTGCTCGACGGACTCGGCGCGCTGATCCTGATCGGTTCGATCGGCGCTGCGGTGGCCGCGGTGGTGCTGCCGGTCAACCGGCTGACCCAACCCGGTGGGGCCACCCGCGTGGAGCTCAGCCCCGAGGCGCAGGATCAGGCCCTCGCCGCGATCACCGGAGTACCGACGGGGTCGTGGCTGGAGTTCGTGCCCGACCTGTACTCGATGTCCCTGCACGTGTTCCAGCTGAGCTGGCCGCTGCGGCTGCTCTCCGAAGCCGGGACCAGCCTGCTGCTGGCCTGCCTGGCCGGCGCCGGGCTGCTGCTGAACCGCACCCTGCGCACCATCCGCCTCGGCGCCCCGTTCGACCCGGCCAACCCGCGCCGGCTGCGCCTGATCGGGCTGCTGGTCCTCGTCGGTGGCCTCGGCGGGCAGGTCCTCGACGCGTTCGCCCGTTTCGCCCTGCTCGACGCCGCCGGCCCGGTCACCCCCAGCCCGATCCTCACCTCAGCCACCCTGGACCTCACCTGGGCGGTGACCGGCCTGATCGCCCTGGCCCTGGCCGAGGCCTTCGCCGCTGGCCGGCGGCTCACCGACGACGTCACCGGCCTCATCTGACATGTCCCCCACCCCCGCCGAGGACCACCGCGTCGTCTGCCACATCGACACCCTGCTGACTGATCGCGGCATCACCCAGACCGAACTCGCCGACCGCATGGGCCTGAGCCTGGTCAACCTCTCCATCCTGAAGAACAACCACGCCCGCGCCATCCGATTCACCACCCTGACCGCCCTCTGCGACGCCCTGGACTGCCAACCCGGCGACCTCTTCACCGTCACTCCCTCGCAGCAGCCCTGGGCACCACGACGCCAAGCAGGCGACACCACGGCCACCCTGCCGACCACATAGAGCCGGGGCCGGTCGTCGCGTCCACGCACCACGACCGCATTTCGCGGCGTGGTGACCTCCGGCCTTGAGTGCCCACTACTCCGGGTGGCTCCACGGGTTGACGAGGCTGACGCCGAGGGGTTCGAAGTGCCTGGTGTTTCGGGTGGCGATGGTCATTCCGTTGCTCTGGGCGATGGCGGCGATGAGCGCGTCGTCCAGTGGCGCCTGGTCCGGAACCGGGTAGGTGGCAAGGATCCTGGCCGCGGGCAGGTCGAAGGGGAGGACCCGCCCGGAGAAGGCCGGCAGTACGTGCTCCTCGAGCCACTGGCGAAGGACGGCCCCCTGGGCGGGATCGGTACGTTCCTTGGCCACGACTCCACGCTCGATCTCGGCGATGGTCAACGCAGTGACGAACTGGTCGGCCACGGGGATCGGGGCCGCCCACGCTTGGACCTGGGGCTCGCGGCCGCGCACGCGCAGTGCGGACACGACGTTGGTGTCCAGCAGGTACCTCATAGCGGCGCGGTGCGCGCGGTCAGTCGGAGCCGGTCAGGCTCGAACTCAATCTGGGAGCCGTCGTCCATGCTGACCAGGTCCACGATTGAAGCCGGCGCACTGGCGAGCGCCTCCGCGAGGAGTTCTCGGGCCTCGGCTTCCACGGATCGGTGATGCTGTTCCGCGCGGGCACGTAGCGCCGCCTTGGTGCCCGGGGGCAGGTTGCGGATCAGGATCTGCTCCACGATGACCACCTCTTTGATATCGAGAAGATGATATCACTACCGAGGTCGCGCGCCAATTGCCCCCGGCATGCAGCCCCTTCTGGGCTGTGTGTGCTCCAGATCGCGGGATCGACTGTGGTCCCGGGTGCTTGTCCCAGGGTCGTGGGGGGATTCGGGTTGGGGTTGTAGCGGCCGTTGCGGGTGTAGCGAGTTCTTGGGGGCGGGGAGCTTCGCGGGGGCAGGGGCCTCGGTGGGTCCGGTGCTGACGCTGGTTGGGCCGGGCTGACGCGAGCTCCGGGGGGCCGGGAGTCGTGGGGGAGTGCCGGTGTTGGTGTGCCCCCGTTGACGTGGCGGTCCGCAGCCAGTCCGCAACGGGTCCGCAAATGGTCCGCAGCGTTCAACGCCACCCACCCCTTCCTGAGCACGGAACGGTGCCGTGGGTGCGGTGGCCCTCGTGAGGGCGTACATGCCGCTTCCACATTTAGGGGCACCCTCGTCGAGGTCATCACGGCTCGCCGCCTGACCAGCCACCCCCGGACTAGCCGCTGCGTCCGCTACCTGCACAGTCGGTTCTCCGGCCGGCCACCGACACCGCACCCGCCGACGTTCGCGCCCTGGCCCCCGAGTTCACGCGTCCTTCGAGGCGGAAGGCCGCGGGTTCCGGGGGTGCGACTCGACTCCGCAACATTCCGGTTGCGCAGTGGTGCGCGCTGATGGGGACGCAGCGATACCCTCGATGCGTGCTGATCGTGGACGTGGACTCAGAGCGCTTG
>JBDHZV010000196.1:0-3677 GCA_039812125.1 Candidatus Nanopelagicales bacterium
AGCTCCCGGTTCTCCTTCTCCAGCTCGGCCATCCGTATCGCGTCATCGCTGGTCCTGCCCGGGACCTCGCCGGCGTCGACTCGCTCCGAGCGGACCCAGTTACGCAGCGTGTCGCCGTTGATGCCCAGCTGCTCACCCACCAGCCGGCAGGCACGAGAGACCGGCAACCCCGGCTCGTCAGCAATACGGTCGCGTACCAGCCTCACAGCTCGCTCGCGCAGCTCATCGGGATACTTCCTCGGTGCAGGCATGACTCCATCCTCCTGGGGAGATCACACCCTCCACCACTCCCGGGGCGATCCAGGTCGTGTCGTTGATGTTGCCCGCCGTCACCGCCCACGACAACGGCCGGCTCCTCCCGCACCGCCTGCAGCAGCCCCTGCTCTCAGCAGTGCCGACGTGATCACCCAGCTGCAGCAACTGGGGCAGCTGCGCGAGTCCGGGGTTCTCACCGAGGCCGAGTTCGAGACCCAGAAGACCCGGATCCTCGCCGGCGGCTGACACTGCCGGGCCAGGCAGCCACGTCTGTCGATCGGCTACCCGTGCGCGGATCGGCTACTGCGAGGGTGTGAACGGGGCTCGGGATTCGGCTAGTACCGCCTCGTGGACGGCTGCGGCGCGCTTGGCCGTCCAGTTGTCGAGGTTGAGGACTTGTGCCCATGCGCCGACGTGTTCGCCGGCGAAGTTGTGCCCGAAGCCCGGACCGGGTTCCATGGCCAAGGCCATGTCGGTGGTGACCTGCCAGAAGGTCACGAAGGGCACCCACCGGACCTGGGGAAGGACATCGGGACCGCGTGGCTCCTCGAGCCAGTCCGGACGATTGAGAATGAGGTCGAAGTTCCACCAGGTCGTGGCATCTGAGGGATGCACCATGTAGAGAACCCGGGTCCCCTGCCAGGGTCGGGTAGCCGGCTCGGCCGGGCGCATCGGGTCGTCGGTGAAGCGCACCGTGCGACCGTCCTTGTAGATGGGCGCGATCTGGGTGCTGCCGCTCTGGCGGTCGTCGAGGAACTGCCCGAAGTGATGGTTGAAGCTCGGCGGTCCGGTGAACACCGCCCCACTGATGCGGTTGGCCATGTCGAACTCGCCACTGAAGGCGGCCTCGCCCCCGTAGGAGCCCAGGCTCTCGCCGAACACGTACAGAGCGGGACGCTCGCCCTGCGGCAGGCGGCTCCACCGTTCATAGACCGCGTCGAAGAGTGCGCGACCGGCGTTGCGAGCGTTCTGCTGATCTGCCAGGAACGAGATCGGAGAGGGCAGGAAGGAGTACTGCATCGACACCGTCGCGCTATCGCCGTAGGTGAGATGTTCAAAGGCGCTGACCGAGGTCGGCTCCACCCACCCGGTGCCGGTCGGGGTCACGACCAGCAGATACGAGCGCTCGAAGCCGCCAGCGCGCTCCAGGTCCTGCACCGCAAGTGCCGCGCGGGTCTCGAGGTCCTCAGCCGAGTCAAGCCCGGCGTAGACGCGGACGGGATCCAAAGTCACTTCGGAACCCTGCCCCGACCGTTCAGCCACCTGGGCGATCCGGGTGGCGTTGGGACCCTGCCCCGCGAAGCCCCGTCCCTGGAATCCCAGCGTGTCCCACGAGATCAGCGACTCCGGGCTACCCGAACGCAGCGGGCTCATCGGGGCCGTCACCCCCTGCGGTGTCCCGCCGTTGGTCAACGAGAACGCCGCGTTGACCGCTGTAGTGACCCGCTCGAAGACGAACCCATTGAAGACCAGGGCGACCGTGGTCACCAGAGCAGCGATCCCGATCACCCTGGCCGCCCGTGGGCCCACGACCCGACGCAGTCCGGCAGTCAGTACCCCAGTGATCCGGCGCAGCAGACGGGCGATGCAGACGAACAGGACAAACACCAGCACAGCCACGGGGATGACCAGGACCGCCGCGAGCGGGGTCTGCGGCTCCATCTCCAACAACCGAGAAGCCTGCCGCTGCCAGGTCACACCAAGGATCACCGCCACCACCAGCAGCGCAGGGGCGGCGAACAGCAGAGCCCTGACCCTCGAGGCCGACGGTTGACGTGCCTGACGGTCGGCAAGCTCACGCCACACCCACGCCCCCAGCACGCCCAGCCCATAGCCGATCGCCGCGGTGACCCCGGCGATCACCCCCTGATACAACGCAGGCCGCGGCACCAGGGAAGGCAGAAAGGACAGCGTCGCCAGGATCAGCGCAGTCCACGCCCCCGGCAACGACAGCCCGAGCCCGGACCAGAAGCGAGACACCCGGGACGCCTCAGGATCTGTCATCGGGTTGCGAGGAAGGCGTGGTAGTCGCGCTCGGAGAGGTCGGCATACGCCGTCGACCACTCCACGATCGCGGTGGTGAGCCTGTCTCCGTTGCCGATGTAGCCGACGATCTCGGCCTCTCGTGGGGACTGGCTGTGCGCGCGGGCGAGAGTCACCGCGCAGGCCTGGGCGTAGGTGATGAACGGGCGGTCGTCGAGGTCCTCGACATCGATGCCGCCCTTCATGTCGTGGAACTGGCGCACGTACAGGTCGAAGCCCTCGGCGCGCAGGTAGCCCAGGAACGGGTCCGAGACGGCCTGCAGGATCCGTTGCAGGGCGACCACCCGCGCGCCCTGACCGTGGGTCCCGACCGCCTCGGTGAGCACCTGCGGCTGCTCGATGCGGCCGTACTGCTCGAGCACACTGCGACCGGCCTCCTTGGACTGCAGGATCAGACCGTTGCCGTCACCGTCCTCGAACAGGGAGAGCGCACACCGGGTTCCAACACTGCCGACCCCGACAACCCGCCGCGCCAGGTCCACCTCCCGGTAGTGGCTGAGCAGCATCCGGATGCCCGGGCCGGCACTGGCGCGGTAGGCATCGGTGTAGCGGTGCACATTCTCGGCGACCTCGGGCTTCGGCTGGTCCATCGTCGGCGGCGCCATGACGAACCGCAACGAGCCGTCCGCGTCCCGGGTGGTCTGGCGGCGCACCGCCCGCTCACCGGTGCGACGTTGAGCGGACTTGATCGCCGAAGCGATCACCCGGCGTGACTTCTTGTCCAGCAGCCCAGCACCGCCCCTGGGGTCGATATGGGTGTAGTAGCGCTGCAGCGGCGTCAGCTCCAGACTCGCAGCCAGCGCAGCCCGGTAGGCGCTCACCGTCGTGCGCGCCGCGGTCTCGATGACGTGTGGGGTTCGGGACGAGTCCCGCCCCCCGACGATCACACTGGTCACCAGGCGCTTCAGATCCCACTCCCACGGAGCCCAGGCCGCCTCGTCGAAGTCGTTCAGATCGAAGACCAGCGTGCGCTGCGGAGAGGCGTAGAACCCGAAGTTCGACACGTGCGCATCACCACAGGCGACCACGAGCAGACCGGTATGCGGTGAGCGGGCCAGGTCCGCCGCCATCAGGGCAGCGGTCCCCCGGTAGAACGCGAACGCGCTCTGCGGCATCCGCTCGGCGCGCAGCGAAATGAGCTCCTGGAGGCGGGTGGAGTTCTGCTCCCTCAGGATGCCCAGCGGATCCCGGCTCCCAGGCGGCAGCTCGGCCAAGGTGGAACGGGGAGTCTCCTGGCGGCGCCTGCGGCCGGAGACCACTAAGTCGGGTGTCGATGGCCGTGGGCGTGATGGCATGCTGCGGACACTATCGCGCGCAGCCGGGCACCGAAAAGGGAGACGTCGTTTCTGGCAAGTCGCACGACCCAGCAACCCGCTCAG
>JBDHZV010000197.1:0-3603 GCA_039812125.1 Candidatus Nanopelagicales bacterium
CCGGGTCCGCTCGACCGGGTCCGCTGACTGCGGCGCACGCTCCGGGCCTCGGTCGGGCCCCGCGGCGCCCGACCCCCGAACGGGGACTTGTCGCCCGCGTGGCAGGGCGCGGACGCTGCTTGCGAGGGAAGGGGGGCGTCATGGCCCGCGACACCCTGAACGTGTGGATCAACCTCGACCAGGTCCGCTGCCACGACGAGGGCGACGGGTGGGGCAGCGCCGAGCCCTACCTGTGGGCGGTGTTCTTCAAGATCGACGGTTCGGGGGTCCGGCTCAACGACGCGCTGAACCTGGAGGGCACCGCCACGGTGGCGGCCACGTACGGAGCGCACGGCAACCTCGGCGACACCGACGTGGATGCCGGCGACGTGCTCACGGTTCCCGGCAACGTCGGATCGTGGAGCACGCTGCTGCAGCCCATCCCCGTGGCGGAATCGGTCCGGCCGCTGGCGGACGATGTCGCGGGCGCGGCGGGGGTGGTCGTCGTGCTCATGGAGGAGGACAACGTCACCGATGCCGGAGCCATCGCCGGTTACAACGCCCTCGTCACCGAGCTGCAGCAGCGGCTCGATGCGCTGATCCCCACGCTGGGCTTCACCCACCCCGACGTCACCGACGAGGACGTCGCGGTCCTGCGCGAAGGGCTGGACGACGCGATCAGCGACGCGATCGCCGGTGCGCAGAGCGGGTTCCAGAACCTGTGGTCCTGGCTCAACGCCGACGACCAGGTCGGCAACGCGTACTTCTCGTTCGGGCACGACACGCTGGCCGACGGCCAGGTGCACGAGGTGTCCCAGCGCTGGGACAACGAGGGCGACTGGGAGATCACCGGGCACGCGAACGCCAGCGTGGCGTGCCCGGCCTCGGCCGCCGCGGCGCTGTCGGCCCGGGGCGACGGCAGCTTCGGGGCTGCGCAGCTGGAGTCGCTGCGCCGGTTCCGCGACGCGCAGGTCACCCCCAACCCGACCCTGGGCCGATGGTGGGAGCTGGCGCAGCGCAACTCCGCCGCACTGGGCCACCTGGTCGCGACGGACCCGCAGGCGCGGGAGGCGATGCTGTCGGTGCTGCCGAAGGTGACGAGGCTGCTCGCGGACGGGTCGGCGACGATCCCGGACGACGTGGTGGCGTCGGTGCACACGGTCCTGCGGCGGGCCGGGCACTCGCCCAGCCGCCAGCTGCGGCTCGACGCGCAGCTGGCCGACCAGCTGGTGGCGATGGTCCCGGGGCGGACGGTCAAGCAGGCCGTGCAGCTCGGGTCGCGGATCGAGCCGACGAGGCGACTGTCGAACGCGCACGTCGTGGCGGTGGCGCGGGAGGTGCTGGTGGGCCGGACGCCGAACCCCGACCCGCCCGGGCCCGTTCCGCCGGTGCCCCCGGTTCCGCCGGGGCCCGTTCCGCCGGGGCCGCCCGTTCCGCCGGTGCCCCCGGATCCGCCGGGGCCCGTTCCGCCAGTGCCCCCGGTTCCGCCGGGGCCCGTTCCGCCAGTGCCCCCGGTTCCGCCGGGGCCCACTCCGCCGGGGCCGCCCGATCCGCCCGGACCGGTTCCTCCTGGGCCGGTTCCTCCTGGGCCCGGGCCACGCCCTACCCCACCGGTACCCGACCCGCCGAGACCAGTCCCGCCGCGACCGGACCCGCCCGGCCCGACGCCCGGCCCCCGGCCATCACCGGCTCCAGGACCCTCACCTGAACCCCGGCCCATGCCACGGCCGCCGACGCCGGATCCTCCCGGTCCCCGCTGACGCTCGGGAAGGCCTCACCTGCCTCGCGAACCGGGGCGTCCGGGGAAGCCGGGTCGTCCGCGCGAACCGGGGCGACCGGGAGGCGGAGTTGGCGGGCAGGCGGGCAGGCCGGAAGTCGCAGACGGGCAGGCCCCGGGTGTCCCGGGCGTTACGACCCGCGGGCGTAGCCGAGGATCCCGGCGTCCGTGCCGCACTCGTCGCCGAGGGCCATCGGCGCGATTCGGCCAGCTTCGCGCAGGGCAGCGAGGTTGGCCACGACGCGGTCGCGCAGCGTGAAGGGGTCGATGGTGTTGACGTGGATCCGGGTCCCACCCTCGAACCCGGCCAGAACACTCACCCTCCACTTGAGGTTCACCCTCCACGGCATGGGCAGGTGGGAGCGGGGCGGGCGATAGTGCCACTCCTCGTTCGTGGGGACCAGGCGGCCCGTGGCGGCGTGGCAGGCGTGCAGCATGTCGGAGAAGGATCGGCGCGCCTCGACGCTGTGCTCCCACGGCGGCACGCCCGCAGCGGTCGAGTAGACCTCGAGCGTCGGGTACCGGTGCCCCACCCCGGCCAGCGCGACGGCGTGGTCGGTGCGCGCGACCAGCAACCCGGCGCGGGCGGCCGGGTCGACGATGGCAGTGGAGAACAGGTCGACGTCGGCGCGCAGGAACTGCTCCTCGCGGGCCAGTTGGGGGCCGTACTCGTCGATCGCGACCAGCTGCTTGTGGAGGTGGTCGAACGAGGCGCCGGCGGGGCGCATCCAGTTCTGGAACACCGCGACGTAGCGGGCGTACTCGTTGCTGGCGTGCAGGTCGCGCAGGGCGTCGATCGTGAACTCGGTGAACGCGTGGTGCTCGTGGGGGGTCAGGTCCCCGGCGGATGCGAGCTCGTCGTCCAGGACGGCTCCGTCGACGTGGTGGCGCCGGGCGATCACGACGTCGTTGCAGCCGGCGAACAGTTCGAGCGCATGGGGCAGCAGGGCGGACTCCGGCTCCAGGGCCACGGCCTCGGCGGGCGCCCCCGCGGCCCGCATCCGCGACCGCAGCACCCCGAGCACGTGGGCCCGACCGGCGGACGAAGCCACGTAGGCGGCGGCGCGGTCGCGGACGGTCGGCTCCACCTCGCACCCGTGGTTGGCCTGCCAGTACGCCAGCGGGAGGATCTCGAACAGGTTCGGCACCCGGCGGAACTGCGCCTGTGTGGCGGTGAGCGCCTCGGCTGGGAGGTGCCGGAGGATGCGCCACGGCTCCTGGCGGGGCGTCCCGGCGCCGGTGTTCCCCGCCGGGGTGTTCCCCGCTGAGGCGTTCCCCGCCGGGGTGTTCCCCGCCGGGGTGTTCCCCGCCGGGGTGGTGTCGTTGGCCTGCCACACGAGGCGGGCCTTCTCGGGGGGTGTGTCGAGCATGCGGCCGGAGCAGAAGGCGCAGATCCGGTCGCGACCGTGCTCAGGCAGCGGGTCTGCCGGGGCGGTGGGCGCCAGCGGACGATGCGCGCGACCGGGCACGGTCCACACTGCGGTCCCCGTCAGCGGCGAGACCTGGCGGATCGTTCCGTCGGGCAGGCGCGTGAGGGCGTAGCCCAGGGCGCTCGGATCGGCTGGCACCTCCCGATCTTCCTCCGCCCGACGGCAGCGTTGCGCCCCGGCGAGCACCGCGGCGGGCCCCGACGTACCCCAGAGGGGGGACGCTCATCGCCGCGCGTGCCCCGAGCTCGCGTCCTCCCGGGCTCACCCGCAGGATCGCGTCGGGTTTCGGAGCGATTCCGCTCGGAGAACCGACCCGATCCCGTGTCGACGTACCGAAACCCGACCCGATCCCGGCTGCGGCGGGGGGCGGGCGGGGCGGGGCGGGCGGCGCGGGGCGGGCGCGGGGGTGGCGGGCGC
>JBDHZV010000198.1:0-3602 GCA_039812125.1 Candidatus Nanopelagicales bacterium
CGGCGACCCCGATCCACAGGAAGTCCGACGGGTCCTCCGTGGCCCGCCCGTACATCGCCCGCACCAGTGACACGGCGTCGGGCGTGAGGGTGCCCGCACGCCGGATCAGCTGCGACTGGGCCACGTCCACCTCGACGCCGCGGCAGTACCGCCCCATCCCGACGATCACGGCCCCGATGATCCCACTGGGAGGGCGCGGACGGGTCGCCTAGGCTGCGGGCGTGGCCACCCTGCTGCTCATCCGGCACGGCCAGACCCGGGCGAACGCTGATGGGGTGCTGGCCGGGCGAGCCCCTGGGGTGCTGCTTGACGAGCGCGGGCACGCGCAGGCTCAGGCACTTGCCGGGCGACTGCGGGACGTGCCGCTGGCGGCCGTGGTGCACTCGCCGCTGGAGCGGTGCGCGCAGACCGCCGCGATCCTGGTGGGCGACCGGACGTCCGCCCCGCGCCCGGTGGCGGACGCGCGGCTGCTGGAGTGCGACTACGGGACCTGGACCGGGCGCCTCCTGGCGGACCTCGCGCGCGAGCCACTCTGGGCCACCGTCATGCGAACCCCGTCCGCGGTGCGGTTCCCGGGCGGCGAGCGGATGGCCGCCATGGCGGCCCGGGCGGTCGCCTGCGCCGAGCAGTGGGGCCGGCGCGGGGACCCCGGGGACGTCGTCGCGCTGGTCACCCACGGCGATGTGGTCAAGGCGATCCTGTCCCACGCCCTCGGCCAGCGCCTGGACCGGTTCCAGCGGATCGCGGCCGCACCCGGGTCGCTCAGCGTCGTCGCGTGGGGTGGGCGCCCCGTGGTCGTCACGATGAACGACACCGGGGCCCTGCCCGCGCTCGGTCCCGGGGCGGCGCAACCGGTCGTCGGGGGCGGTGCGACGCCCTCGTCCGGCCCGTCTCGAAGCCGCTCGGCGCACTAGGCTGCCCTGCGTGCCACGCCAGATCCTCACGCATGACCCGGTGGACCGGTTCGTCGTGGGCACCGTGGGCGTCCCCGGCGAGCGCACGTTCTTCGTCCAGGCCCGGACCGGCACGCTGGTGACCAGCGTGGTGCTGGAGAAGTCCCAGGTCTCACTGCTGGTCGAACGGCTCGACGAGTTGCTGGCAGACCTGGGCGACCGGTACGACCTCGAGGTCCCGGAACCGGGGCCGGCCGACCTCGAACCCCTGGACGTCCCCCTGGTGGAGGAGTTCCGGATCGGCGCCATCGCCTTCGGCTGGGACGCCCTGACCGAGCAGATGCTCTTCGAGCTGCACGAGACCACCGACGACGAGGTCGACCCCACCGAGCTGGGCGACGAGGACGACGGACCGGCGATGCTGCGGGTGCGCGCCCGGATCGAGCAGGTGGTCGACTTCATCGACCGGGCCAGGCGCGTCGTCGCCGCGGGCCGACCGCCGTGCCCGTTCTGCCAGCAGCCGCTGGATCCCCGCGGGCACATCTGCCCGAGGGCGAACGGCTACCGGCGGTGATCGCGCCCGGCGAGGCGCTGGCGGTCGGTGAGATGCGGGTGCTGCGCCGCCTGCCGGATGCGTCGAACACCGTGCTCCTGGTCGAGGTCGACACCGGGGGCCAGCCGGTGCGGTGCGTCTACAAGCCGGCGGCCGGCGAGCGGCCGCTGTGGGACTTCCCGGGCGCCACGCTGGCGATGCGGGAGGTCATCACCGCGCAGGTCGCCGAGGCCATCGGCTGGGACCTCGTTCCGCGCACGGTGTGGCGCACCGACGGGCCGTTGGGTCCGGGGATGTGCCAGGAGTTCGTCATCACCGAGCCGCGGCCCGCCGTGGGGATGTTCGCCGTGGCCGACGTCCCCCCGGAGTGGGTCGTGGTGGCCCAGGGGCGCACCGACGACGGGACCGTCGTGCTGCTCGCGCACGAGGCCGGGCCCGACATCCAGCGGGTCGTCGCGCTGGACATCCTGGTCAACAACGCAGATCGCAAGGGCGGTCACCTGCTGCGCCGCGCGGACGGGGGGATCGCCGCGATCGACCACGGCGTCACCTGGCATGCCGAGCCCAAGCTGCGCACCGTGCTGTGGGGGTGGGCCGGCGAGCCCCTCCCGCCGTGGCTGGTCCAGGAGGTCACCACTGCGGCACCGATCCTGATCGGGCTGCTCGACGCGCTGCCGGGGCCGGACGAGGGCGGGCTGCGCCCCGGCGAGGTCATCGCGGCGCGCCAGCGGCTCGACCAGCTGCTGGCCGACCCGGTGTTCCCGCTGCCGAGCCCCGCCTGGCCGGCACTGCCCTGGCCGCCGATCTGACTCGGGTCGGACCTCGACGAGATCCCGATCAGCCCTCGCCGAGGGCCGGTCCCGACCGCACCTGCCCGGTGAGCCCGTCGACCAGCAATGTGGCAGCGTCCCGGGTCGCGTCGGCTGCGAAGTGGGCGGCCTCGTGCTGCTGCCACCGGCTCCAGTGGCCGGCCAGGGCGGCGCCGTCCCGGGCGATCCCGCGGCGCAGCCGGTCGTCGGCAGGGGCCTGCACCCAGATCACCGCAGCGGCCCGACGGCGAACCAGGGCAGCGGCACTGCCACAGCCCTCGAGGATCACGACGTCCGCGCACGGGACGTCGACCCATCCGGTGAACCGCTCCTCGGCCCAGTCGTAGCGCAGGTGGCGCCCGGGCAGGCCCGCCTCCCACGCCAGCAGCAGCCAGGCCTCGATCCTGCGGGCCAGCGGCTCGCCCAGTGGCTGCTCCCAGCCCTGGTAGAGGTCGTCCAGGTGCACCACCGCCACGTCACCCGGGAGGGCTGCGGCCAGCGCCCGGGCCACCGTCGTCTTGCCGGAGCCGGCGGGGCCGTCCACGCAGACCACCCGGGTCGGCCCGCAGCGTGCCCGACGGGCGCTCACATGGGCGGCCAGGGCACCTGCATCGGGGGCGGTCCCGGGGCCCTGCCCCGGCACCGGGTCACGGTGGGTGGCGCTCATGGGCCCATCATGGCGGCCCGGCGGCAGTCCGGGACGTCCGGTCCTTGTCAGGGGGCGGCCCCGGGGGCACGCTCGCGAGGTGAGCGTCGGCCCGGAGCCCGCGGCGGGGCTCAGCACCGCCGAGGCAGCCGAGCAGTTGGCCCGGGTGGGGCACAACGTGCTGCCCGAGCCGGAGCACGTGCCCGCGTGGCGGCGCCTGCTGGAGCAGGTGCTCCACTTCTTCGCACTGCTGCTCTGGGTCGCTGCGGCGCTGGCCCTCCTGGGCGGGATGCCGGCGCTCGCGGCGGCCATCGCGGCCGTGGTGGTCGTCAACGGCGTGTTCGCCTTCGTGCAGGAGCACCGCGCGGAACGCGCGGCCGCCCAGCTGCGTGACCTGCTGCCGGTGAGCGCCGTCGTGCTGCGCGACGGCCTCGAGCAGCACGTGACGGCGGACCTGATCGTCCCCGGGGACCTGCTCCTGCTGGCCGCGGGGGACCGGGTGACCGCGGACGCCCGGTGCCTCGACACGCAGGGTGCCGTGGTGGACACGTCGATGTTGACCGGGGAGAGCGTGCCCCAACCGGTGGCGACCGGCGAGGAGGTTGCCGCCGGCTGCTTCCTCGTCCAGGGCCGGGCGACCACGCTGGTGCTGCGGACCGGGGAGCGCACGCGGCTGGCGCAGATCGCGCACCTGACCCAGC
>JBDHZV010000199.1:0-3527 GCA_039812125.1 Candidatus Nanopelagicales bacterium
ACGAGTATCTGTTCGACGGCGGCCCCGCCTACGCGAATCGCTATTCGTGCGACATCAGGCGAGGCATCGAGTTGATACGCCGGGCCAAGGGGGTGCCGGTGATCGCGCACCCGTGGGGCCGCGGCCGCGCCCAGCAGCTCACGCCGGCGGTGTTGTCCGAGCTGACCATGGAGTACCGGCTCGAAGGGGTCGAGGTGAACCATCCCGACCACGACGCCGACACCCGGCAGCGCCTCGGCGCACTCGCCACCCGGCTGGGCCTGCTGCATCTCGGGTCGTCGGACCACCACGGGCTCGGTAAGGTCAACAACGACCTGGGCTGCGAGACGACCGCGTCCGAGGTGTACGAGGAGCTCGTGCGCCGCGTCAGGTCCCGCGGCGGGCGCCTGTAGCCGACGCAGCATTCTTCCGTTACGGCCACGGCGAGGAGAAGGAATCACGGCAGTCCGCAACACGGGGACGCTCGACCAGGTCGCCCAAGCCGTGGGCGGACGGATCCGCGCCGCTTCCCGCGTTCGTCGGTGCCGCAGTGGTGGCAGGACCAGATCGCCCTGACCTGACGGAGACGAACCCCCGGGCGGACCAGTTTCGCAGGGGGCGGGTGACCCGGCGCGCCGGTGCCGTAATACTGGCCCCATGGCGACAACCCCTAGCCACGAAGCGAACCCCGGTCCGGACGACGGCGACCGATCGGCCGTCCCCGAGGGGGCCGCGACGGCCGGCGACGCTGCCGCCGACATCGAGTCGGGCCCCGCCCCCGGGTCGGCGGTGGACAGCCCGGACCAACCCGAGGCTCAGCCGGAACCGCAGGCCGACCCTGACGAGGAGCCCCTCGCGCTGCAGGCGGTGGCCCTGACCGCGGGCGACAGCGATCCGCTCGAGGTGTCGGCACGCTCGGGCGAGTTGACCCTGTGGCGCGGCGACGACGGGCTCGGCACCGCCGAACTCACCCTCGCCCTCAGCGGACGCTTCCGGCCGGTCACCGGGCAGGTGCGGCTGCTGACCCGGGACGCCGATCCGGCTCTGCTGCGCCGCGAGGTGGTGGTCGCCCGGGTGCTGGACGCCGTCGAGGCCGAGCCCCGCCTCCGGGTGAAGGAGTACCTGCACTCGTGCCTGGTGCTGCACGGACGCCGGCACAACCGGCTCTCACCCCGGCAGGCGCTGGCCGAGGTCGGCTACGACGGTGACGACCACACTGCGATGGAAGACCTGCCGCCCGCCGACGCCGTCCGCGTCGCGGTGGCCGGGGCCCTGTTGGCTCGACCGGTCGCGGTCACCGTCGACCGGGTCGACCGGGGCATCGCCGACGACGACTGGGCGGCGCTGAGGGCCGACCTACGCCGTGCCGCAGAACTGAGCGGGGTGGCCATCGTCGCCTCCGCCGTCCGCCATCCAAAGGAGCAGCGATGAGACAGTTGTGGAACCTCACCCTCACCGAACTGCGCCGCTTCCGGGGACCCCTGCCGATGCTGTCGGCGATCTTCCTGGTTCTCGTGCCGTTGCTGTACGGGGCGATCTACCTGTGGTCGAACTGGGACCCGTACGGTCGGCTCGACCGACTGCAGGTCGCCGTCGTCGACCTCGACAAGCCCGTCACAGTCGAGGGCAAGAAGGTGTCCGGCGGTGCCGACCTGGTCGAGCAGCTCACCAAGGACACCTCGTCGTTCACCTGGGTGGTGACTGACGCCGCTACCGCGGCTGACGGCGTCGCCGACGGCAGCTTCGCGTTCAGCATCACGGTGCCGAAGGATTTCTCGGCCGATCTGACCTCGATCGCCACCTCGGACACGCCGACGCGCGCCCGCGTCGATGTGGCCTTCGACAACTCCCAGGGTTACATCCTCGGCATCATGGCCGAGACCGCCGAGAAGGAGCTGCAGACCCAGCTGAACGCGGCCGCGGTGAAGGCGTACGCGGACTCCGCGCTGGGGTCGGTGGGCACGATCCGCAGAGGGCTCGCCGAGGCGACCGAGGCGTCCGGTGAGTTGGCGAAGGGCGGTCAGCAGGTCGCCGACGGGGTCAAGACCATGGAGAACAAGGTCGTTCCGGTGGTGAACAGAGTCTCGGACGTGCTGCGCAGGTCCGCCAAGGAGGCCGCCGGGGTGAGTCGCGACGTGGCGAGCACCACCAAGACCATCGCCGCGCTCGCCAAGGACGCCGACGGTAAGCAGGACGACGTCGCCGACGCACTGGACGCCCTGCTCAAGGCCCACCCGGACCTGTCCGACGACCAGGTCTTCAAGGACCTGAAGCGGGCGGTGGGACGGGTCAGCGAGGTCACCGGATCGGTGAAGTCCACCACATCGCGGGTGGCCACCGACGCCGGCAAGGTGGCCGATGCCGCAGCAACGGTGAACCGCCGTGTCCCCGAGATCATCGGAGCAGCCGAGACCGCCGTCGAGCAGATCGACCAGCTGGCCAAGGGCGCGCAGCGGGTTGCCGACGGCCAGAAGAAGTTGACCGCCGGACTGAAGAAGGCCACCAACGCGCTGCCCAAACTGAGCGCCGCCGAGCGGGCCAAGGACGCCGACGCGGTCTCCAACCCTGTCCACATCGCCTCGCACGTCGCAAATCCGGCCACCTACTACGGACGCGGCCTCGCCCCGTTCTTCTTCGGGGTGTCGCTGTGGGTGTTCGGCCTGGTCGCGTTCGTGCTGATGCGTCCGATCTCGAAGCGGGCCATCGCCGCAGGTACGAATCCGGCACCGGTGGCACTGGGTGGCTGGTTGCCGCCCGCGCTGCTGGGCTCGGCCGGTGCCCTCGTGCTGCTCGCGGTCACCGACCTGGCGCTGGGCCTGGACCCGCTCGACCTGGCGGGTACGGCGGGGATCTCGGTGCTGGCCGTCTGTGCGTTCACCGCCTTGGCGCAGACCCTGCGCACCTGGCTCGGCCTGGTGGGCAGCGCGATCATGCTGGTGATCCTGATCGTCCAATTGGGCGCGGCAGGCGGGCTGTATCCCGTCGAAGTGATGCCCGCGTTCTTCCAGGTGGTGCACCCGTGGATGCCGATGACCTACCTGGTGGAGGGGCTTCGGGTGACGATCAGCGGCGGGCCGGCCGGCCAGCTCGCCAGGGCGTGGTGGGTGCTGGGCGGCCTGCTGGTCGCGTCCGTCATCTCGACGGCGGTTGCGGCCTGGACGCAACGGCGCTGGACGCCGACGCGCCTGCGCCCGCCCCTTGAATGACACTGGTCGAGGCCCCAGAACCGTCATCCCGGGCTTGCCCGGGGGATCGTCTTTGGTCAACTGTGGAGACCCGTCGTCCCTCATCCCGGCTTGCCGTGGGATCTCACCCCGGGCCGGATCGGTCGGCCCGGCCCCAGCCGCGGCGGTGATAGGCTCGCGACATGCAGCGATCCACCGACTGGCGTAGCCGCTGACGGCTCGCTGCACCGCCCCCTGGGCCGTCGAGATCGACGGCCCTTTCGCATGTCCGGACGACGAACGAACGAGTGACACGATGACTGAAACGCCCCTGGACGACGCCGGCGACGAGCTTGCCGCGTCCACCTCCGACGCCTCGCTGCG
>JBDHZV010000200.1:0-3486 GCA_039812125.1 Candidatus Nanopelagicales bacterium
ACGGTTTCGATGCGTGTCATGTCGGCGGGCGATGGCTACAAGTACCTGCTGAAGACGGTCGCGTCCGCCGATGGCGACCGTCCGCTCTCGACGCCGCTGACCCGCTACTTCATCGAGGAAGGCACCCCGCCGGGACGGTGGCTCGGCAAAGGAGTCGCGTCACTTGGCAAGGGGGAACTGGTCGTCGGTGATCAGGTCTCTGAGGCCCAGCTCCAGCTCCTCATGGGCATGGGGCACGACCCGATCACCAACGCGCCGCTGGGCCGGGCGTTCCCCGCCTACAAAGATGCGTCGAAACGCATTGAGGCCCGAATCGCGAAGCTCGATCACCAAGTGGCACGCCTCGCGCCGTGGACAGGGGTTCGAGCGGGCGCTCGCCGATCACCTGCGTTATGGCGGTCTGGAGTTCACGGTCCGCTCCGCGCGGTCGGTGCCCACGAGCAGCCGATCCACTCCGGGGACCGGCCACGAGGAGGTGACGGTGGATGCCGTCCTGGACACCGGTGCCTTCACCATCATTGGCCCGGACGGATCCACGTCCGCCGTGGCGTCGGCCCCGGCGCAGGGGGTCCGCCTGGTTCTGAGCTGGTCGGGCGCGCGTTGGCAGGTGGCCCGAATACACCAGCAGAGCGGGTGAGTGAATGGCCGGTCCCTGGTTCGCCCGCCGAGCCCAGCCCGTCAGCCGCGCGCTGAGCCCAGCCCGTCAGCCACGCGCTGAGCCCAGCCGGACCGGGGCGGTCAGCGGCCGGAGTTGCGCCAGGGGGTGCGTCCCCACGACAGAGCCACCGCAGCAGGGTCGGCCGCAATGGCGCTCTTGTTGCGCAGGGCGAGGGCCTGGAGCATGGTCTCGCGGCAGTACAACTCCGGCTGCGAGGTCCATCGATCCTCCCAGTGGGGAGAGGAGCAGTCCCAGGCCAGGTTCATGCCCATGGTGCTCTCCACGCCGTCCACGATCCGATAGAACTGCACCACCCCCCACTTGCCCGGGCCTGGTTTGAGCATCTTGGCGATCACGTGCGGGCTGGTGGTCAGACGGTTGTTCGTCACCGCCATCCGGGAGCAGGGGAGCGCGGCGTTGTGGCAGCGGCCGCCATTCACCGACAGGGTGCGCATGGGATAGGGGAAGGTGGTGGCGGTGGCGCGAGAGTTGATCTCGGAGGAGTAGACCCGGCCGAAGGCGAACGAGCGCAGCACGATCTTCTGCACGCGGGCATCCTGCTTGTTGTTCGGATAGGCGAAGGCGCCCCAGGCCCGGTCATGCCCACGCGAGGTGAAGGACGGCAGGCTCCCGGTGCTCTCGGCGATGATCCCGGCATCGCTCAGCGTGGTCAGGTTGGGGTAGGTGTTGCTCTGCGACGTCAGAGACCACCCGTAACTGGCCCGCAGCCGGGCCAGGTCGGCCCAGGAGGATTCCAGGGCGAAGTTGTCCGGGCAAAGATGCTTGGTCTCATGGACCCGCGAGGTGACCACCTGGGCCACGGCCGGTAGCCCCAAGGCCGCCAGGTCGATGGCGTTCTGCTCGAGCGTGCGAGCGTTGTCGGGGCGATTGACGCACCCCACGCCACCGGCGGCGGACCAATTCGCCCGGCCCCAGAGGATGCTGATGAAGGAGGGATCCTCGGGAGCCTTGACGGCGAAGTCGAGAAGGGTCGAAGGGCCCTTCGGGGTGGTCGAATCAGTGGCGAAGGCGGCGACCCGCAACTTCGCCGTGGGCAGACCAGTCAGGGTGACCGACCAGGCTCCGGTGGTCCCGGCTGCGCTGTCGGGAGTCAGCCGGGTGAGGATCCCGCGCCAGCGGGTGGCGAAGGCGCCATTGGTGCTGGCGAGAAGGTAGTCCTTGCAGGTCGTCGGACTGTTCGGGCGGCAGAGGACCACAGTGACGGCAGTGACCTTGCTGGTCGAGGCATACCGGCCCCGGATCGTGACGCGCCCGTTCTCGGCCGTGCTGCCGGCACTCGGCTCGGTGATGGTGGTGCTCGGGCCCGTGGCGGCGGCCGCCTCGGGGAGTGCGTTCCCTGGCCGGGCTGCCGAGGCTGCGTGGCCTGCGCTCGTGGTGCTGGCTGCCGGGGCGCCGGCGGCTGAACTGGCTGCGGCCGCCACGGGGACGGTCACTGCGGCGGCGGCCACGGCCGCCAGGGTAGTTCGTCGGCGTGATCGGATGCGGGTCAGTGATGTGCGGGTCGGGCCCATGTTCGAAGTACCCCCGGAGCGAGAAGATTCGTCACGTGTATCGAAGTGCCGAGGCTAATACGGCCTCCAAGGTGTTGTCCTGGTGAACGAATCCCGATCCCAGCAGTCGATCAGGCAGCACTCGCTCGCTGGCCAGGACTTCTTGGGCAAACTGTCCAAGCACAAGGCGCAGTCCGAGACGTGGGGCGGGGAGTACCGCAGGCCGTTTCAGCAGCCGACCCAGGGCGGCCGCGACCTCCCGTTGTCGAGCCGGCACGGTACCGACCAGGTTCACCGGACCGGTCAGCTCACGATCATCGATCAGGTGAATCAGCGCAGCCACCTCGTCCCGCAAGGAGATCACCGGCCAGAACTGCTGGCCCGAACCCAACGGCCCGCCGAGACCGAGCCGGGCCAACCGCAGCATGGGGGCCATCGCACCGCCAGAGCTGGCCATGACCAGCCCGGTCCGGGCCAGCACGACGCTGCCGCCAGCATCGGCAAGGTCGGCTGTCGCACCCTCCCACGCCTTGACGACCTGCGCCAGGAAGCCGGTGCCTGGGGGGCTGTCCTCGGCCAGCACCTCCTCACCTCGATCGCCGTAGTAGCCCACGGCCGAACCGTTGACCAGGCGGATGGGCGCGCCGGAAGCCGTGATCGCGGCGCAGATGGTCTTGGTCGCCCCGAGCCGGGAACGCAGGATCTCGGTCTTGTATGCGGTAGTCCAGCGTCGGTCCCCGACGCCGGCTCCAGCCAGGTTGACCACGGCATCCACGCCGTCCAGAGCGCCCGGGTCGAATGTCCCGATCGCCGGGTCCCAGCGGAACTGCTCCGGCCCCTGCGGATCGCGGCGCACCAGGACCCGCACCCGGTCGCCGCGGGCGCGTAAAGCCGAAGAGAGGGCCCCACCGATGAGTCCGGATGCGCCGGTGATGGCGATCGTGCTCATGGCAAGGCCCTCTCTCGATTCGGCTGTCGGGTACCGCTGGTCAGGCTCCGGTCCGCGCAGTCTGTGGCATCACTGCCCGTGGGTTACAGGCAGAAGCTCACAGGCCGAGCGAGGCCTCGAAACGCCCTTCCTCAAGCCGCTCCTTGACCGTGCTGAGGAAGCGCGCGGCGTCGGCGCCGTCCACAATCCGGTGGTCATAGGAGAGCGCGAGGAACATCATCGAGCGGATGGCGATGGTCTCGGTGCCATCGGCGTCGATCACCACCGGCCGGCGCACGATGGCTCCGGTACCCAACATCGCCACCTGCGGCTGGTTCAGGATCGGGGTGTCGAAGAGGGCGCCCCGGCTGCCGGTGTTGGTGATGGTG
>JBDHZV010000201.1:0-3471 GCA_039812125.1 Candidatus Nanopelagicales bacterium
TGGCGAGGGGCCGGACCAACACCGAGATCGCCACGGAGCTCTTCGTCGGCCTGAGCACGGTCAAGACCCACGTCGCGTCGTTGATGACCAAGCTCGGCGCCCGCAACCGCGTCGAGATCGCGATGTGGGCCTACGGCACCCGACGCGTGAGGGCCGACTAGGGTCGGGTGGGACGATCCGCGTGAGGCTGTGGCTGTCCCAGCCTTGTCCGCAGTGTGCACATGAGGAGTCCGATCCGGTGACGGGTGCCACCGTCGATCCGGGATCCGCTGTGCCCCGGTCGCCGGGCCTGGTCACTAGTCCCAGCGCAGCGAGGCGGGGTCCGCCGCTCGCGAGATGAGCGGTGAGACTGCCGTGGTTGCCAGCCAGACTGCCGCCCACATCGGCGTGGCCACCGCCAGCACGGCCGCGGCTGAGGGTACCAGTGCCCTCGCGCCGATCTGCGGCATGGCGAGCAACGCGAAGGCTGTCGCCGCGAGCAGCGTGACGGCCAGTGCGGGGATCAGGACAGCGATCTGGACCGCGCGGCGCTGGGCAAGGCGAAGCGTGGCGACCGGAACTCCGGTGGCCACGGCAACGGCGATGCTGCGCCGCTGCTCCAGGACGGTGTCGGTGCTGTGCAGGGCCAGGCTCGCGACCGTGGCGAGCAGGGCGGTACCAGCGGCCACGGCCACCCACATCATGGAGGGGGCGAGGCTGTCGTCGACGCCTGCGAACTCGGTGGCGTCCCACCAGAGCAGCACGCCACCGGCGATGACCAGCCCGATCGCCGCCGCAGCCGCGCCGGCGCGCCCCGCCGCGCCCGGGTGCATGACCAGCTGTCGGGCGGCCATGAGCGTCGCGGGGGTGCGCGCGGACCGCTGGGCGAGCAGCCCGAGGCGATGACCGACCCACGGGGCCAGGAGCACAAGCCCGGTGACAGCCATTGCCACCGCCAGGATCGCGCCAAGCGTGGAGGAGAGGTTGTTCACGGCCAGGACGGCGGCGACCCCGGAGTCGCCGGCCCGGGGCGGTGCGACGCGGTCCTCCACCGTGATGGCGCCGACCAATGCAAGGGGGGCGGCGGCCAGCGCCACTGCACCCCAGGCCCGCGGCTGGGGCGGTGTCCCGGGTTCCCCGGTGGTGCGCACAGCGGCACGAGCGCCGGCCAGGTACCCCAGCGAACCCAGCACCAGCACCACCAGGAGGACCATCCACCACGTCGGGGCCACTGAGGTGGGGACCAGCGCACGGGCGAGCCCCGGACCGTACCCGGACGGATCGCCACCGCCGTCCGCACCGCCGAACTGGTTCCGTAGCACCCCGTAGACAACCAGCCCGAGCAGGCTGCCGACCGCGGCGGGGACCCCGGCATCCAAGCCGGCGAGGTGCCCGACCTGTCGCGGAGTCGCACCGACCATTCGGATGGCTGCCAGCCGGGGTGCACGGGACGCCTGGCCCAGGCGGATCGCCTGGGCCACGAGCAGGAGCACCGGCAGCGACAGGAGCGCGATGGCGAAGAAGGTGCCATACCGCAGCCCGGGCTCACCAACCAGTGCGAAGAGCCCCCCGACCCGGGTCAGGGGCAGCAGCAGGATCGATCCGGCCACCAGCAGCAGGCCCGACGCCACCGCAGTTCCCGCGACGATCACCGCTGGGCGCATCCAGCCGCAGGCGCGGACCATCATCAGCCACAGGGTGCTCACCGCATCACGCCCAGCGAACGCGCAGCGCCGGATTCGGAGCGCTGCGCTGGGCCCCGGGGTGGGCTGCCCGGGGGCGTATCACGGCGCTCGACGCCGTCGCGCAGCACCACCTCCCGGTCCGCGCGCGCTGCCACGCGGTTGTCGTGGGTGATCAGGACCAGCCCGGCGCCGGTCTGTCCGACCGCGTCGAGGAGCACGTCGAGCAGTTGCTCGCTGCCGAGGCTGTCCAGCGCCCCCGTGGGCTCGTCGGCCAGGACGACTGCCGGCTGGGTGACCAGCGCCCGGGCGACGGCGACACGCTGGCGCTGCCCACCGGAGCACTGCCCGGGCACCAGATCGGCGCATTCGAGGACGCCTGCGCGTGCGAGCCAGTCGCGGGCGAGCCGCTCAGCCTCACGGCGGCCCCTTCCCCCGAGCATCAAGGGAAGCGCCACGTTCTGGCACGCCGTGAACTCCGCGACCAGTTGCCCGAACTGGAAGACGATCCCGAACCGCTGGCGTCTCAGCTGCGCCCGAGCCGCTTCGGACAGCGCCCCGAGCGGCGCGCCCTCGAAGCGGACCTCGCCGCCGTCCGGCGTCACGATCCCGGCCAGCACGTGCAGCAGCGTGGACTTCCCACTGCCCGACGGCCCGCTGACCGCGACCACCTCACCAGGAGCCACGGCCAGCGATGCTCCGCGCAACGCCTGCGTCAGGCCGAACGCCTTGTGCAGCATCACGCCTTCCAGAACTGCGGGACTCATGTCCCCACCCCCGTCCCTCGCCCGATTCGGGCCTCGGCCTCGTCCATCCAGCGCAGGTCGGCGTCCAGATGGGTGATCGTGTGATCGATTGCGATGCGTTGTGCCGGTGCGGTGCAAGCGGCCAACTCCTCGTGCAGTGCCCTCATGTGCGCGAGATGCGCGCGGCGCTGGCCGAGCAGGAACGCCGACGAGTCCTGTCCGAGGCTCAGTGCGGTGACCACCTTGCGCACCAGCTCGTCGGCTGGGTACGGCCCACCTGGCTCCACCGTGCTGAGCCAGCCTGCCAGCGCCGCCCGGCCCGCCGCCGAGATTGCGTACACCGTCCGCTCCGGGCCCCCTCCAGGTTCGGTTGTCGACACCGTCACCAGGCCATCTCGCTGCAGGCGCGCCAACGACGCGTACACCTGCCCGAACGCCAACGACCTGGAGCCGGGGAACCGAGCATCGTGCTCCCGCTTGACCTCGTACCCGTGCGCGGGACGGTCGGCCAGGATGCCGAGCAGGACATGGCTCACGCTCACGCGGCTACTATACATGCAGTATCTACTCGGAGTGAATACCTCCGCCCTGGGTTCTCCCCCGAGGGTTGGGGGGCCAGCCCCACCGCATCGGGTCAGGCCAGGGTCAGGTGGACAAGGCCGATCAGCCCCCCAGCGGCGATGTACCACGCGCTGTTCAGGCGGGTGCGCCACAGCAGGACCAGGGTGGCGGCCGCGATGCCGGCGGTGAGCGGGTCGACGATGGCGGTCCGGGCCAGCTGCAATGAGACGCCTGCCATGAGCGCCAGTGCCGTGGCATTGAGGCCGTCGAGCAGCGCGCCGGTCCAGTCCCGCGACCGCAGCACGTCCGTGAGCCGGGTGAGCAGGCCGACGAACAGGAAGGAGGGCAGGAAGATCGCCACGGTGGCCAAGAAGGCGCCGACCGGCCCGGCAACCAGGTACCCGACGAAGGTCGCGGTCGTGAACACCGGGCCGGGGGTGACCTGCCCGATGGAGACGGCGTCGATCAGCTGCTGGCTGGTGATCCAGCCGAGCCTCTCGACG
>JBDHZV010000202.1:0-3453 GCA_039812125.1 Candidatus Nanopelagicales bacterium
GGGATCTCCACCCGCCCGACCATCTTCATGCGCTTCTTGCCCTCCTTCTGCTTCTCGAGCAGCTTGCGCTTGCGGGTGATGTCGCCGCCGTAGCACTTGGCCAGGACGTCCTTGCGCATGGCCCGCACGCTCTCCCGGGCGATGACCCGGGAGCCGATGGCGGCCTGGATCGGGACCTCGAACTGCTGGCGCGGGATGAGCTCCTTGAGCTTGCCCGCCATGGCCACGCCGTAGGCGTACGCCTTGTCCTTGTGCACGATGGAGGAGAACGCATCGACCGGCTCGCCGTGCAGCAGGATGTCGACCTTCACCAGGTCGGCGACCTGCTCGCCGGTCGTCTCGTAGTCCAGGGACGCGTAGCCGCGGGTGCGCGACTTCAGCGCGTCGAAGAAGTCGAAGACGATCTCGGCCAGGGGCAACGTGTACCGCAGCTCGACGCGGGTGTCGGACAGGTAGTCCATCCCCAGCATCGCCCCGCGCCGGGACTGGCAGAGCTCCATGATCGCGCCCACGTAGTCGGTCGGGGACAGGATCGTCGCGCGCACGACGGGCTCCCGGACCTCGGCAACCTTGCCGGTGGGGAACTCCGACGGGTTGGTCACCTCCATCGCCCGGCCGTCGTCCATCGTCACCTGGTAGACGACGTTCGGCGCAGTGGAGATCAGGTCGAGGCCGAACTCGCGCTCGAGGCGCTCCCGGACGATCTCCAGGTGCAGCAGCCCGAGGAAGCCGCAGCGGAACCCGAAGCCGAGCGCAGCCGAGGTCTCCGGCTCGTACACCAGCGCGGCGTCGTTGAGCTTGAGCTTGTCCAGGGCGTCGCGCAGCTCCGGGTAGTCCGATCCGTCGATGGGGTACAACCCCGAGAAGACCATCGGCTTGGGGTCGCGGTAGCCGCCCAGCGCCGTCGTGGCGCCCCGGGTCGCTGCCGTCACGGTGTCGCCGACCCGGCTCTGCCGGACGTCCTTGACGCCCGTGATGAGGTAGCCGACCTCGCCGGCCGCGATCCCGGCCGCCGGGACCGGCTCCGGGGAGATGACGCCCACCTCGAGCATCTCGTGCTGCGCCCCGGTCGACATCATCACGATCCGCTCCCGGGTCGACAGCCGACCGTCGACGACCCGCACGTAGGTGACCACCCCGCGGTAGGTGTCGTAGACCGAGTCGAAGATCAGCGCCCGGGCGGGGCCCTCGGGGTTGCCCGTGGGGGCCGGGACCAGGCGGACGACCTCGTCGAGCAGCTCGCGCACGCCCTGACCGGTCTTCGCGCTCACCTGCAGCACGTCGCCCGGGTCGCACCCGATGATGTGGGCGATCTCGGCGGCGTAGCGCTCGGGCTGGGCCGCCGGCAGGTCGATCTTGTTCAGGACCGGCAGGATCGTCAGGTCGTTCTCGAGGGCCAGGTACAGGTTGGCCAGGGTCTGGGCCTCGATTCCCTGGGCGGCGTCGACCAGCAGGATCGCCCCCTCGCACGCCGCCAGGCTGCGGGAGACCTCGTAGGTGAAGTCGACGTGGCCGGGGGTGTCGATGAGGTTCAGGACGTAGTCGGCGCCGTCCGAGGCCCGGTACGGCAGGCGCACCGCCTGGCTCTTGATCGTGATGCCGCGCTCCCGCTCGATGTCCATGCGGTCCAGGTACTGCGCACGCATGGAGCGGTCGTCCACGACTCCGGTGATCTGCAGCATGCGATCGGCCAGCGTGGACTTGCCGTGGTCGATGTGGGCGATGATGCAGAAGTTGCGGATGATCGACTGGTCGGTCGATCCGGGGGCGGGTGGCACGCGGCCAATCGTCCCACATCGGCGCTGCCCCGCCGTCCGGTCACGTGGGGCGGCAGCTTGCCCCGCCGTTCGCCTGCCGTGCCTGCAAACCCGCCCCGCAGGCACGACGAGGCGCCACCCGTGGACACGGATGGCGCCTCGGCCCGACCGCGCGTGACGGTGGGCGGAACTGCGGGGGCCGGGGGCCTAGAGGGCCGCGGCCTGCTTCTGGATGGCCGACTTGCGGTTCGCGGCCTGGTTGCGGTGGATGACGCCCTTGCTCGCGGCCTTGTCCAGCTGCCGGGCGGCGCTGCGCGCCAGCTCCTGGGCCTTCTCGGCATCGCCTGCCTGGACAGCCTCACGGAAGTGCCGGACAGCCGTCTTCAGGCTGGACGTGACCGCCTTGTTGCGCTGACGAGCCTTCTCGTTGGTCTTGATCCGCTTGAGCTGCGACTTGATGTTCGCCACGTGTCAGCCTTCGTCTTCCTGGTTCTGGGGCGCGTGGGTCCCCGGTGAGGGACGTCCGCGAGGGGCCTGGGCCGCCGTCAGGCGGCGGGCAGGTCCCTAGGGTACCCGCACACCCCCGCCACGGGCCAAATCGCCTGGCCCCCGGGAGGTCGGGCGACCCCGTCCCCGCTGCCCCCCGGGCTCGGCGACACCCACGGTGGCCAGCACGAAGGCCTCCAGCGCCCGCAGCTTCTGGGCCGTCTCCAGGGCCTCGCCGGGGCGCAGGCCACCCTTGACCTGGGCGTCCACCTCAGCGAGCAGGCGGGTCGCGGCGGCCAGCCTCGCCGGCTCCCAGCGATCTGCCGCGGCGCGCAGTGCCTTCACCTTGAACGGGGGGACCCCTGCGGTCCGCGCCACGTCGGCCTCGGACATCCGCCGCGGTGCCCCCGACACCCTCACCAGCGCGCGCAGCCCCGATGCAAGGGACCCGACTGCCCCCGCGGGGGTGATCGACTGGCTCTCCAGGCCCCACCGCAGCCGCTCGAGGGCGACCAGGGCGTGCCCGTCCCAGACCGCGTCAGCCAGCTGGAACCCGCTCACCTCGGCCACGCCGGTGAAGGCCGTCGCGACCGCGGCGGCGTCGATCGGGTCGTCCGGCACGTCGGCGACCAGCTGCTCCAGTGCGCCGACGAGCAGCGAGATGTCCTGGCCCAGGGCCAGGACCAGGGCGTCGACGCCGTCCGCCGTGATGCGCCGACCCGAGCGACGCGCCTCCTGGTCGAGGAACTCGCGGGTCGGCCGCCCGCGCTTGACCTCCGCGCAGGGCACCTCGACCCGGCCACCGGCCAGCTCCAGGCCCCGCAGGAGGTCCAGCGCCGCTCTGTTGCGAGCCCCGGAGTGCACTGCCACGACCCAGGTGTCGGCCGCCGGGTCCCCCAAGCAGTCCACCAGGGTGGGGACCACGCGCTCACCGGCGTCGGCCAGCCCGGTGACCACGACCACCGCAGCCTCCCCGAACAGCGATGGCGAGAGCGCGGCGACGAGGTCAGCGGGAGCCGAGGGCGCCTCGGCCGCGACGAAGCGCCGCTCGGCCTCCGGGCTCACCGCATGGACAGCGGCGACCGCCCGTGCCACTGCTCGGGCCACCAGGAACTCCTCGGAACCGGTGACCAGGGTGAGCTGCGGGGGCGGGGCGGTCGGCATCGGGGCCAGCATGCCACGCCCCACCGACATGGGTCCGACGCACCCG
>JBDHZV010000203.1:0-3432 GCA_039812125.1 Candidatus Nanopelagicales bacterium
GTGCGGCAGGCCTGTCGATCGGGGCGATCGCTGGAAGCAAGTTCTCCGGCAACACCTTTGGCAAGATCAACCTCGGCGCGTATGTCGCGGGCTACTGGGCCAAGCAGGGCAACACCTGGAACGGCACCACCAAGCCTCCCAGCTGATCGTCGGCCGATCGAGGCCCACCCGGTGGGATCGATCGATCCGAGACTGAGCGGGCCCGGAGCCGGGCGAGTGATCGCCCCGGCTCCGGGCCCGCTCCCACTGGGTATGCCAACGCCCCGGGTCCGCCGGTCCCAGCCCGAGCGAGTCCCGGCCTCAGCCGGCGGGGCGCACCCGCAGCACCCGGTCGGCCTGACCGGCATTGGAGGTCAACACGTAGAGGGAACCATCGGGCGCCTGGCGCACGGTCCGGATCCGACCGTAGACGTCCTTCAGCTCGGACACCTGCGCGCTCCCGGTCACGGCGCCGGCGGCGTTCAGACTCAGGGCCAGCACGCCGGCACCCTTGAGCTCGGCAACCAGGGCAGCGTTGGCATACGACCCCCAGGCGGCGCCGGAGACGAAGCCCAAGCCGCTGGTGGCGACCGTCGGGGAGCCCGAGGACCAGAGCGCAGGCACGGCATTCGGATACTTGACCAGGTCGGTCATCGGCACATCCTGGTTATAGGCCCCCGAGCCGGACGGGTCCACCGGATTCCAGCCGTAGTTGCGGGCCTTGAGCACCCGGTTGAACTCATCGTCGCGATCGGGGCCATGCTCGGTGCTGAAGACCTGGCTGGTGCCGGGACGAAGGGCGAGCCCTTGGACATTGCGGTGGCCGTAGTTCCAGACGTACTTGCGCGCACCGGTGCTGCGGGCCCACGGATTGTCGGCCGGCACCGTGCCATCCCGGTTCACCCGCAGGATCTTGCCCGCCAGGTTGTCCAACGACTGCGGCGCATCGCCGATCGCGCCGTCGCCGGTCCCGATCATCAGCCGCCCGTCGGGCGTAAAAAGCAGGCGGCAGCCGAAATGCATGCTCACGACCGGGATGCCGGTGATCACCGGGCTGCCCACCCGGGTGGCCGAGGCGCCGTTCGCGGCCAGGCGCCACCGGATCACCCGCACATCCTTGGGTGTCCGGTTCGACTGGCAGGTATAGAAGGTGCGATTGCTGGCGAAGCCCGGATCGATCGCCAGACCCATCAGCCCACCCGGCAGCTGCGCGGAGATGTCCCCCATGGCCGCCGTGACCCGGCGCAGCGGCACGCCGGCGGCGGTGGAGCCGAGCCAGAGCCGGCCCGAGAGTTCGGTCAGCAGGTACCGCGTGGAGTCGATCCAGGCGATATCCCAGGGACGGTTCAGCCCGCCGGCGACGGTCTGGACCGACAGCGCGGGCGCCTTTGCAGCGGCGGGAGCCGCAGCAGGGGAAGTGCTCCTTGCGGCGATGGGGGCGGCTGCAGCGCTCCCGGCCGCCAGCGGCACCAGTGCGAGGAGGGCGGGAAGTACGCGAGATGTCAAGGCCATAGGCCCTTCATACCGCCCGAAAAGCGGGAACGGAATATCGCGGGCTGACCCCTGATCCCGGGACTTCACGATCCTTGACAAGCTGACCCGATGCCCTCCGTCAGCGGCCGCCGCGCACAGGTGGTCATCCCGATCGTCCTGGCCGGCCTATCCATGCTCGGGCCGTTCTCGATCGACACCCCCTTTCCCGCCTTCCCCCAGATGCGCACGGACTTCGGCGCCACCAGCGGGCAGATGCAATGGGTGGTCAGCGCCTATCTCTTCGCCTTCGGGGCCATGAGCCTCTTCCACGGCCCGATCTCGGACGCGCTGGGGCGCAAGCCGGTGATCATCTACGGGGTCGGGGCGTATGCCGTGGCCTCCCTCGCGGCCGCCTTTGCTCCCAATCTGGCCTTCTTGCTGGTCTGCCGGGTGATCCAGGGGGCGTGCGCGGGCGGCGGTGTTGTGGTCAGCCGCACCGTCATTCGTGATCTCTTCGAGGGCGCCACCGCGCAACGCCTGATGAGCCGAGTCGCGATGATCTTCGGCTTGGCTCCGGCAGTGGCCCCGATCATCGGCGGGCTGCTGCTGCGCATCGCTCCGTGGCCGGGCATCTTCCTCTTCATGGCGCTCTTCGCGCTGGTCATGATCGCTGCGGTGGTCTTCCTACTGCCGGAGACGCATCCGCGCGAGCGGCGCACCCCGCTGCGATTGCGCGATCTGCTGCGCTCATTGGCCGAGGTCGCGCGCGATGGCGCCTACCAGCGGATTGCCGCCATGACCGCCTTGGCCGGGGCGTCCTGGTTCGTCTATGTCGGCGGGGCGGCAATCCTCATGTCGGATCTCCTGGGACGCGGCGAAACCGAGTACTGGATGCTCTTCGTGCCGCTGATCTCCGGGGTGATCCTCGGATCGTGGATCTCCGGGCGGGCGGCCGGGCGGATCGGAGGCCGGGCCCTGGTGGCCGGCGGCTTCGCGCTGGCCCTGCTCGGCGGCCTCGTGAATCTCGCGATCACCAGCGTCACCGATGCCTTTCCCTATGTCGTGGTCGGCCCGGCCCTGATGAGCCTGGGCTTCTCCATCGGCTTCCCAACTACCCAACTGGCGATGCTCGATCTCTTCCCGCGCAATCGCGGGTCAGCCGCTTCCCTGTCCACCTTCTTGATGCTCGCCCTCAACTCGGTGATCGCCGCCCTCGTGGTGCCCCTGGTCTCACAGTCGGTGCGCCACCTGGCTGCCGCCTCGTTGAGCTTGATCGCGGCCAGCGTGCTGGTGGGCGGCCTGCACCTGGCACTGAGCCGTCGGCCCTGGCGCACCCCGCCCGACCAGAACGACCTTCCCGCCACCACCTGAGACGCTGGTCCCGATCAACCTCCGGAGCCGCACGAATTCGGCGCCCCTGAAGCAGGTCCCCTGAACCTGCGCCCTGGCCGCCATGGAACGGCACCTAGCCCTGCCCCGAACCCTCGGCGCGCCCTGGCACCGGGCCCTTTCGCCAGGCGGACCGGGTCAACGGCTCGCGGTTTCGGCGTGAGATCACTGTAAGGATGGATCGTGTGAGTATTGAGCGGGACAACGGATCCACGACACAGACCCCACCGGCCCTGGCTATCCGGCAGTTGGCCAAGACCTTCGGCGACCGGACCGTGGTGCAGGGGATCGACCTAGACGTGCCGGCCGGCTCGTTCTATGGCCTGGTGGGACCCAATGGCGCCGGCAAGACGACGACCCTGTCGATGGTCACCGGGCTGTTGCGGCCGAACCAGGGTCAAGTCTGGATCCACGGCGTTGATGTCTGGGCCGACCCGGTCCGCGCCAAGCAATTGATGGGCGTACTGCCGGACGGCCTGCGGCTTTTCGAGCGCCTCTCAGGCACTGAATTGCTGTCTTACCTCGGTCGCCTGCGGGGCATGCCGGTCGATGTCGTCGACAGCCGCAGCCGCGAACTGCTCGAGGTCCTCG
>JBDHZV010000204.1:0-3355 GCA_039812125.1 Candidatus Nanopelagicales bacterium
GGCCTGCTGGGTGACCCGGACCACGGGGGCCGCGGTGCGGGTCACGACCACGGGCACGTCGACCGTGACAGTGGGGGTGGGATCCACGACCGTCCGGTGCAGGGTCTGGTACACCGTGGGCGGGTCCACGGGGACCTGTGTGGGCCAGGCCTGGGACGCCCCGGTGGCGGTGTCAGGCAGTGGGGTGCTCAGCGCCACCTGGTACACGGTCGCCCCGAGCAGGGCGCTCGCGAGCAGTGCTGCCACCCAGCCGATGACGGTGCGCATGGACCCTCCTGGGACGTGGACTCGGGGACAGTGTGCCCGGCGGGGACGTCACGCTGCGTGAACCATCACGTCAAGGTCGTGTCAAGTCCGACTTGCCGTACCCCTGACGTCCGCGCGGCCCGTGGCTTGTCGTGCCCGAGGCGCAGCATGCTGGCATGGCACTGACCCGACATTCCCTGCGTCGTTCCCTGGTGTCCGCGAGCGGTGGGGCAGTGGTGGTCGCATCCGGTGCTGCCGTGGGGATGATGGCCGCCGACCTCGCGCACTCGTGGTCCGAGGTGGAGACGTGGCGGCTGGCCACGCGGGTCCCGCCGGACCCCACGGGCGACGTGGCTGCCGCCCGCCCGGTCGTGGTCACAGTGGTCGAGGAGACCCATGTGACCCCCGAGCCCGTCGTGGTCCGGCGCACCGTCTACCGCACACGGGTTGTCCCGGGGTCACCATCAACCGTCACGGTGCGTAGCCGGTCCCGAACGACCCGCACGGTGGTGAGCCCGCCCCGCAGCGCGCCCCGCCCCGCGAGCAGGCCGGCGAGCAAGCCCGCGACATCGAAGACCTCATGACCCGCGTCGAGATCACCCAGCAGCGCTGGCGCACGACGTTGACGGTGACCCTGGCGGGGCCGGGCGCGCAGCGCTGGGACGGGGTCGCGGCCCAGCGCATGGTGGCACTTGCCGATCGCGTGGAGGTGGTGGCCAGCCGGTTCCGGACCGACTCGGCGCTGTCGGCCGTCAACGCGGGCAGCGGCCGCTGGGTCAGCGCTCCCGCCCTCCTGGTGCAGCTGGTTGAGGTGGCACTGTCGGCGGCCCAGCAGACCGACGGGATGGTGACCCCCTGCGTGGGCGCCCACGTGGACGCCGCCGGGTACCGGGCGTGGCGGTCGGGCAGCGCGCGTGCCTGCTTGGGCGAGGATCCGGGACCCGTGCCGGCGTGGCAGGAGGTGCAGGTGCGGCGCGACGCTGTGCGGGTGCCCCCGGGATGCCAGCTTGACCTGGGGGCCACCGCCAAGGCGTGGTTGGCCGACGAGCTGGCGGAGTCGCTGGCCGAGTCCACGGGACTGGGCGTCGTGGCGAACATGGGTGGCGACCTGCGGGTCGTCGCCACCTGCGAGCAGGTGGTCGGCGTGGACCACGAGGTCCCCGGGCTCGCAGCGCCCGCCGTGCTGCTGCAGGACGCGGGGCTGGCGACGTCCGGCCAGGGTCGACGGCGGTGGGTCACCCCACGAGGCCCCCGCCACCACGTGATCGACCCGCGATCCGGGACCAGTGCCCGGACCCGGTGGTGGGCCGTGTCGGTCGTGGCGGCCACGGCGACGGCGGCCAACGTCGCCGCGACGGCATCCCTGCTCGCCGACGGTGCCGGACCGGGGTGGTTGGCGCACCGGGGCCTGCCGGGGCTGCTGACCTGCTGGGACGGCCGGGGATCCGCGCGGCAGGAGGCCGTCGGCGGGTGGCCGCAGGATCGGGAGGTGGCCTGATGGAGGTCCCGTGGTCGTGGGTGGTGCTGCGTTCGGCGGGGGTGGTCGCGATGGCGCTGCTGACGCTGTCGGTCGCCGCTGGGCTCGTCGGGCCCAGGCTCGGTCCCAGCTGGCGGCTGGGCACGATCACCGTGCACCGGGGGTCCGCCGTCGCGGGGTCGGCGCTGGTCGCCGGTCACGTCGTGCTCGGTGTGCTGGACGGGTGGATCGACCTGGACTGGGTGGCGGCGGTGGTGCCCGGCACGTCCGGGTGGCAGCGCTGGGGGATGGCGCTGGGGACCCTGGGCGTGGACCTCCTCGTGGCGCTGCTGGTGACGACCGCGGTGCGGCTGCGCCATCCGAGCGCCTGGCGACGGGTCCACTGGGTGGCCTATCCGGTGTGGGCGCTGGCCGTCGGGCACGCCCTGCTCGTGGGGACGGACGCCCAGCTGGTCCGACGCATGGCCGCTGCCTGCGCCGGGGTGGTGCTCGCGGCGCTGGCCGTCCGCCTGCTGGGGTCGAGTCGGACCGCGCGGGCGCAGGTCCTGCCCGGGACGGGCGCGCCGTGACCCCGGCCCTGGTGGGTGCCCGCGGGCTGCCCGGCGTGGCGTTGCCCGGGCGGGTCGCCGGCGAGCTGCCCCGCCGACTGCTGGCCCCGGGCACGCTGCTGCTCGCCGGGGTGCATCCCGGGGTGCCGATCGACCTCGACGAGCACCGGGTCCGGTGGGGGCCACAGCCCCGGCTCGGCCTGGAGCCGCTGATCGGGGCCGCGAGCCGGGTGGGCCTGGTCGGCGCCGGTGGGGCTGGGTTCCCCACCGAGCGCAAGCTCGCCTCCCTCAGCAGGGCCCGCGTCTCCCACGTGATCGTCAACGGGGCCGAGGGCGAGCCGGCCAGCGGCAAGGACGGCGTCCTGCTGGCCCACGTCCCCCACCTGGTGCTCGACGGGGCCGTGGCAGCGGCCCGGGCGCTGGGGTGCGGGCGGGTCGTGGTGCGGGTCAGCTCCGACCGGCCCGAGCTGGTCCGGTCGTTGGCCCACGCCCTCGCGCGCCGCCACGAGGAGGTGTCCATCGAGGTCAGCGTCGGTCCCGCGACGTTCGTGGCTGGCGAGGCGTCGGCGATCGTCCGGGCAGTCTCCGGCGGACCGGCGCTGCCGGCGGACCTCGGGCGTCCCCCGGTCGTGCCCGGCAGGTCGGCGGGGCGACGCAACCGGGCCCTCGTGAGCAACGTCGAGACGTTCGCGCGGCTGGCGGTGGCGACCCGCGGCGTGCTCCGGACCAGCGCCCTGGCCAGCGCCTCGGGCGCCGTGCGGGAACCGGGCGTCGTCGAGCTCGACCCGGATCGGGACCTCGCCGCGCTGGCCCGGGCGGCGGGCGGCCTGCAGGGGAACCCCCGACTGCTGGTCACCGGCGGCTGGCACGGCACCTGGGTTTCCTGGGATGCAGCGGCGGGCGCGACCCGCCTGGGTCGCGACGCGCTGGCGGGCCTGGGCGGCCGGTGGGGCGCCGGGGCGTTCATGTGGGTGCCCGACGACCTCGACCCCTGGGAGGTCGTCGCGGCGCTGGCCGAGGAGCTGGCAGCCGCCTCTGCGGGCCAGTGCGGCCCCTGTGCCCGGGGGCTTCCCGAGCTTGCGGC
>JBDHZV010000205.1:0-3340 GCA_039812125.1 Candidatus Nanopelagicales bacterium
TCGCCCTGGCCGGCGTCGCCGGGCCGGCAGGTTCGGCTGCCCGTGCCACGGCGCTGCCCGACGCGCCCTGGGCCCGGGCTGCGGTGCGGGACGCGGACTGGAGCGCCCTGCTGGCCGAGGGGTGCGATCCCGCGGCCTTCCTCGGACTGGTGTCCTGGTCGGGCAGCGCCCGGGAGCGGCTCGCGGAGGCGCTGGTCCACCGGACCCCCGACCCGGCGACCCGCCGCAGCCCGTTCGGGGGCGCGCTCGTGCTGCTCGCGGTCCTCGAGGACCTGTGGTCCTGGTCGGCCGCCACCGCCGGCTGGCCGGACCCGGGCGGTGCCGCCGCCTCCCGGCTGGCCCAGCTGGTCGCCCTGACGGCGGGCATGGGTGGGGGCCGGCACGCGGCGGTCCTGGCTGACCCCGTCATCCGGGAGGTCCTGGAGGTCCCCGACGGGCTCGGTCCCACGGCCATCGCGGCCTGGGCGGTGGACCTGCGCCCGGAGCACGTCGCCACCTTCGAGGCGGTCGCCGGTCGCCGCCTGGTCGATGTCGGGGACCCCGACCCCGACCTCGTGCTGGCCGTTCCCGGTGCGGGCCGCCCGGGAGCGCGGCTGCTGGCCCGAGCGGCTGCGGCCGGACTGGACGACCTGGGGCGCCGGCTGCCCGGAATGGCCGGGTCCAGCCCCGGCTACCTCGTGGCGAACCTGCTCGAGCAGGACGTGTGGACCAGCCGCGACGGCGGGTCGGGGACCTGCCGGCTCGGCGGGGCGCCGCTGTCGGTGCTGCTGGCCATGACCGGGCTGGACCGCAGCACCCTGCACATCGGGAGGACGCGATGGTCGCTGTCGACGAGGGCCTGACCCAGGTGGGTCCGCCGGGGACCGGGCCCGCGTGGCTGGGCACGTGGCGGGGATGGCTCGACGACGCCCTGGCGCGGGAGGTGCAGCGGATGCGGGCCCGGTACCAGCCGGGCGCCGACGAGCTGCGCGGGATCTACATCAGCGACGCCCAGGTCGACGCCCTGCTGGCGGACCGACCGGGGGAACCGACCGGGCTCGATGCGGACCTCGCAGGGCGCCGGGATGCGCTGCTGGTCGCGGCGTGGCAGCAGGACACCCCGTTGGCCCGGGTCGCCCAGCGGTTCGGGCTGGGCCCGGTGGAGCAGGTCGGCCTGGTCCTGGCGCTGGCCGCGGAGGTGGACCCGGCCCGGCAGGCGGTGCTGGCCTACCTGAACGACGATCCGGCGCGGCGGCTGCCCAGCGTGGCCACCGTGGAGGCGCTGGCCGGCCTGCCCCTGGAGCCGACGCATCCGGTGCTGGCCGACGGACTGCTGCTGGCGGTGCGCTCGCCGGCGGCCCCGTTGTGGCGCACGGCCGGGCTGGTGCTGGCCGATCCGGTCCGGGCGTACCTGCGGGGCACCGACCCCCTCGGCGGTCCACGGGAGGTGCCCCCGCGCCGGGTGGGCCTGGTCCTGCTGGAGAGCCGGACCAGCGTGGACGCCGCCCTGGCCGCCGAGCAGCTCGCGGCCCACGACGGCAGGGCGCTGGTTCGGGTCGGGCACCCGGGCGGTGGGGCGGACGCGGGGGTGACGGGCGGGGCCGGGGGGGCGGACGCGGGGCTGACGTGGGGGCTGGGACCGGCACTGCTGCGCGCCCGCCTGCACGACGCCGCGCTGCTGGTGCCGGTCGCGGGGGCGACGGGCGGCGATGCCGGGGTGGATCCGGCCGACTCCTGGGGGGCGTCCACGGGATCTGGCCTGGGGCTCGGCGCAGCTGCGGGACGGTACCCGACCACGGGGGCGGAGCTGGCCGCGCTGGCCGACTGCGACATCCCGGTCCTGCTCGAGGTGAGGCCGGGTGCGGTTGCCCGGATGCCGCTGGCCGGGCTGGACCACCAGCACCTGGTGGTCGATCGCCCCGGGCCGCACATCCGGGAGGCGCTGTGGCAGGCGGCCCTGGCCGGGCACGGCCTGGTCGCTGACCCCTCGGATGTGGCCACCGTCGCGCAGCTGTTCGCCCTGGGCCCCGGGCAGGTGCGGGCCGCCGCGGCCGTGGTCGCCCGGGGCGGCGACACCGGGCACGCGGCGCTGGCGGGTGCGGCCCGCGACCAGGTCGCCCAGGGTGTGGCGGGGCTGGCGGAGCGGGTGCGGGCGGAGGTCGGCTGGGACGACCTGGTGCTCCCGGCGCCGGTCGCGGCCCGGTTGCGCAGCCTGGAGGCGGCTATCCGGATGCGGCACCAGGTCTTCGACGACTGGGGGCTGGCCCGGCTGGCAGGGGGGCATCGATCGATCCGGGCCCTGTTCTCCGGACCGTCCGGCACCGGCAAGACGATGGCGGCCTCGGTGGTGGCCGGCAGCCTCGGGCTCGCGCTGCACCGGGTGGACCTGTCCGCGGTCGTCAGCAAGTACATCGGGGAGACCGAGAAGAACCTGGCGCGGGTGTTCCACGCCGCCGAGGACGGCGGAGCCATCCTGTTCTTCGACGAGGCGGATGCGCTGTTCGGCAAGCGCACCGAGGTGCGCGACGCCCACGACCGCTACGCCAACATCGAGACCTCGTTCCTGCTGCAGCGCATGGAGTCCTTCGACGGCGTGGTGGTCCTTGCCAGCAACCTGGCCGGCAACCTCGACGAGGCGTTCGCCCGGCGCATCCATGTGCACGTCGAGTTCCCCGCTCCCGACCAGCGGCTGCGCGAGCAGCTCTGGGTCCGGGCGTTCCCCCCGGCGGTCCCGGTCGCGTCCGACGTGGACCCGGCGGTGCTGGCCGGCATGGTCGCCCTCACCGGCGGGGAGGTGCGCACGGCCGCCCTGACCGCGGCGTTCGCGGCCGCTCAGGAGGGCGCGGCCGTCTCGATGGCCCACGTGGTCCGGGCGGTGGCCCGGCTGCGCCGCCAGCAGGGCAAGGTTCCCTCCGCCGCCGAGTTCGGCTCCTACCTGCACCTGGCGCGGGAGGGCGAGGCCTGACCATGAGCCTGCTGCGCACCGCCCTGGCCGTCGAGCCCGCACGGCTGCGCCGTCCCGTGGTGCGCCCAGCAGTCCGCCGACCGGCGCCTTCGGGGGACCTCGCGTCCACGCGGGGCGTCGCGTCCTCGGGGGGCGTCGTGTCACGGGCGAACCAGGCCGAGCTCCGGCTGCGGCAGGGCGAGGGTGAGGCAGCGGTGCGCCGCCCGGCACCGCCACCCGCAGGCCACGACGAGGCCGCAGCCGGACCGCCCGCGCCGGAGTCGCCCGCGCCGGAGTCGCGGGCTCCGGACTCCGGCCCCGTGGCGCCGGCCCCGGGCTCTGTGGCACCGGCTCCGACCCCCGGCCCCGTGCCGCCGAGCCCGGGTCCAACGCCACCGGCCTCCGGTCCCGTGGCGC
>JBDHZV010000206.1:0-3335 GCA_039812125.1 Candidatus Nanopelagicales bacterium
CGAGATCCTCAAGGGAGAGATCCTCGACCTCAAGGCCAAGACCGGCAACTAGCACCACCCACCACACCGAGGGCGGGCACCCACCACGGGCGCCCGCCCTCGGCACACCCACCACCACCCGTGGCCCTGCACCCCTCCTGCACGCCCATGATCACCCCGATGCCCAGCACCGGTCCGAGCGGCACAGCCACCCCAGAGCGGGCCGATCGCGCGGCAGCCCCGCTACCAGCAGGCAAGCTCGCGGCCAGGACCGTCGGGCCACGCAGCAGCGGCCAGCCGCTCCAGCTCCGCCCGGTCGACCCCGCGGCGCACCAGGGGGCAGGCCGCCCGCCACAGCCATGCGTCCCACAGGCGCACGACCCCGTCGGCACCGCCGGTGAGCACCCGGCCGTCAGCGCCGACCGCCACCGCGGTGAGTGGTCCCGCGGCAGCGACGCGGCCCCGGGAGGCCCACGACCCGGTGTCCCAGAGGTGCGCGCTGCCGTCGGCCGCCACGGCCGCCAGCGTCTGCGCGTCGGGGCTGAAGGCGAGGTCCAGGACGGGGGCACCGAGGGCGGGCAGGGGTGGCGTCGGCGCCAGGCCACGCGACGGGTCCCACAGGCGCACCACCCCGTCCGCGCCGCCCGTGGCGAGCAGGCCGTCGCCCGGTCTCACCGCCACCGCCGCTTCGTCGGCGCCTGCTGGCGCCGGTGCGGGGGCCTCAGGGCGCATGCTGGCGCGGTCCCAGATCCCGACCGCGACGTCCTGGCTGGTGACCACCGCCACGATCCGGGCCCCGTCCGGGGTCACGGCCAGATCCGACAGCGTGCCGGCGACGGTGGCCGCCGGTCCGACCGGCTCCCGGCTGGCCAGGTCCCATGCCTGGATCGTGCTGAGGGCTGCGATGTCCCGGCTGGCGGTCACCAGCTGGCTGCCATCGGGGCTGAAGGCCAGGGCCGTGACCGGTCCGTCGAACCCGGCCAGCGGCTCCCCCACAGGCTCGCCGGTGCCCGCACGGCGCAGCTGCACGCTGCCCTCCCCGTTGACGACCCGGCCCGAGGTGGCCAGGGTGCCGCCGTCGGGGCTGACCGCGGGGGCCCAGCCCGACCCGACCTCCTGGAGCGGCCCCGTGGCCTCGCCGGTGTCGGGGTCCCATGCCTGCAGCACACCCTGGGCGTCGTCCTCGTCCACGCCGGCGGTCACCAGGACCGACCCGGACTCGGCAAGGGCCAGCGCTGCGACCCCACCGGCGTGCCCGGGCAGCGCCTGGCCGACAGGATGCCCGGGGAGCGGCTGCCCGGCCGGGTCACCGGCGGCCGCCTCCCAGAGCTGGACCCGACCGTCGCGGGAGGCCGCGGCGAGCACGTCGCCCGTCGGGGCGAAGGCGACGGCGGTGAGTTCGTCCTGCCCCACGTCCAGGGGCTGGCCGACCGGCTCGCCGGACCTCGCGTCCCACAGCTGCAGGGCTCCCTGCGCACCCGCGGTGGCCAGCAGGTCCTCGGTCGGGCTGAAGTCGATCGCGGTGACCCGGTCCTCGTCGACCGGCAGGGGCAGTCCCACGGGTTGGCCGGTCCCGGCCCGCCACACCTGCACGGTCCCGTCGTCGCCCCCGGTGGCCACGAGCGACCCGTCGCGGCTCATCGCGACGGCCCCCACAGCCCCGAAGTGGCCGTGCAGCGCCGGCCCGACCTGCTCGCCGGTGGCCGCCCGCCGCAGGGTGACGGCGCCCTCGCCGGCCGCGTCCCGGCCGCACACGGCGAGCACGTCCGCCCGGGGGGAGAACTCCAGGCAGGGCACCGCGGCGGTGCCCTGCAGGGGCGCTCCGACAGCCCGACGGGTCACCGGATCCCACATCTGGACCTGGCCCTGCCCCGCGGGCGTGGTCGTGGCCACTGCCAGCAGGGCACCGTCCCGGCTGAACGACAGCGCCTCGACGCTGCCCTCGGCCCCCGACAGGGGCGGGCCGACGACAGCGCCGCGGGCAACGTCGATGATCCGCACGTCGCCGCCCGGTCCCCCGGTGACCAGCAGGGCACCGTCCGGGCTGAACGCGACCGCCGCCGCTGCCCCGGCGCGCCCGGTGTCGACCTGCGCGATCACCTCGTCGGTCGTCAGGTCCCACAACCGGACCACGCCGCGGCCGTCAGGGTCCCCACCCGCGATCGCGAGCAGGTTCCCCCCGGGATGGAACGCGACTGCGCCCGACCCTCCCGGCGACGTGCCCCGTGCGGGCCGCACCTGCTGCCACGCCGGCTCGGCCACGGCCGATCGGGCGTCGACCAGCGCGGCCTCGGCAACCGGCAGCGCCGGGCTGGTTGCGGCCACGGCCTGGGCGGCCAGCGCCAGCGCCATCCGGGGGTCGGTGGCGAGCAGCGCGCGGGACTGGGCGGCCAACGCCGCCGCACGACCCTGGCTCTGCGCGGCCCCGGCCCGGTCGACGGCCCGCGTGCCCTGCAGCACGGCGACGGCGGCGACCAGCAGCGCCAGCACGGTGATCAGCGACAGCCCCAGCCGCACCCGACGGGGCACCCGGTCGGGACGCCGGCTCGCTCGCGCAGACGACGGGGGGCCGCCCTGCCCCCGGGGACCGAGCCCCGGGCCCGAGTCCGGCAGGACGATGAGGTCAGGGGCTTGGTCCACCTCGAGGCCGACCCGGTCCGTGCCCTGAACGTCCACGTGCGCCTGCCCCCTGCTCGAGATCGCCCGTCATCCTAGGCGCTCAGCGCGGCGACGCCGACAAATCGCCCGGATCCCGGCAGGTCCCTCCCGGCGATTCGCCATGAGCGGGCCTGCCCGGTCCGGGCGACGTGTCGTCAGCGCAGCTTCAGGTCGGCCATCACCATGTTGTGGTCCGATGCGCGGTAGTTGTTGTTGAACCTGCCCGACTTGGTCAGGCGCAGCACCACCTCGTGACGCAGCGGCTGGACCGTGGCGAAGATGTAGTCGATCCGGGTGGGCTCGTTCCGGTAGTACCACGGCCGCGGCGGGAAGCCCTTGTACTTGGCCGTGGCCGGGGTGACGTTGACCGTTCCGTAGTGCTCGTTGACGCGCACCGGAGCCTGGAAGGCATCGATCAGGCCGTCGGCGGCGAGCACCTTCTGGGCCCCTTCAGGCTGGCGCTTGGCGTAGGAGTTGAAGTCCCCGCCGATCACGATGGCGGCTCGGGACAGCCCACTGCGCCGGATCAGCGAATCGGCCCAGCCCTTCAGGTGGGAGGCGACCGCCTGGCGAAGGCGCTCGCCGTCGACGGTCTTCTGGGTCGGCAGGTGCACGGAGATGTACAGGGCGGGCCGGCCGCCCCCTCGCGGGGTCAGGAACGCCCACGACACGGCGCGGTCCTGGATCGAGCCGAAGTC
>JBDHZV010000207.1:0-3216 GCA_039812125.1 Candidatus Nanopelagicales bacterium
CGGCGCACCCGCCGCGACGGCCCGCACCGCCACCAGGACGCCCCCCGCGTGGTGCAGCGGCAGCGCCGCAACCCAGGCGTGGCCGCCCGCACTCCCGAGGGCTGTGGCCATCCCGGCCGCCGCCGCCTGCAGGCTGCTCCCGGGCAGCAGCACCCCGGCCGGGTCCGAGGTCGAGCCCGAGGTCGCCAGCACCAGCGCGACCCCTGCCGGCACGGGTTCGCCGGGGCGCACGGCGGCGGCGATCCGGGCGCGGTACGGCCCGGCGCCCGCGGCCGGCAGCAGCGCCAGCGCGGGGCCGGATCCATCGAGGGCGCCGGGCAGCGCCGCCAGGACGGCGGCCAGCCCGTCGGGTCCCGGCGGCACCGCCACGCCGATGCAGGAGCGGGTGGGAGCGGTCATCGTGGACACCCTACGGGGCCGGTCGGACGACACATTTCATCATCCGTTGACCAATTCCCGGCCCGCGCGTAGATTGCGCAGCATGCGCGCCATGATCCTCAAGGAGTTCCGCGAGCTGCGTCGCGACCATCGCACCGTGGGGATGCTCGTGATGATGCCCCTGCTGCTGCTCGTCGTGTTCGGCTACGCCGCCAACTTCACCGTCACCAACGTCCAGACCGCGGTCGTCGGCCCGGGTGCCGAGCAGGCCGCCACCCAGGCACCCGCGTTCTTCGACGTCACGGTGGTCGACCCCGCCGGCGACGCGGCCTCCGGCGAGCAGCTGCTCGTCGACAACGAGGTCGACGTCGTGCTGGTGACGGGGTCGACCCCTGTCACCGCGCTCATCGACGGCTCCAACCTGTTCACCGCGCAGGCGGCCGTGTCGGTGCTCAACCGGGCCGGTGCCTCGGTGCAGACCCAGGTCCTGTTCAACCCGGACCTGATCACCTCGTGGGTGATGATCCCGGCGATCATCGGACTGATCCTGACCTTCATCGGCACGATCGTGACCAGCATCGGGATGGTCCGGGAGCGCGAGACCGGCACGCTCGAGCAGCTCGCGGTGATGCCGATCCGCCCCAGCTCGGTCATCCTGGGCAAGATCGCACCGTACTTCCTGGTGGCCTCCGTGGACATGGCCGTGGTCACCGTGCTGGGGATCCTGCTGTTCGACGTGCCGTTCAACGGCAACCCCGCCACGTTCGCGCTGGGTGCGGGCCTGTTCCTGTTCGTCGTCCTGGGGCTGGGGATCTTCATCTCGACGATCTCGCAGAACGCCGGGCAGGCCATCCAGACCGCGTTCTTCTTCCTGCTGCCCCAGATCCTGCTCTCCGGGATGATCTTCCCGCTCGTGGCGATCCCGTGGGGCGTGCGGTGGATCTCGTACCTGCTGCCGCTGACCTACTTCACGATGATCTCCCAGGGCGTGATGATCCGGGGGGCGTCGCTGGAGTCCCTGTGGCTGCCGTTCGTCGCGCTGGCGGTCATGGCGGTGGTGATCTTCACCGGTGCGGTCCTGCGGTTCCGCCGGGACCTGGCACCCGGGCACGGCCGGCGTCGCGGGGCGTCGTCCCAGCCCGTGGTCGAGGCGGTCGCGTCGTGACCGAGCCCATCGCCGCCCTGGCCGGGGCGGTCGTCCAGTTCGGCGACCAGCCCGCCCTCGACGGCGTCGACCTGCGTGCCGACCGTGGCACCGTCACCGCGGTCGTCGGCGGGGACGGGGCGGGCAAGACCACCCTGCTGCGTGCCCTGGTGGGCCGGGTGGACCTGCGCGCCGGTACCCGGCGCGCCCCGGGGCCGGCCGCGATCGGCTACCTGCCGGCCAGCCAGGGCAGCTGGCGGGGGCTGACGGTGGCGCAGAACATGCAGTTCGTCGGCGGCTCGTACGGCCTGCGCGGCCCGGCGCTGGCGCGGCGCACCGACATGCTGCTGGCGGCGGCGGGGCTGGACCTGTTCCGGGGCCGGCCGGCCAGCCAGCTGTCCGGGGGGATGCGACGCAAGCTGGGCGTGTGCATGGCCATGGTCCACGAGCCGGCACTGCTCGTGCTCGACGAGCCCAGCACGGGGGTGGACCCGGTCAGCCGGGTCGACCTGTGGCGGTTGGCCTCGGGGGCGGCCGCAGCTGGGGCCGCCGTCGTGATGAGCACGACCTACCTCGACGAGGCCGAGCGGGCCGGGCACGTGCTGGTGCTCGACCGGGGTCGGGCGCTGGTGTCGGGCACCCCCGCCGAGGTCCGCGCCGCCATTCCGGGCGTGGTCACCTCGGCCGCCGAGCCGGTCCGGGCCCAGTGGTCGTGGCGGCGTGGGCGGCGGGTGCACGAGCTGTGGCCCGACGGCCAGCCGCACGGGGGGCAGCAGGTGCCGCCCGACCTGGAGGACGTCGTGATCGCGCGCATCCTGGTCCGTGAGGAGGGGCAGCGATGACCGCCGCCACCGTGGACGGCCCGCTGCTGCGGGTCGAGAACCTGGTCCGCCGGTTCGGCTCGTTCGTGGCCGTCGACGACGTGTCCCTGGAGGTCCGGCCCGGGGAGGTCGTCGGGCTGCTGGGGGCCAACGGGGCCGGCAAGACCACGGTGCTGCGGATCGCGCTGGGACTGCTGGCCGCGAGCTCGGGCACCGCCGAGCTGCTCGGCCGCGCCCCCGACCGGGAGGTCCGCCGGCGCATCGGGTACGTCCCCCAGGGGCTGGGCCTGTACGCCGACATGAGCGTGCGCGAGAACGTGGAGTTCCTGGCCTCCGTGTACGGCTGCCGGCCGCAGCCGCTGCCCTCCGGGCTGGCCGACGCAGGCGATCGGCTGGTCGGCCGGCTGCCCCTGGGCGACCAGCGGGTCCTGGCCTTCGCCTGCGCCCTGCAGCACGATCCTGAGCTGCTGGTCCTGGACGAGCCGACGTCCGGCGTGGGCGCGCTGACGCGGGTCGGGCTGTGGGACAGCATCCGCGAGCGCGCGGCAGCCGGCGTGGGGGTGCTGGTCACGACCCACTACATGCAGGAGGCCCAGCAGTGCGACCGCCTCCTGCTGATGGCCGATGCGCGCCTGGTCGGGCAGGGCAGCGAGGCTGACATCGTGGCCGGCACCACCGCCGTCGAGGTCAGCACGCCGGACTGGACCCGCGCCTTCGACGCCCTCGGCGCCGCCGGGCTGCCGGTCACGCTGGCCGGGACCGCCGTGCGGGTCGCCGACGTGACCGTCGCCCGGGTCCGGCAGGCCCTGGCCGACGCCGCAGTCCCCGCCGAGGTCCGCCAGGTGCCCGCCACGATCGAGGAGCGGATGACGG
>JBDHZV010000208.1:0-3204 GCA_039812125.1 Candidatus Nanopelagicales bacterium
CCCCGGTCACTGACCTCGTGGCCGCGGGAGCGCAGCCACCGGCGGGCCGCAGCCAACTGCTCGGGATCCACCCGCGTCCGGCCGGCCTTGGGGGTGGCAGTGCGCTGGCCAGCCACGCGTCGGCCCTTGGCGGCATACTTCTGCAGGGCATCGCGCAGCGCCTGAGCGTTGCGCGGGCCCAAATCGATCTCATAGCCGATGCCGTCCAGCCCAAAGCGGATGGTCTCGCTCGCGCCCGTGATGTCCTGACCGTCGAGATCGTCGATCCACTCGATGATTTCGCGTGTTGCCACGGTCAACCCTCCCCGTCGATTGCCTGAGCTGCACCGAATGTCGTATCCGGTACGTCGATTACCGGCTATTAGCTTAGCCGGACTTCGCGACGTCACGGACTCTTAGCAGGTTCGCGGATCGTCATGAGCGGGGATGACGATAACGTGCCCACCAGCTACAGGTATGCCGCCGCCGAGGGCTCCGTTGAGCGTGTGTCGGGTGCGCGGAAACGTAGACCTGTAGCCCGTCGGGACGATGCGACACGGCAAGCACCGCGTCACGCCGCGCGGGGGCGGGCGGGCGGCATACTCGGGGTTGGGATGCGCGGGGTGACGGAGGTGACGGGGCGGCTGACTTCTTCGGCCTCGTGCTCCAGCCAGAGCGGGACGGCGGCGAGGGCGGACATCAGGGCGACACCGGTGGCGGTGAGCAGGACGAGGGCGATGGTCAGGAGCGTGTTCATGTCCTTGAGCCTGCCGCCGCAGGTATGCCCGAGTCGTCAGTCGCCAGTATCGATCCCGACGATTTCAGCCGCCCTCGGGTATGAGGCACCTCAGACTTCCGGCTGAGCCGACGCCGCCTGCAGGTGTCGAATGAGGTGCAGGATTCGGCGCCGGTGCCGACTCCTGCACACCGTTCTCCCGAGACCCAGAACTCTTTACGAGCCCACCCCCGTGTGTCAGGGTGCCGTGAAGCGCAGCGGCACTACCACGGCAGGGCGGATCGGATGAAGACCGTGACCAACACGTCGATGGCGACTCGAGCCCTCTTGGCGCTGGCCCTCATGCTGTCGGTGTTGATGCCCACCCAGGCGCGGGCGTACGAGCGCGAGCCAAACGACACGATGGCGACGGCGAGCCCGACCTCTGTCGGCCCGGTGGCTGACGACCCAGCCGCCCAGATCGCGCCGGCCGGGGATGTCGACTGGTATTCCTTTGTCGCAGAAGGCAAGTGGCTTGGGGTCTACACGGCGCAAATCATCAATGTCGAGAAGTCGCTGTCCGCCGGATTCAGGGTGACGGCATATGACGCGTCCGGTCGCCTCCTCGCGACCTCCTTCCCAGGCAGTTCGACCGTCGTCGACACCGTCGAGGTTCCAGCCTTCACGGCGGGCCGCTACTACCTCAAGGTCGAAACCGCCGACCGCACACAGACGGGCAGCTACTACCTGCGAATCTGGTCGCAGTTCCAAGATCCCGCCTGGAATCTCTCCGGCGATGTCGAACAGAATGGCACCCGGTTCATCGCCAAGCAGGTCCCCATCGGCACGGCGATTCGCGGTCGATTAGATGAACCAGCACCCAATTATCTGTCCCGCGCGGACGCTGACGTCTTCTGGATCGACCCGGCGAAGACCTCGACCTATGCCGCAACCATCACCTCGACAACGACCTCGCTGCGCATCCGGACGCTCGACACCGATGGTTTCCAGACCGATGAAAACACCTGTGCGGCAAGCGTTCCCTGTCGATTCGACGTGACTGCACCGGCCGGCAAGCGCAGCTATATCGAGGTGACGCCAGGCTCACCAAGCGGCTTCGGCTATTACGCCGTCTGCCTGCGCGCCCCTGGCCAGTGGTGCGACGACAGCCCGGTCGACCGACTCTGGGGTGCCGATCGCTATGCCACCTCGGTCGCGATCGCCCAACAAATGCTCGGCGAGGACGTCGGTGGCGACACCATCGTCGTGGCGTCCGGGGAGGTCGTCACCGACGCCCTCTCCGTCGGGAGCCCCGCCAGCGGGCTGGGCCCACTCCTGCTCGTCACACGCGACCGCATCCCCGACGTCGTCGCGAAAGAGTTGCGGCGCATCGGCCCGGCCCGCATCGTCCTCGTGGGCGGCCCCAACACCATCAGCGCCGACGTCGAGAATCAACTCCGGGGATATCTCGACCCACGCTTCCCTAATGCCAGCCTGGAGCGCTGGTGGGGTGCCGATCGCTATGCGACTTCGGCGACCATCTCGACTCAAAGCTTCAAGCCAGGGGTCGAGATGGCCTTCATCGCCTCGGGTCAGGTGTATGCCGATGCGCTGGCTGGTGCGGCCGCGGCCGGGCGCAATGTCAATGGCCAGCGTCGGGATCCGGTGCTGCTCGTCGACGACGACCGCATCCCGAGTTCCATTGCGGCAGAACTGCGCCGGCTGAAGCCCGGGCGGATCGTCGTGCTCGGCGGCCCGAACACCATCCGCGACAACGTCCTGGCGGACCTGGCCGCATACACCAGCGGAAGCGTCGAGCGCTGGGCCGGCTCGGATCGCTACAGCACAGCCGCGACGATCTCTCGCAATGCGTATGCCGTCGGCGAGGCCGGTGAAGTCTTCATCGCCTCCGGCGAGGTTTTCAGCGATGCGCTGGCGCTCGGGCCGATGGCCGGCCACAGCCCGTACCCCATCCTGCTGGTGCGTTCCGACAGCATCCCGTCCAGCACGCTCGCCGAACTGCGCCGCCTCCACCCGCGAAGGATTCATCTGATCGGCGGGCCAGCGACGATCAGCGATGACGTGCGGCTCCAACTAGAGGCTTTCGCCGGCTACTCCTAGCCTGCGCTCCGGCGCCAAACCGAAGCCGCGTCAGGCCGACGCGGCGGGGAGTGTGAAGCCGTATGGCAGTTCGAGCCGATGCCGTTCCAGCAGAGCGGCATCGGCGAGCAGGTCGCGGGTCGCACCGTCGGCGGTGATCACGCCATCGGCGAGAATCACCGACCGCTCACACAGCTGCAGCGCGTAGGGCAAATCGTGGGTGACCATCAAGACCGTCACGCCGAGCGAGGTGATGATGTCCGCCAGTTCGCGGCGCGAGGCGGGGTCGAGATTCGAGGACGGCTCGTCGAGGACGAGGATCTCCGGCTCCATCGCCAGCACGGTCGCGACGGCGACGCGACGGCGTTGGCCGAAGGAGAGATGGTGGGGCGGGCGATCGGCATACTCCA
>JBDHZV010000209.1:0-3184 GCA_039812125.1 Candidatus Nanopelagicales bacterium
CGGCCCGATCGACGGCCCGATCGACGGCCTGACCGACGGCCCGGTCGACGGCCCGGTCGACAGGACTGTCGAGGCTGCCCGCGCCGGCACCCTGTTGCGGTGCCTGCGGTGCGGGGCGTGGGTGCGACCGATGTCGGTCGGCGTGGCCGAGGTGGTGGGGTCCGAGGAGGCCCGCGCTGCCCTGGCCGAACCCCCGCTGCTGGTCCGTGGCAGCCACGGCCGCAAGTTCGGGCTGCTGCGACTCGTGGCGCTGGAACGGCTGGTCAAGGGGATCGCGTTGATCAGCGCTTCCCTGGTCACCTACGAGGTCGCCGCCAGGCGCGGGTCGATCCTGGGAGAGGTCGAGCGCCTGCTTCTGGCGTTCCGCCCCCTGGGCACTGAGCTGGGCCTCAATCTCGGCAGCTGGCCGATCGTGGTTCGGATGGAGTCCTGGCTCGGCGGCTCGGGAGATCCGATCCGGCTGGCTGGGCTGGGCCTGCTCGCCTACGGGATCGTGCAGATCGTGGAGGGCGTGGGTCTGTGGGGTGGGTGGCGGTGGGCCGAGTACCTCGCCGCGGTGGCGACCTCGGCGTTCATCCCCGTCGAGCTGTACGAGATCGCCACCCACGTCACGCCGCTCAAGGTCGGGGCGCTCGTGGTCAACGTCGCGGTCGTGGTGTACCTGGTCTACAAGGGTCGACTGTTCGGGCTGCGGGGCGGACACCCCGCGTACCTGGCCGAGGTACGTGACTCCACGCTGCTGGCGGACCTGCTGCGCTCCCTGGGACGCTCCCCCGCCGAGCTGACCAGCCACCGCATCGCGTGAGGGCGGGCAGGGCCCGCGGCCCGGGACCGGCCTGACCCGGGCAGCGCCGTGTCAGCCGCGGAAGTCCTTGCCCTTCATGGAGCGCACGCCGGCGACGACCAGCACGACGATCAGGACGAAGAACAGGGCCAGGAGCGTGAACAGCATGGCGTCAACCTAGCCCACGCCCGTCCCGCGCGGAGTAGCTGAGCGCCGCGGCCGATGCGTCACGCGCTTCCACACCCCGTCCACGACGACCAGGATGAGCGGGGCCGCTGCGATCAGCGGCAGCGTCGCCACCGGGGGCCACCCCTGTCCCAGGAGTCGCGCGATCGCCGGGACGGCCAGGCACACCAGGGCGAACGCGGCGGATGTCGCGATCGCGATCAGCAGGAACCGGTTGCCGAGCAGGTCAAGGCGCCACACCGGCCGGCTGCTGCTGCGGCAGGCCAGCGCGTTGGCCATCTGCATGACCACCACGGTCAGGAACGCCCCACCCGAGGCCGACGCGACCGCGGGTGCGCCCAGCGCGGCTGCCCCGGGTCGCCATCCGGCGAGGACCAGGCCCAGGCTGAACACCGCCAGGCTGGTCAGCGCCTCCGCGGGGCCGAGGACCCCGAACGCCCGCCAGGCGACCGACCGATCCAGCAGGTGCCCCCGCACCGGGGGGCGGTCCAGGACGCGGCGCGCGCCCCGCTCCGCCCCGAGGGCCGTCGCCGGCAGGGTGTCGGTCCCCAGGTCCAGGGCCAGGATCTGCATGACGCCCAGCGCGAGCGGGAACCGCCCGCCGGACAGTGCCCACAGCACGAACGGGGCGAGTTCGGCGACGTTGTCGGTGAGGTGGTAGGTGAGGAACCGCCGCACGTTCAGGAATGTCTCGCGGCCCTGCCGGACAGCGGCGACGATGGTGGCGAAGTGGTCGTCGAGCAGCACGAGGTCGGCGGCCTCGCGAGCCACCTGCGTGCCGGATGCCCCCATCGCGACACCGATGTCGGCCAGGGTGAGAGCCGGGGCGTCGTTGACTCCGTCGCCGGTCATGGCCACGACATGTCCCCTCGCCTGCAGCGCCCGGGTGACCCGCAGCTTGTCCTCGGGGGTCGCCCGGGCCAGGACCACCCCATCCCGGTCGACCATCGCGCCGAGCACCTGGGGGTCGTCGGGGAGCTCGGAGGCCACCAGGACGGGCGATTCAGGCAGGGCCAGGCCGATCTGCCGGGCGATGCTGCCGGCCGTGGCGGGATGGTCCCCGGTGATCATGGCCAGCCGGATCCCGGCCCGTCGGCACTCGGCGATGGCCTCCGGGACGCCGTCGCGAGGAGGGTCGTGGTACCCGATCAGGCCGAGCAGCTCCAGCGGCCCGGACAGCACGGCCCCCAGGTTCGGTGGCTCGCCCGCCGACGTCCCCGCCGACGTCCCCGCGGGGCTGCCGTTGCCCGCTGTGTCCGGGCGTGCGCACTGTGCCACTGCCAGGACGCGCAGCCCCCGAGTGAGCATGGCGTCGAGGGCACCCCGGGCGGACTGCCCCGCGTCGGCCGCGGCCAGGACCACCTCCGGAGCGCCCTTGACCACCACGCGATCCGGCAGCACCGCGGCTGAGATGCGGCGGCGGGTGTCGAACGGGAGGAACTCCCCGGCGCCGGCGTCCTCGGAGGGGCCGCCGAGTGGTGGCACGGGATCCGGGGGCGGCAGGACCAGTCCGTGGGCTGTCGCGTGGCGGCTGGCCCGGGACCCCAGCCGGGCCACCAGGGTCCAGATCGCCACCTCCATCGGGTCCCCGGCGGGCCGGCCGTCGACCTGCTCGACCCGCGCCGAGGCCAGCGACGCCGCATTCGCCGCCCGGGTCACGGGCTCCCGCGCCGTGGTCGACGAGTACGTGACGGTGGCATCGGGGGCATACCCGGTCCCGGCGATCTCGGCGCTGCCCCCCGGGGTCCACACCGCCACGACGTTCATCCGGTTCTCGGTCAGCGTCCCGGTCTTGTCGGTGCAGATGAACGTCGTCGCCCCGAGGGTCTCCACCGACTCGAGCCGGCGGACCAGGGCCCGCTCCCCCGCCATCCGCTGCGCCCCGATCGCCAGCGACAGCGTCACGGTCGGCAGCAGGCCCTCCGGGACCAGCGCCACGGTCACGCCGACGCCGAAGATGAAGCCGTCGGTGGCCGGCACCCCCAGGGCCAGCATCAGCACGAAGAACCCGATGCCGACGGCCGCGGCGATGATGCCGATCCGGCGCACCAGCGCCTCGATGTCGCGCTCCAGCGGCGTCCGCGGCCGGCGCTGCTGGGTCAGGTGCGCGATCTGCGCCAGCCGCGTGCGCTCCCCGGTCCGCAGCACCAGCGTGGTCGCCCGGCCCTGGACGAGGAAGCAGCCGGCGGCAACCTCCTCGCCGGTCGCCACCGG
>JBDHZV010000210.1:0-3153 GCA_039812125.1 Candidatus Nanopelagicales bacterium
TCCGGCCACCGCGGGCCCGCGCCAGCCACTCCACGGCGCCCCCGCCGGCTTCGCGCTCCGGGGGGGACCGGGCGAGGGGACCTCAACGACATCCATCATCACTCCCACGGGCCAGCCCCACGATCCGACCCGAGTTCATCATCCCGCCGAACGGGGCCCATGGCGGAATGGATCGCAGCGAATACCGCGCGAGGCTCACCCGACCCGCCGGCTCGGTCTCCACCATCGGATCCGCGCACCATCCGAGAGTCGCCGCGCACATGCCGGGAGTCGGCCAACCCGAGCCGTCCCTCAGGTGACGATCAGTGGAGGCGCCGCGGGCGGGCGATCCGATGGCGATCGCCCCGGATGCCTGCCCAGCGCTGCCCCGCAACAACCTCAGGGCTCGGGCAGGGCGTCACAGCGTGAGGACCACGCGGCCCTTCGCCGCGCCGGTGGCCAGGTAGTCGATCGCGTCGGCGGCCTGCGCCAGGGGGAAGGTCCGCTCGTCGACCACGGGGTGGATGCGGCCCGCCTCAAGCAGCTCCACGATCGTGGCCCAGTTCTCCTCCCGTGATGGGCCCGGCCGGATGCCCGGGACCTGCTTGACGAATGGGGAGATGGCCAGCAGCGGGAGCATCCGCCCGATGCTGCCCAGCACGCGGTGGCCCGAGCTGTACTGCCCGTAGCCGACCAGCACATACGTGCCATCGGGCTCGAGCACTCGCCGCAGCTGTCGGAACGGTGCCTGCGAGACCATGTCGAACACGAGGTCGAAGCGCACGCCCAGGCGGCTGACGTCCTGCCGGGTGTAGTCCACGACGTTGGCGGCGCCGAGGTCGCGCAGCAGGTCGAGCTTGGCAGGCGCGTCGACGGCGGTGACCTCGGCCCCGAACAACGTCGCCAACTGGACCGCCCACACCCCGACGGCGCCACCGGCTCCGATGACGAGCACGCGCTGGCCGCTGCGCACCCTGCCCTGGTCGCGCAGGTTCGCCAGCGCGATGAGCGCAGCGGTGGGCACGGCCGCGGCCTCCTCGAACGACAGGGCTGCGGGGATCGGCGCGAGCACCGTCTCCTCGGCGGTCGCGTACTCGGCGAACGTGCCAGCGCTGAACCACCGACCGGCCGGCGTGATCTCGCCGAACACCCGATCACCCGGCACGAAGCGACTCGAACCCGCACCGACCTGGACCACCTCGCCGGCCAGGTCGGTGCCCGGGACCTGCCTCGTCGGAGCTCGCAGCCCTGAGCCCAGAAGCCTGAAGACATAAGGGATGCCGTTGACCGCGTGCCAGACGTCGGCGTGCACCGACGTCGCCCGGACCCGGACCAGCACCTGCCCTCTTCCGGGGGCCGGCGTCGGGATCTCGCGGACGTGCAGCACCTCACGATGCGGGCCGTACCGTTCCTGCACGACGGCGTGCACGCAGCCCTCCTCCCCGGTGAGCGTCGCCGCTAGACCGCGACGCTCACCACGACCTTGCCCGCGGGCCGGCCCTGCCTGACCAGGGCTACCGCGTCGGCGGCCTGCTCCAGCGGGTACTCGCTGTCGATGACCGGGCGGATGTGGCCCGCCTCGATCAGGCCGCGCAGCTGCTCCAGCGTCGCAGTGTCCTCCTTGGTCACGAACGAGGTGATCCGCTGCCTGCTGACCAGGTTGAGCAGGGCCCCACCGACGACACCGCCCAGGGGTCCGACCCATCGTCCGCCGTCACCGTAGGACTGCACCAGGGCCCCGCGCGGGGTGAGCAGCCTGCGCAGCGCCCGCGGCGCGTACGTCCCACCGAGCTGGAGGATCAGGTCGTACCGCGCTGGGCCCGCGGTCGGGTCCTGCACGGTGTAGTCGATCACCTCGTCCGCGCCCAGACTGCCGACCAGCTCGAGCCGGCCGGTGCTGCACACCCCGGTGACCGAGGCGCCGGCATGCGTGGCCAACTGCACAGCGAACGTGCCAACCCCTCCGGAGGCACCGATGACCAACACCCGCTGCCCGCGGGCCAGCCCACCCCGACGCAGGCCCTGGACGGCCGTGCAGGCCGCCATCGGCACGGCCCCGGCCTGCGCGAACGACAGGTTGACGGGTTTGCGCGCCAATCGGGCCGCCGGGGCTGCGACGAACTCCGCGAACGCGCCGGCCGCGGCGCACCCGAACACCTCGTCACCGGCAGCCACCCCCCGAACTGCGCCGCCGACCCGCTCCACGACCCCGGCGAAGTCCGCGCCGACCACCCTCACCGGCGCCCGGACCCCGCCCAACTGCGAGCGGGCGATCACCGGCTCGCCGCAGATGAGGTGCCAGTCGTAAGGATTGACCGAGCTGGCCCGCACCCGCACGAGCACCTGGTCGGGCTTCACCTGCGGAACATCCAGCTCGGCCACCTGAAGCACCTCGCGCGGATCCCCGTAGCCCCGCTGCTGCACCGCCCTCACGGCATCCCCCTTCCGAGGCTCATCCCTGTCGCACCCAGGCCCGACCTCACCACGCACAGCCAGCGATCAGGCATCTTGCAGCTGGTGGCCAGATTCGCCCTCGCGACGAGACAGTACCCATTGCGGAGCGTCGCACGCGCTTCCTCGGCGGCATCCCCGACCGCACCAGAAGATGTGCACGCATCGCCGCATCGCCGCTCTGACAGGCGTCGCGCGACGGCTGGAAACGGGGCTCACTCGGCGACGAACGTCGCAGCCCCCGTCGATCACCGAAACGACTACCGCCGATGGAAGTCACTGCTCGCCGAAGCCGGCGTACCGCGCGGGATCATTGCGACGATCGTGGGCCACGACGACCCGGCCTTCACCGAGCGCGTCTACACGCACATCGACATCGAGTCCGTTCGCCAAGCAACCACGGCGCTGGAGTGATCTTCTACAGGTAGCCGCCACTCCGCCAGGATGGGCGGACCCCCCATTGGTGTAGGAGACTCCCCACGGCCGCGCGAACCACTGCTCTTTCGTCACGCAACAGCGTCTCCGTCGTGAGTACGGCGCTGTTGAGATAGGCGGACGCCTTCACGCGCGAGCCGCCCTCAACGGCGCTCCTAGTGGCGAGCTCCGGGCTGCCACGTGCCCCGAGAACACCAAGGGCTGCCAGCAACCAAAGGCTGCCAGATGGCCGCCGGAAGCCGCAGCACGGCCGCTGAGGTCCTCCGCATGGCAGCCCACAATCCGCGC
>JBDHZV010000211.1:0-3126 GCA_039812125.1 Candidatus Nanopelagicales bacterium
ATCCCCGGGGATCCGGTCCGGGGCGCGCGACCCACGCGAGGCAGCGTCGAGTCGGGCGAGCCGCTCGTTGTACGCGCGCAGGTCCGCATCCCCGTCCAGGTCGGCGCGCCGGTCGGCCCGCCGCGCCTCCCGGTCATCGGAGCGCGACCACTGCACCGCCAGGGCGATGGCCACGGCGAGGGTCGGGATCTCCCCGAAGCCCCAGGCGATGCCGCCGGCGACGTGGGTGTCGGCGATCGGGTCGGCCAGCCAGGGCGGACGGACCATCGCGTACCAGTCGGCCACCATCGGCGAGGCCGCCATCATCATCGGCACCGCGAAGAACGAGTGGATCACCAGCGAGGCCATCAGCAGGATCAGGCGGGCCGAGTAGGGCAGCGACCGAGGACCGGCGTCCACACCGATGACGACCCAGTAGAACAGGTAGCCGGCGGCCAGGAAGTGCACCTGCATCGCCAGGTGGCCCAGGTGGGTGGCCATCAGCGTGGTGTACAGACCGGAGTAGTACAGGCCGTAGAGCCCCACGGTGTAGATGAACAGCACGTAGGCCGGGTGGGTCAGGAACCGGGTCACCGGGGTGTGCAGCGCCCACGTGATCCACTCGCGCGGCCCACGCGCCCCGCCTCGGGCTGGCCGGATGGCCCGCAGCGCCAGCGTGATCGGGCCGCCCAGCACCAGCAGCACCGGTGCCAGCATGGCCAGGGCCATGTGGGAGATCATGTGCAGCGCGAACGACGTGGGCGCGTACCACCCGACTCCGGCACAGGTCGCCCAGACGACCACCAGCCACCCCAGAGTCCAGGACACGAGGCGTCCGACGGGCCACGTGTCGCCCCTGCGGCGCAGGAGGATCACCCCGACCGCGTACAGCGCGATCGCCACCAGCGAGGCCGTGAGCCACACCCAGTCGGGGTGCCAGCCCAGGACGACCCGGGCCACCGTGGGCGGCGGCGGGTAGGGGTAGCCGATGAGGTCCTCACCGAGCGTGGGCAGCTGCACGGGCTGCCGGGGGAACGGCGAGCGTGCCAGTACCACGGCGACCCCGAGGACGCTGCCGAGCACCGCGACCTCCGCGAGGACCGGGACCAGCGGTGCGCCGGCGGGCCGCTGCCAGGCCCGCCGTACGGTCCCAGCCAGGGCCAGGGCCGCGACGGTTCCCACCACCTTGGCCAGCACCATGCGCCCGTACGCGGTGGTGACCAGCTGGGACGGTGCATCCAGCCGGGTCAGCGCGGCCGCCAGCCCCGTCAGCGCGATCACGAGGACGCAGAGGATCGCCACCACCCCGAAGCGGCGTGCCCGTTCCGGCATCCCGGGCGAGCGCAGCACCGCGTGCGTCGCGATCGCCACGACCCCGCCGCCCCACACCGCGGTCGCAAGCATGTGCCCGAACCCTGCCACGAGGGCGAGGGTGTGACCGCCGAGGCCGGCGGCGTGCCCGGTCAGCGCCGGCAGCCCGACCGCCACGGCGATCACCGCGGCCCAGCAGGCGCCCGCCCCCAGGCTGCGCGTGCCGCGCAACCCGAACGCTGCGGCCAGGGCGAGGACCCCGGCGACCAGGTGGGCCCGGCTGGACTCGACGTCCCACAGGTAGGTGGCGATGATCCCCGGCCTGAGCACCTCCCCCATCCCGATGCCCAGCACGTCGGCCAGCGTCACGACGCTGACCACGACGCTGGCGGCCGCGAGGACACCGGCGGCACCGGCGCTAATGCGCAGGTCCCGGCGACCCAGCGGGCCCACCCGATCCCGTCCGGCGCCCGGATCGAGGGCGACCGCGGACAGGGCGAACCCCAGCGCGATGCCTCCAGCCAGCAGGGTCACCAGTCGCAGCACGGGCAGCCCGTCCACGACCAGGGGGCCGGCGTCGGGCAGCCCGGCAGGGGCGGGCCGCCACGACACCTGGGCCGCCGCAGCCAGCCCGACGAGGGTGAGCAGGGCGGCGAGGGTCCAGAGCAGGCGCGGACCGAGCGCCCGGCGGGCGACCGCTGGGGCGGGGGCGGTGCCGGCCGGCGCGGCCATCAGGAGCGGCGGGCCCGCCGCCAGAACCAGGTGCCCGCGCCCACGCCGATCAGCACCACGAGTCCGAACCCGATGATCCACGACAGCAGGCGGGCACCGGGACCTGCGGGCTCCGCCGCCGCGGGCGAGGCGCTGGCCGCGGCCGCGGACTCCCCGACCGGCACGGCCGAGGTTGTGGCCGAGGCGGATGCCGAGGCGGCCGCGGAGGCCGAGGCATCGCCGGACGGGCTGGCCGACGGCGTGGCATTCGCGATCGTGAACGTGAACGCACCGGTGATGGGGTGGCCGTCGGCGGACACCACCCGGTAGGCGACCTCGAACTCCCCGGAGTCGGCATCCGCGGGCCAGGCCACGGTCACCGTCTCGCCGTCGACGACCGGATCCGGGAGGGCCAGCCGCTGGGCCGCCCCCACCTGGGTCGCGGTCACGGCGTTGCCCTGGTCGATCAGGTCCTCACCGAAGGTCAGGGTGACCTCGTCGGGCACCGTGGCCAGCACGGCGCCGTCCGCCGGATCGGTCCCCTCCAGCTCGGCGTGCGCCGAAGCCGGCAGCGCGCCGCCCAGCAGCAGCGCGGCGACAGCCAGCAGCCCGACGGTGAACTTGACGGGCAGGGCACGGCGAGCAGTCATGCAGGGACCTCCGGGACGAGGGCGTGCCCACACCCTAGTGGGGCGGGCCACCACCGGGCCCCGGTGTCCCCGGCTCAGCCGCGCGAGCCGCCTGCGGGCCGGGCATCGATGCCGGCCTCACGGCGCTGGGCCGGGGTGATCGGCGTGGGCGCGCCCGTGAGGGGGTCGTGACCGCCGCCGGTCTTGGGGAAGGCGATGACGTCGCGAAGGCTCGACGCACCGCAGAGCAGCATCACGATCCGGTCCCAGCCGAAGGCGATGCCGCCGTGCGGCGGCGGTCCGTAGGAGAACGCGTCGAGCAGGAACCCGAACTTGGACCGGGCCTCCTGCTCGTCGATGCCCAGCACCGAGAACACCCGCTGCTGCACGTCGGCCCGGTGGATACGGATCGACCCGCCGCCGATCTCGTTGCCGTTGCAGACCATGTCGTAGGCCCACGCCAGGGCCTCGCCGGGGGCGTCCTCGAAGCGGTCCA
>JBDHZV010000212.1:0-3118 GCA_039812125.1 Candidatus Nanopelagicales bacterium
GGGGACAGCAGGAGCACGACAGTGGGATCCGGGTCCGGTCCCTCGGGGGCTGCGGCGTCGGGCTGCTCGGCGGTGTCGCCGTCCGGGCTGCCGGTGCCGCCCGCACCGTCGGGGGTGCCCCGGCCGGCCAGGTTGGCCTCGACCAGCCCGGCGAAGTCGTCCGCTCCGGCGCCGGCCGGGGCCGGGGACGTGGGACTGGCCGGCGCGACGGTCGGCGCAGCGGGCAGGGCGGTGATGGTCGTCATGACTCCCCCAGGTCGGACATGATCCGTCGGACGTAGTTCTGGGTCTCCCGGTACGGCGGGATGCCGTCGTACCTGCGCACCGCTCCCGGGCCGGCGTTGTAGGCCGCCAGGGCCAGGTCGGTGCGGCCGAACTCCCTGAGCAGCGAGCGCAGCATCCGGGCCGCGCCGTCGATGGCCTGGGCGGGGTCGAACGGATCGTCGACGCCCAGGCCGCGCGCCGTGCCGGGCATCAGCTGCATGAGTCCCTGGGCGCCCGCGGGGCTGACCGCCTTCGGGTTGAACGAGGACTCGTGCTTGGCGACGCTGGCCAGCAGCCGGGCGTCGACGCCGTACTTCTGGGCGGCCGAGCGGAACAGCTCGGCGTAGGGGGTCCCCGCGGGCAGGTCCGACGCCCCGGACGTCGCCGCGGCCGGCGCGGCGGTGGTGGTCGTGCCCGCACCGGTCGCCGCGGCGGTCCCGACAGCGGCGCGGGCACCCGTGGTGGTGGCCCCGGTCGCGCTGGCCGCCGTGGCCCGGTCGAGGGCCTGGGTGAACGAGGTGCCGGTGGCGGTGGACTGCTGGGGTGCCAGCAGCGCGAGCTGGGACTGGATCTCGCTGATGCGCGCGGTCACCTCGCCGATGCGGGCGGTCAGCTCGACGATGCTCATGCCCGCTCCCGGGAGGCGGCAGCCCGCAGCCAGGACCGGCCGGCGATCTCGTCGAGGTCCCGGCGCTCCAGCTGCGCCAGCTCGGCGCGCCGGTGCTCGGCGCGGCGCTCGGACAGCAGCTCGACGGCCCGCAGCCGGGAGCGGTCGCCCAGCCACCGGCCCAGTGACTCCGTGGCGATGTCCCGGCCGAGCTCGGCCCGATCGGAGGCCTGGCTGGTCTCGGTGGCCATCGTGCCCAGCGACTGGCGCGCCACCAGGAACGCCCCGGCCGATCCGCCGGTGAAGGCCGGCGCGGCGTCCAGCTCGTCCTCGCGGCGGGCCAGCTCGAGCGCGCGCTCCTGGGCGATCCGGGCGGCCTGCTGCAGGCCGAGCTTGCTGTCGCGCTCGCGCACGGCGCGCACCCGGGCGACCGCCCGAAGGCCCCGGCCGTCGTCGCTCATGGCGCCACCAGCTCCCGCAGCCGGGCCCAGGCGTCGGCGGCGGTGGTCACCTCGCCGAGCGGCTGGCGCAGGAAGGCGTCGATGTGCGGCGCCAGCGCCAGGGCCCGGTCGGCGTCCGCGTCGGACCCGCCGACGTAGGCGCCGATCTCGACCAGCTCGCGGACCTCCCGGTGGGCGGCCAGCAGCCGGCGCAGGGTCTGGGCGTCGCTGCGCTGGGCCGGATCGGTCACGGCGGAGGCCACCCGGGAGATCGACTCGAGGACGTCCACGCTGGGGTAGTGACCGGCGGTGGCCAGCCGCCGGGACAGCACGATGTGGCCGTCCAGGATCGACCGCGCGGTGTCGCCGACCGGGTCCTGCAGGTCGTCACCCTCGATCAGCACGGTGTACAGCCCGGTGATGCTGCCGGTCTCGGCCGCTCCGGCGCGCTCGAGCAGCCGGGGGAGCAGCGCGAACACGCTCGGGGGGTAGCCCCGGGTCGCCGGCGGCTCGCCGGCGGACAGGCCGACCTCGCGCTGGGCCATGGCCACCCGGGTCAGGCTGTCCATCATCAGCAGGACGTCGTCGCCCGTGTCGCGGAACCACTCGGCGATCCGCGTGGCGGCGAATGCGGCGCGCAGCCGCTCGACCGGGGGGGCGTCGGAGGTCGCGACCACGACCACGGAGCGGGACAGCCCCTCGGGGCCGAGGTCCACGTCGAGGAACTCGCGGACCTCCCGGCCGCGCTCGCCGACCAGGGCGATCACGGAGATGGCCGCGTCCGTGCCCCGGGCGGCCATCGACAGCAGGGTGGACTTGCCGACCCCGGACCCGGCCATGATGCCCAGCCGCTGGCCGCGGCCGCACGGGACGAGGGTGTCCAGGGCCCGCACGCCCAGGGACACCTGCTCGGTGATGCGGGGGCGGGTCATCGGGCTGGGGGCCCGGTTGTCCACGGTGACCCACGCGACGTCGCGCAGCGGGGGACCGGAGTCGATGGGCCGGCCCAGCCCGTCGAGGACCCGGCCGCGCAGCCCGGGGCCCACGGGGATGGTCAGCGGCCCGCCGGTGTCGCGCACGAGGGCGCCGACCTTGAGCCCGCGGGTGTCCCCCATGGGCAGGCAGACCAGGCCGGTGCGGGTGCTCGCGGCGACCTCGACGCCCACGGGGCGCGGCCCGAGGACCTCGAGCATGTCCCCGACGGCGGAGTCCAGGCCGGTGACCGTCATGTGCAGGCCGCGCAGCTCGGTGACCCGGCCCAGCCGCTGCGGTGCCGCGGCGCGCAGGGCGGCGGCCACCCGGTCCGGGGCGAACAGCGCGGCGGGGGACAGGGCGGCGGCGGTCACTGCCAGGCCTCCCGGACCCGGGCCAGGGCGGTGCTCAGCCGGGCGTCGACGACGCCGGCATCGGTCTCGACGATCGCGTCGCCGCGCTGCAGCGAGGCGTCGGCCACGAGCCGACCCCCCTCCGGGCAGGCGGCGGCGGCCTCGTCGGTCAGGTCGTCGGGGTGCAGCCGCACGGTGACCAGCGGCTCGTCGGGCAGCAGCGCCAGCGCGCGCCGCACGGCGTCGGTGCCAGGGCTGGCGGCGACCTCGAGCTCGCGTCCGAGGATCTCCTCCACCAGCCGGAACGCCAGCATGGTGGCCTGCTGCTCGACGTGGCTGCAGGTGACGCTCACGGCGTGGCGCAGCTCGGCGATGGCGTCGGTGAGGGCCGCGTGGGCCTGGGCCTGGCGCTGCCGGTGCCGGCGGTCCTCGGCCTCGCGCTGGGCGGCGGCCTCCTCGGCCTCGAGCCGGCCGCGCTCCTA
>JBDHZV010000213.1:0-3067 GCA_039812125.1 Candidatus Nanopelagicales bacterium
GTGCCAGCAAGTAGTCTTCCGACATGGATCGGTGCGCGGTCTTCGTCGACGCCGGTTACCTCCACGAGTCCGCCAAGACGCTCATGCTGAACGGGCACCCGGGGGCAACCGTCCGTCCCAACTCCATTGCGCTGGTGCGCGAGATCGCCGAGCTCGCGGTGCAGCAGACCGAGCTGCCCCTGCTACGGATCTACTGGTACGCGGCCGCGCCGAACCGCAACCCGTATCCGGACCAGCGCGAGCTCGCCAGTCTCGGCGACATCAAGCTGCGCCTCGGGAACCTGCGGGAGCGGGCGGGCGGACGGATGGTGCAGAAGGGCGTCGACGCCGAGCTGCATGCCGACATGACCGGCCTGGCCCGCAACCGGGGGGCGGTCGACTTCGTGCTCCTGTCCGGCGACGAGGACCTGCTGCGCGCAGTCGACGAGGTCCAGTCCTACGGCGTGCGGGTGCACCTCTGGGGGGTCGAGGCCGGTCCCGACGGCGGCAACCAGTCCCTGGAGCTCATCGCGGCAGCCGATCGTCGCTACGTGCTGCAGGAGGCGTGGATCCGCAACGTGTTCACCATCCTGGAACCGCCGAAGCCCGACTCCCCCACCGCCCGACCGCCGGGCGAACCGGGCCATGCGACGGCGGCCGGGGCACACGCGGCGGTGGTGCCGCTGCGGCCCGGATCGGCCCGCCCGAACGGCGCCCCACCGCTGCACCGATCCCCGGAGCACGTCGGGGCGCCCCCGTCACCGCCGCACGCCGTCCCGCAGACTCCGCCACCACCGGGTGCCGAGCCACCCGAGCCCACCACACCCGCAGCCTCGGCGGGCCACACGCCGGCCACCACCGCCACCACCGCCACCACCGCCACCACGGCACGGACCGGGCCCAAACCCACCGACGTCCGGTCCCGGCCGCTGCCGGCGCGACCGGTCGGGGCTGACACGCTGCTCTACACCTCCTCCGGTGTCCACAGCGGCTTCAACCTGGTCCCGGACTACCGGTTCTACCGACTGTCGGACCTGACCACCCAGGCCGAGCAGTTCGCCGATGCAGCCGAGGACACCGGCATCGCGTACGACGCCGACGGCGTCGGCCGGGCGTACGCGCGGCGCTGGCTGAGCCGGGCCACGTCCGAGGCGGCCGCACTGCTGGCCGGCGAGCACCCGGCGATCCCCCGCGCGATCGACGCCGAGCTGCTGCGCTACGCCGTCGCACGGGGAGTCGACACCTGGTCCAGCGAGGCCGCGAAGGTGGCCGTTCGCCACGGCTTCTGGTCCGCAGTCCAGGATCAGTTCGCCGAGCGCCCACCCCGCGAGGGGGACGCGTAACCGGCAGGAAACAATAGGGACACGGGAGGGTAATCCCGCACCCCTAGCGTCGCGGATGAGGGGCGGCCGTGTGAGTCCGGCCCTCCCGCGAACCCGCATCGAGGGTCGCACCTGCGGCCACAACCCAGGAGGTTGGATGTTCAGCACTGCGGAGGAAGTCCTCCGGTTCATCAAGAAGGAGGACGTCCAGTTCGTCGACGTCCGCTTCTGTGACCTGCCCGGCGTCATGCAGCACTTCAACGTGCCTGCCAAGGGTCTGCCCGAGGCCTTCTTCACCGAGGGCCAGATGTTCGACGGGTCGTCCATCCGCGGGTTCCAGGCCATCCACGAGTCGGACATGAAGCTGATCCCCGACCTGGGCAGCGCGTACATCGACCCGTTCCGTGCCGAGAAGACCCTGATCATCAACATGTCGATCCGGGACCCCTTCACCGACGAGCCCTACAGCCGCGATCCCCGCAACATCGCGATGAAGGCTGAGGCCTACCTCAAGAGCACGGGCATCGCGGACACCGCGTTCTTCGCCCCCGAGGCCGAGTTCTACATCTTCGACGCCGTGCGCTTCGAGACCAAGCAGAACGCGGGCTACTACTTCATCGACTCCATCGAGGGCAAGTGGAACTCGGGCTCGGAGTACGAGGAGGACGGCACGCCGAACCGCGGGTACAAGACCCCCTACAAGGGCGGCTACTTCCCGGTTCCCCCGGTCGACCACTTCGCCGACCTGCGCGACCAGATGAGCCTCACGCTCGCCCAGGTCGGCCTCGAGGTCGAGCGCGCCCACCACGAGGTCGGCACCGCGGGTCAGGCGGAGATCAACTACCGCTTCGACACGCTGGCCAAGGCCGCGGATGACGTCATGAAGTTCAAGTACGTCATCAAGGGCGTCGGCTGGGCGGCCGGCAAGTCCGTCACCTTCATGCCGAAGCCCATCTTCGGCGACAACGGCTCGGGCATGCACTGCCACCAGTCGCTGTGGAAGGACGGCAAGCCGCTGTTCTACGACGAGGCCGGCTACGGCGGCCTGTCGGACCTCGCCCGCTGGTACATCGGCGGCCTGCTCAAGCACGCGCCGTCGCTGCTGGCGTTCACCAACCCGACGGTGAACTCCTACCACCGCCTGGTCCCCGGCTACGAGGCCCCGGTCAACCTGGTCTACAGCCAGCGCAACCGCTCGGCGTGCATCCGCATCCCGATCACCGGCTCGAACCCGAAGGCCAAGCGGATCGAGTTCCGCGTGCCCGACCCGTCGAGCAACCCGTACCTGGCGTTCTCGGCCATGCTGATGGCCGGCCTGGACGGCATCAAGAACAAGATCGAGCCGCGTGAGCCGGTCGACAAGGACCTCTACGAGTTGCCCCCGGACGAGGCTGCGGACATCCCGCAGGTTCCCGGCTCGCTGCCCGAGGTCCTCGACGCGCTCGAGGCCGACCACAGCTACCTCACTGAGGGCGGTGTCTTCACCGAGGACCTCATCGAGACGTGGATCGCCTACAAGCGTGCCAACGAGGTGGACCCGATCCGCCTGCGCCCGCACCCGCACGAGTTCGAGCTGTACTACGACATCTGACGGAGAATGTGGCTCTGACCTGCGATGATGCCATCGGAGGGGCGCCCGTAGTCCGCGCGTAGTCCAAGACAGTTCGAAGTCAGCACCCGTTTGGGGGCTCCATCCACACCTGGATGGAGCCCCCATTCGTGCTCAGGTGGGCCTTCGGGCGTGGTCCGGACGGCCACCGCTGTCA
>JBDHZV010000214.1:0-3067 GCA_039812125.1 Candidatus Nanopelagicales bacterium
CGGCGGAAGGACGCGCTTGTTTGGTGCTTTGGCGAGTTGCCTTCTGCGGCGGTCTTGCGGTCAGCTCGGTGGGTGTCCCGCGCTCATACGGTCAGGGTGGTCCTGACCCAGCCGGCCACGTCCTGCAACAACTCGGCGTCCACCGGTTGGCGGAGTTGGCGCTTGTAGTCACGCATGGAGGGTGGGTCGGCTGGGTCGTGACGCAGCAGGTGGGTCAGGGTGGCGGGTCGGCGGATCTGGACGGGTCCGGGCGCGAGGTCGGCGATGACGTCGAGGTCCTCGGGTGGGGTCTGGATGTCCTTGCGACCGGTGAGGGCCAGGGTGGGCACGGCCAGGGCTTGGAGGTCGGGGCGGGGGTCGTAGTCGAGGAACTCGCGGAACCAGCCGGTGTTCAGCCGAGCGCCGCCGATCCGTGCCACTGGGGTGGTGGTGCGGCGGATCCGCTCGTGGGTGGCGCGGGTCTTGGCGCTGAGGTCGGTGCGCATGACCCGCAGCAGCCCACGGACTGGCGCGGGCAGGCTGGGGCCGATCTGTTCGGCTTGCCAGAGCAGCACGTCCCCGCCAGGGCGCGCTGTCCCGCTGAGCATGACCAGCGCGGCGGGGCGGGTGGCGCCCTGCCCGGCGGCGAGCCGAAGCGTGTGCAGGGCGCCCTCGGAGTGGCCGATCACCGCCAGGCGCGCGGGATCGATCCGTGGGTCCGCGGCCAGAGCGTCCAGTGCGGCTGCAGCGTCCCTGGTGTTGTCCGTGAACGTGGCCTCCCGCCAGTCGGTACCGTCGCTGATCCCGCGGCGGTCGAAGCGAAGGGATGCGACACCGGCGTTGGCCAGTGCCTCGGCCAGCGCGGCCTGGATGCCGATGGGGGCGCCCTTGGCGTTACCGTCTCGGTCCACGGGCCCGGACCCGGCGATCAGCAGGGCAGCGGGCACCGGGCGGTCGCCCGGCTCGGGGATGCGCAGGCAGCCAGCGAGCGCGGTTCTGCCCGGCATCGGGATGGAGACTTCCTCGTCCGCCCCGGCCGCGGCAGCGTCCCCGGTCAGTTGGGTCACGATCGCTGGGGCGTCGTCGCAGCCGACCAGGAGGGCGTCCCAGTCAGAGGACGGTCGCAGCCGGATGTGGACAGCCGGCTGGCCCCGGCGCACCGACACCAAGGTGCGCGACCCGCGGGACCGCCAGGTCCCCACCTTCCGAACCCCAGGTGCACCAAGCCCGGGGGCCCGAACGCCGCGGGCGGCGGCCAGGGCGTCGGTGACCACCGCACCCGACACGACGTCCGCCCGCGGGACAGTCACATCGCCCCGCAGGGCGAACACGTGCTCCCAGGGCGTCAGCTGGACGGTCAGAGTCGCGGGGGCGAGTCGGATGGTGCTCACGGGTTCCTCCAAGTGTCAACGAACACCAATGTTATCAGACATGGGATTGATAGCATGTTTGATACCATTGGCCTCATGGCCAGCGCGGATGTCCTGCTCCACCCCGTGCGGCTGCGGATCGTCCAGTGCCTGCTGGGCGACCGCGCACTGACCACGGCGGACCTGGCCCTCGAGCTGCCCGACATCCCCCCCGCCACCCTCTACCGACACGTCGCGGCCCTCGCCGAGGCCGACGTCCTGACCGTGGTCGGGCAACGCCGCGTCCGCGGAGCGGTGGAACGGAGCTACACGCTCAACCCGGCCAGCGCCACGGCCGCCCGCGAGGACCTGGCCGTCATGTCCCGCGAGCAGCTACGGACCTCCTTCGGAGTCTTCATCGCCAGCCTGCTCGCCGGATTCGACAGCTACCTCACCGGTCCGGACGCTGACCCCGCGCGCGACGCCCTCGGCTTCCGAACCGCCGCGGTCTACATCCGCGATGACGACGTCGCCGAGTTCACCGAACGCCTACAGGCAGCCATCGGCCCCTGGCGAACCCCCCGGCCGGACGCCCGCCGACACCTGCTAAGCACCATCCTGACCCCGGTCACCGGACCCGACACCATCCCCAGGCCTCCTACCGCGAACGGGCCAGCTCACAGCACCTGAGCGACCTGCGCGATTCGCAGCGGCGGAAGGGGGCACCTTGGCGCGGCGCGGCACATACCGAGCGCTGTACCGAATCAACGACACCCGCCACGAGGTCGTCGTCCTTCGCACCGTCCACGGCCGTGACGTTTTCCGGCTCAGCTGGCGGAAACTGGGTGCGGCTCCGTCACCGGCGACGCGCCCTTGCTTCGGTCAGGGCCGCCGGTTCGTCGCGCCTGGTAGGCCGACGTCGTGGGCGGCCAGGTGATCGAGCACCCGGTGGGCGAGGTCGAGGGTCAGGTTCAGGATCGCGTGGATCGTTCGGGTGAGGGCCACGGCGTCCAGTCCGGTGGTGGCGTGGGCGAGTTCCTCGACACGTGCCGCGAGGGACCGGTGCTGAGCAGCCATCGCCGAGGTCAGCAGCCGGACGCACGCGTCCTCCTGGCTCGAGTCCCGGGCCGCCTTGTCGAACTCGGCGTGAATGGCGAGGTTGTCGGCCAGTGCGGCGAGCAGGTTGTCCCGGTGCTGGTGGATGGGCTCACCCGTGGTGGCAGCGGTGTGGATCGCCACCGCCAGGGGAGGGAATCTGGCGATCGTGCGTTCGTCGAGCTCGACAACGCGGTGCAGGGCGGCCGACTGGAACTGTGTGGGGTTCACGTAGGTCCCCGCAACGGGGCGCCGTCGAGGGCGTCGACCTCGTCCTGGAAGGGGTCTTGGGTGGGGGGTTCCAGGGCGATCCTGGGTAGCCGGCGATCGAGCCATTCCGGGATCCACCAGGCGCGCCGGTCAGCCAGCGCCATGGCGGCCGGGACGAGGACCAGCCTGACCAGGGTGGCGTCGATGGCGATCGCGACCGCGAGCCCGAAGCCGAACAGGTTGACCACTCTCTGGTCGTTGAGCAGGAAGCTGAGGAAGACCACGACCATGACCGAGGCAGCCGCGGTGATCACGCGGGCGGTGGCGGCCACGCCGTTGGCCACTGAGGCCCCGGCGTCATCGGTGCGGCGGAACTCCTCACGGACCCGGCTGAGCAGGAACACCTCGTAGTCCATGGACAGGCCGAACAGGAC
>JBDHZV010000215.1:0-3029 GCA_039812125.1 Candidatus Nanopelagicales bacterium
CCCTCGGCGCACCAGACCACTTCCTGCGCATCTCCCAGATGATCGACGGCGGCCGCCTCGAGGAAGGCCGCGCCGTCTGGCTCAAACGCGGCTGGCCCCACCTGTACGAAGAACTCCGCACTCTGCTCCCCCGACTCCACGAGTTCACCTAAGCCGGGGAGGGCTGCCGAGTTCAGAGGGAGGAGGCCAACCAGGCAACGACGCAGAGGCCCACCAGGAACAGGGTCGTGTGGAACAACCACGGGGGGAACGACGTGTCGGGCTCGCTCACGGGATGAGAGCGAGCTGCCGCGACTCGGGCCAACCAGGTGAGCCACGACAGCGCACAGGACGCGAGGGCTAGAGCGACCATTGCCCACCGATCACCCACAGGGGTCCGAGTGTGGCCGGGGGGAAGGTGAATCGTGCTCTCCGGAGCTAGGGACGTCTGAGGTGGCGCCACAGCGTTCGATCGGCCGGCCGCGGAGGTCCCTGTGCGGCGAGGATCGCTGATCGGTGGTCGCTGATCGCCGTGGTGAGGGCGTCGGCTGTCTCGGGCCTACTCGTGGGGCGCCGGAGTCGTTCCCAGGCCCCGTTGCACTGCTGGTGGAAGCGGCGGGCGCGGCGGTCGTCCGGATGAGCGTCAAGGTGGTCTTCGACCTGGTCGAGGAGGTTCTCCAGGGTGTCGAAGGTGCGTTGTCGCAGTTCGGTGGCGCCGAGGTGGCGCCACAGGCTCTGCCAACGGGTGCGTCCGGAGTTGGTGTCATCGCGCGGGATCAGATGATCGCGGACGAGTTCGGTGAAGGCGCCCTGGTCGAGCGACTGCAGCGAGCTGACAGCCAGCGGTGACGGGATGGGGCTGGGCTGCTGGATTCGGCTCCACGGGTGTTGTTCCGGCACGACTCCGATCATGCGGCGCTGCTGGCGGCTGCGGCAAGCAGCCGGCGCCGTTCCTTGGCGCGGCTGCGCTCGCCCGCCTTCGACTCGCTGTTGGCCAGCCGGCACTCGTCACAGATGCAGCCGGCCCGGTACTTCCGGACGCTGCCCGCACCGGGGGGATGGGTCGCTTTCGCACCGACGGTGGGGTTCGCCAGGAGGCGCCTGATATCGCCGCTGGCGGCCTCTCTGCGGGCCTGGCTGGTGGTCGCGGCCCAGTACCCGGGGGTCTGGGTCAAGCAGGCCCACAGCAGGCATTTCTCGCGGACGTCGCAGGCGAGGCAGAGCTCGGCCACTTCGACGGGGACGGTCGCCTTCTCGTGGTCGGGAACCCATTCGAGCGGGCTATCGGCGCACAGCGGGTTGTCGAGACGCGGCATCGGGAGGAACAGGTCCACGGGGCCGTCCGGTGTGGACGTCCCCGTGGCACCCGGGATGATCTCAGTGCTGGCAGCGTAGCTGGACATGGCAAGCACGCGGGTCCTTCCTGGCTGGTCAGGCCTAGGGAGTGACCTGGGTGGATGGGCCCAGGTCGGGGTGTTGTGGTGTCCAGCATCCCTCTATCGCTGGGAAACGTCAACCATCGGAGGGTGCAGAATGCTGCCCATGACACGGGAGTACTCCTACGCCGAGGTGCGGGCCCGGCTGCGGGAGGAACTCGGCGTGGATGTCACTGAGTCGACGCTGCGGGCGGGTTTCGCCGAGGCTGGGACGCCGACGTCCAGGGTGACCGCGGGGATGCCCGCTCCCCTGCCGGCTGTCCACAGGAATCGTCCGGCTCGCTTTGACGCCGCGGCGATCGAGGCATGGTTGGCGACGCATCCACGCCTCCACCAGGAAGCTGCGCTCGCCGCCATCGGCTCAGCCAGCGCGTCCGAGCTCACCAGGCTGGTGGCGCAGGCCCGCGTGCTGCACGTGAGCTGGGCGAGGATCGCCGCGGCGATCAGCGAGGCGGAGGGCCGCCCGTACAGCCGTCAGGCGGCGTTCAAACGGTACGGCTCACTGCGTCAGGCCGGTCAGCACTCCGGTGAGGACTCCCCCGATCGCCAGGAACGGCCCGAACGCCACGTGGGTGTGGATGCTGCGGCCCCTGATCATCATGATGACGGCGTAGATCGCACCGATCAGGAAGGTGAGCAGGGTGGCCTGCCACACCGCAGCCCAGCTGCTCCAGCCCAGTGAGAAGCCGAGCGGGATCGCGTACTTGACGTCACCGAGCCCCATGGATCCGAACAGGGCGAGCAGCAGGTAGCCGCCGGCCAGCACCGCGGATGCCAGGACCGCGTCGCCCCATTCCTGGAGGCCTCCGCCGGCCAGGATCGCCGCGACGATCACCACCGCACCGGTCACCGCGGTGAGCGTGTCGGGGATCCGCTGGGTGAGTCCGTCGTGCCAGCTGACGGCGGCCGCCGTCAGCGAGATCCCGAGCAGGGGCCACAAACCGGACTGGCCGACCATGATCGCCGCGGCGCAGCCGGTCACGACAGCGGATCCGGCCAGTAGCAGGCGTCCCGGACGGGGTTGGGGCAGCCAGTGGAGCATGGCCAGGACGGCCACACCTGCTGCTGCAGCACCTGTCAGGGCGCCGATCATCGCCGCGGCGGATCCTGCCGCGGCAGCTTGCGCGGCACGGCCAGGTTCAGCGCGATGTCATCACGCAGCACCAGGTCGACGTCGCGCGGACGCGCAGGCTTCGCCGGCCTACGCGTGGTGTTCTCCTCCATGACGTCCCTCCTTTCGCTTCTTCAGTCCTCGGTGATGTCGGTCAGCTGAATGACCAGCCTGGTCCCAGTGTCGCCGCCCGGCGCCTGGTAGGTGGCCTCGGTGACCCCTTGTACGCGCAACACCATCGACCGCGGCAGCACGTGGCCGGTGCGGCGGCCACCCTCGGAGTTGCCCAGGTACATGCCACGGCGGGTCTGGATCTCGAACACAGCGGTCCGGCCGGCCGGATCCGGCCGCTCCGAGGCCTCGTGCAGGGTGTGCACGGCGCCGGTGTAGCGGTCGAAGGTGATCCTCTCCCCCGGCTCGTACTCGCGGGTCACGAAGGCGGCCAGGCTGCTGCGGTTGATCGCCGGCGGCATCGCCACGTTCACGTAGACGACGTGACCGCG
>JBDHZV010000216.1:0-2961 GCA_039812125.1 Candidatus Nanopelagicales bacterium
GACCACGAAGCTGTGCCCGGGTAGGCCGGCGTGCATGCCCCGGCCGATGGTGCCGTACTCGGTGGACACGGTGCCGTCATCGAGCAGGAACGGGGTCTTGACGTTGTTGGCGGACATGTCCGCGGTGATCTGGTCCCGGGTGTTCATCACGATCGGCAGCACCGTGATGTTGGCCTCGTCGAACTTGGCTTGCTGGGCCTCGATCTGGGCCATCTGCAGCAAGCACGACTGGCAGCCAGCGCCCTCGCTGAAGTACAGGATGACGTTGCGACCCCGGAGCGCGGCCAGGTCGACGGTTGCCCCGGTGGTGTCGGTCAGCGTGAACGTCGGCGCCGGGGTGGGGGTGGCTGCGGTCTGGTCCTGGGGTTGCTGGACAGCAACCCGGCGGTGATGACGCCGGCCACCAGCAGCAGGCCCACGGCCCATCCCGCCAGGGAGATCACCCGGCGCTGACGCGCGGTGCGGGCCTGCTCCTCCTGGATCTCGGCCAGGTGGTGGCGGCGCTCGGCTTCCCTCTGATGGGCGGCGGTGCGGTCGGTCACGGCAGGAGCTCCTTGATCGGGGGGACTGGGGTGTCGGTCGTGTCGTGGCAGGAACCCGGGGCCCGTTCCGGCTGGTGGCAGCTGGCCGGGGGTACGTCGCGGACCTCCGTGCCATGGGAAGGGTTACCGGGCAACGGGACCGGGTCGACATGGTCTGCGGGAGTGGGAAGCCGGTGCAGGGTGCCCCAGATGAACACGCCCGCCAGCCCGAGCAGGGCGGCGCCGAGGACCGGCTCGGGCACCGGGGCGGTCCAGATCTCGATCTGCTTGAACACCGCGGCCAGGCCGCTGCCGATGACGACCTGGAACCCGGGACCACCGGTCATCGTCCCGGAGTTGGCCAGGTTCAGCACGAACAGCCCCATCACCGCAAACGCGATCGCTACCCCGACGTTGATCGTGTTGGTGTGGATGCGCCGACCCCGGGGCAGGGACAACGTGACGGGTCGGGCCTGTAGGAAGCGGCGCTCCCCGAGCTGGTAGCGGTCCCACAGCAGGGCCATCACCAGCAGCGGGAACACCATCCCGAACACGTAGGCCAACCCCAGGGTGGCCCCGCCGATCACCGACCCGCTCAACGCGGACAGGGTCATCACCCCGACCAGGACCGGTGCGCAGCACGCGGAGGCCACCCCGGAGAACACCCCGAGGGCGAAGAAGCTGGCCGAGTCGCCGCGGCGGGTGTCCGGGGCGCGCAGGAACGAGGGCAGGCTCCACATCCGACCGGTCAGCGACCACGCCGCGAGCAGCAGCATGAGGACGCCACCGGCGGTGTAGAGCACGCGGTGGTACTGGGCGATCGCCCCGGCCAGCAGGCTCATCCCCAAGGTGATCGGGACCAGCACGGACGCCAACCCCGCCGCGAACACGAACGTCAGGGGAAGCAGCCGCCAGCGGCGGTTCTTCACCGCCACAGCCAGGTAGCTGGGGGCCAGGAACGCGATGCAGCACGGCGCGAACAGGGCCACCCCGCCGGCGAAGAACGCGGCCAGAACCGAGCCCGTGGTCAGCAGGTTGTTCACCGCGACACCGCCCCAACCCGGACTCGCCTTTGGGCCAGGAGCTTGCGAAGCTTGTTGCGGGGCAGCCTCCCAGCGGAGACGAACGCACCGTCGAGCAGCACCAGCGGGCTCATCGCGGCCCCGTGCCGCTGGGCCAGGTCCGTGCCCATCGGGCTGCGCAGATCGACCCGCGTCACCTCCAGGGGGAACTCCCCTCCGAGCTCATCCAACGCATCCTCGGCGTCGTGGCAGAAGTGGCATCCCGAGGAGACCACCAATGTGACCTGGGCGGGGCCGAGACCCATCAGGGTGAAGCGGCTGCTGTCCATACGACGAGTGTCGGCAGCCCAGGTGGAGGCGGCCCGGAGGTGCGACGAAGGTCCGATGAAGATTCCCCTGCCGAACCCGCCCGCGAGTGCTGCGGCACGAGATCGGGCGTCGATGAGGGCGGCGAGCCGCCCGGGGCCCTCAGGAGATGGTGGGGAGGGTGGCTGTGAATGTCGACCCGGTGCCGGGGCCGCCGCTGGTGGCGGTCAGGGTTCCTCCGTGGCCGGTGATGATGGCCCGCGCGATTGTCAGCCCCAGGCCAGCGCCGCTGCCGTCGTGACTGGTCCGGGATAGGTCAGCGCGGTGGAACCTGGTGAAGATCGCCTCCAACTGGTCGACCGGGATCCCCTCCCCTGTGTCGACGACCTCGATGCGGACCATATGCGCCGTCGCGGCGCCGACCCTGACGGTGACCCGCCCACCGGATGGTGTGTGACGCAACGCGTTAGCCAGCAGGTTGCCCAGAACCTGCTGCAGCCGCGCCGCGTCGCCAGCGATCACCAAACCTCGGCCGGGGCTGGCCAGCGCCAACTCAACACCCTTGGCTTGGTAGCTGGGGCGGGCGAACTCGACGGCACTGCGGGCCAGGTCGGCGGGGTCGACCGGTTCGGGGTGTAAGGACAGAGCGTGCTCCTCCGCGGCGCTGGCCTCTCGGACGTCAACGGCCAGCCGACGCAGCCGGCCCACCTGGTCGCGCATCACCGCGTACGAGGCCTGCTCGGTGGGCACGACCTGGTCCTCCATCCCGTCGATGTAGGCCTCGAGGGTGGCCAGCGGGGTGCGCAGCTCGTGGGACAGGTCGGCCAGCATCCCGGTACGGGCGGCCTCGGTGGCGGCCAGGCGCTGGGCCATCCGGGCGAACGCGCCGGATAGGCGCGTCATCTCAGTGCCGAACCCACCGCTGGGGACGGTCACCCCGTAGTCACCGGCGGCGATCGCATCGGCAGCGTCAGCCAGGTTGGTGACGCTGGCCGCGATCCGGCGGACCACCAGCAGCGCCACCAGGCCCGCGGTGATCAGGGCCATCAGCAGTGACACCGCAAGGGCGATGGCGAACGAGGACGCGAACGCCTCCTCCGCATGCTGGATGA
>JBDHZV010000217.1:0-2944 GCA_039812125.1 Candidatus Nanopelagicales bacterium
CCTGCCGGGGTGACCGGGCCGGGCGCGGTCAGGCCCGGGCGGAGATCGCGGTGAGCGCCAGCAGGTACGAGTCCACGCCGAAGCCGGCGATCACCCCGGTCGCCACCGCCGAGATGACCGAGGTGTGCCGGAACTGCTCGCGGGTGTGCGGGTTGGTGAGGTGCACCTCGACGAGGTCCGCGGTGCGCATCGCCGCCGCGTCGCGCAGCGCGTACGAGTAGTGGGTGAACGCCGCGGGGTTGAGCACGACGGGAACCTGGCGGTCGGCGGCCTCGTGCAGCCACGAGATGAGCTCGGCCTCCGAGTCGGTCTGCCGCACGTCGGCGCGCAGCCCGAGGGACTCGGCGTGCGCCACGCAGCGCTGCGCCAGGTCGGCGAAGGTGGCCGACCCGTAGACCTCGGGCTCCCGGGAGCCCAGCCGGGCGAGGTTGGGCCCGTTGAGGACCAGGACGTCGCGCATGGACCGACCGTACCGCCCGCCCGGGCCTCAGTCGCTGATCTGGCCGTACGCCGCCAGCAGGAGCTCCGGGTCCGGCCCGTCGAGGAAGATCGGCGAGCCGATCGCATCGAGGATCACGAACCGCAGCCGGCTGCCCCGGGCCTTCTTGTCCACCAGCATCGCCTCGTGCAGCTGCGGCCAGCTGGCGCCCGCGTACGAGGTGGGCAGCCCGAGGGACTCCAGCACCTCCCGGTGGGCGTCGACCTCGGCGTCGCCGAGGCGGCCGGCCAGGCGGGCCAGCTCGGCGGCGAACACCATCCCGACCGACACGGCCGCGCCGTGCCGCCAGCGGTACCGCTCGGCCCGCTCGATGGCGTGACCCAGCGTGTGGCCGTAGTTCAGGATCTCCCGGCCGCCGAGGGCTCGGGTCGTCTCGCGCAGGTCGCCGGCGACGACGTCGGCCTTGACCCGGATGGCCCGCTCGACGCCCTCGCGCAGCTGGGCCGAGGCAGGGTCGAGCACCGCCTGCGGGTCAGCCCGCACCAGGTCCAGGATCGCGGTGTCGCGGATGAAGCCGGCCTTGACGACCTCGGCCATCCCGGCGACGAGGTCGTGGCGGGGCAGCGTGGCCAGCGCGTTGAGGTCGCAGAGCACCCCGGCCGGCTCGTGGATGGAGCCGACGAGGTTCTTGCCCTCCGCGGTGTTGATCCCGGTCTTGCCCCCGACCGCCGCGTCGACCATGGCCAGCAGCGTGGTCGGGACGTGCACGACGCGGATGCCGCGCACCCAGGTCGCGGCCACGAACCCCGCCAGGTCGGTCGTCGCCCCGCCGCCCAGGGACACCACGACGTCGGAGCGGGTGAATCCAGCCTGGCCGAGCACCCCCCAGCAGAAGGCCGCGACCTGGGCGGTCTTGGCGTCCTCGGCCTCCGGGGTCTCCAGCAGGACCACGCGATACCCGCCACCGACGAGGTCGTCGCGGATCGCCTCGGCGCTGGCCCGCAGGGTCGGCGGGTGGATCACGGCCACCCGCTCGGCGGCAGCACCCACCATCCGGGGCAGCTCGCCCAGCAGCCCGGTCCCGACCAGGACCTCGTAGGGCCGCTCGGCCGTCACGGTGATGCGGGTCGGCTCACTCATCAGCGTTCTCCGGGATCGGCGCCGGGGACAGGCCCAGCGCGTCGGTGATGGCCGCCACCGCGGCCGGGACGTCCAGGGCGTCGGTGTCCACGACCACCGCCGCCACCTCCTGGTAGAGCGGCGCCCGGGCGTCCATCAGGGCCTTGAGCTGGGAGCGGACGTTGCCCAGCAGCAGGGGCCGGGCGGTGGACAGGCCTGCCCGCTGCGACGCGGCGGCCAGGCCGACCCGCAGCCATGCGACCGGCCGGCCAGCCAGCAGCGCCCGGGTCCCGGGGTCGACGACGGCTCCCCCACCCAGTGCCAGCACCCCTGGGTGCTCGGCCAGCGCCGTCGCGACCGCCGCCGCCTCGAGCCGGCGGAACTCCGGCTCGCCGGAGGCCACGAAGATGTCGCTGATCGTGCGCCCCGTCCCGGCCTCCACGTCGGCATCCGTGTCCCGGAACGGCAGCCCCAGGCTGTCGGCCAGGGCCCGCCCCACGGTGGACTTGCCCGAGCCGGGCACGCCGACCAGGACGACGACCGGGCCGGTCATCGCAGGGCCAGCCCAGCCAGGTAGGCCTCCAGGTTCCGACGGGTCTCGGCCACGCTGTCACCACCGAACTTCTCCACCAGCGCGTCGGCGACGACGAGGGCGACCATCGCCTCCGCCACGACGCCGGCGGCCGGCACGGCACACACGTCGGAGCGCTGGTTGTTGGCACGGGCCGGCTCCCCGGTCGCGACGTCGACGGTGCGCAGCGCGCGCGGGACCGTGGCGATCGGCTTCATGGCGGCCCGGACCCGCAGTGCCTCACCCGTGGAGATCCCGCCCTCCGTGCCGCCCGATCGGGCGCTCAGCCGGCGGACCCGGCCGGTGCCCTCCGGCGCGATCTCGTCATGGGCGGCCGAGCCACGGCTGCGCGCCAGCGCGAACCCGTCGCCGACCTCCACGCCCTTGATGGCCTGGATGCCCATCAGCGCAGCGGCCAGCCGTGCGTCCAGGCGGCGGTCCCAGTGCACGTGCGACCCCAGGCCCGCGGGGAGCCCGTCGACGATGACCTCGACCACGCCCCCGAGGGTGTCGCCGTCGCGCCGGGCGGCCTCCACCTCCTCGGCCATGCGGGCGGCGGTGGCAGCGTCCGCGCATCGCGCGGGGTCGGCATCGATCCGCTCGAGGTCGTCGGCGGTCGGCACGGGGGTACCGTCGGGCACCGCGACACCTCCGATCGACACCACGTGGCTGAACACCCGCGATCCGGTGACCTCGTGCACGAGGGCGGCCGCCACGGTGCCCAGGGCCACGCGAGCCGCGGTCTCCCGGGCCGAGGCCCGCTCCAGGATGGGCCGGGCCTCGTCGAAGCCGTACTTCTGCATGCCCGCGAGGTC
>JBDHZV010000218.1:0-2924 GCA_039812125.1 Candidatus Nanopelagicales bacterium
GCGGCGCAGGCCGCCCCGAGGGTGGTGTGGGCGAACCCGGTGGCGACCGGTCCGGTGGGGTTGTCGGGTCCGTCGGGTCCGGCCGGCAGCCAGGTGCCGTTCCACGCCACCACCGGGCCGGAAGCGGCCGCGGCCGGTGGGGGATCGGTGGCGGAGGCCACCACCGCGTACCCGGCCCCTGCCAGCAGCATGGCCGCAGCGGCGATCCCGGCTGCCATGCCGGCCCGCCGCCGGCCCGGCAGCGCAGCGCCGCCCCGGGGCTGGGCGGCATCCGCGGGCGCAGGGATCGCTCCACCCTCGGACCTGGACTCAGGCGCAGCCGTCGCTGTCGCCAACGCGGAGAAGCCGGCATCAGGCGTACTCGCACCCGAAACCACAGCGGCGCTGCCGACCGTGGGGGCAGCCGTGGGGACATCGACGGGGATGGCCGTGGACAGGAACGCGGCAGTCGGGTTGCGCCACAGCTCGCCCCGCACGGTCGCATCGGGATCCCCGGCAAGCTCGGCCACCAGGTCGGCGGGCAGGTCCATCCGGGCGGCCAGCGCCTGCCGTACGACGGCGTCGGGATCGTCGCTGAGCAGCGCCAGCGTCGCGGCGTCGGTGCGGGGGTGTCCGGCCACTCCGGCGCGGACCCATCCCAGCCGGCTGTCTGCCAGGACGGCCAGGTGCGCCGGGTCCAGCTCGGCCTCGATCACCTGCGCCGGGTCGTCCCCCCAGTTCGCCAGGGCCGCCCAGGCACAGGCCCGGACCGAGGGATCGGGGTCCGCGACCTGCCGCAGTGCGGCCGTCTTGTCCGCCGGCGAGGCTTCGGTCGGCTCGGCCGGTGCCAGCCCCGATCCGTGGGCCAGCGCGTCCAGGGGTGGCGGCTCGGCGGTGAACGCCTCGTCGGGGATGGGAACCGTGCGGCCCTCGGGGTCGATGGCCATGTGCCACAGCCCGTCCGGGGTGCGCGCGGCCAGCCACACCTGCCCCTCGATGAGGGTCGCGTGCTCGTGGACCAGGTTGAGCAGGGTGCTGTACGAGTCGGCGAGCTCGTCGCCGTGGAAGGTGTGCGGTTGGGCACCGGGAAGTCCCCACACCGCCATCTGCCCGGACTCGGCCACCACGGCGAGCACCTCTGGCGGACGAACGGTCCCGCTCATGACTGCCCCCCGGTCATGTCCGTCGGCTTGGTCGGGATGGTGCCAGTGACCCCTGACACCCCCGTGCCATCACCGATTTCCAACGGATGCGAATCAGAGTAAATCGCCCAATACCGGACAGTGAAATCGGTGTGGGCCATCACCGACCACCGGATGCGTGTCGGCGGGCGTGGTAGGCGTCCAGCCGGGCGACCGCGGTCTGCCGGGCCTTGGCCAGCACCCGCTGGGCCAGTCGAGGCGGGGGGGAGCACCGGTCGAACGGGGAGCAGGCGGCGAAGGGGCCGTCGATGTCGAGCAGGACCGCGGCGTGGTGGTCGAACACGATGCGCAGCCACTCGTCGACGGCCGACCAGGCCGGCTGCCCGCCGGGCTGGGGCGCGTTGGCCGCCTCCCACGTGTGCCACAGGGCCTCCAGGCGAGCCCGGGCCTCGAGGTGGGCCTCCCAGTTGCTGCACCACCGGACCCGGTGGCGGGCGGCCAGGCGGGTGAACACCTCGTCGACCCACTCGCCCAGCGACGCGTATTGGTACGGCGTCCCCCCGCCGGGCTGTGCGGCAGGTGTCATCGCGAGCTGCTCGAGGATGGCCAGGCGATCGGCCAGGCCGGTGAGCCGGTGGGCTGCGGTCGCGGTCGCGGCGGTGACCTGGGTGGACAGCGCGTCGAACTCGTCGCGCAGCGCCTCGACGGCGGGCTGGGCGGTGAGGGGGTCGCGCAGCATGGTGTCCATCAGCTGGCCTCCTTCGCGATCCGGGCGACCAGGGCCGCGGCGGCCGCGTCCACAACCGGCGCGTGCGGGCCGCGGTAGTACGGCTCCAGGGTGAGCAGCACGATCGGGGTCCCGGTGGCCAGCAGCAGGGCGCGGCCCTTGGGCAGCGCGCGGACCTGGGCCGGGCTGAGGATCGGCCGGGGCGTGAGGCTGGTGGAGCGGGAGCCGCTGCGCCCGGAGGTGACCGAGACGGTGGCGACGTCGTGCTCGCCGACCAGGCGGGAGATCTGGGAGGCGACGGCCTCGGAATCGATGCCGGAGCCGATCACCTTGATCGTGGCCGCGCCCCACAGGGTCTCCATCCCGGTCTGGCCCCAGACAGCCTGACCCTGGGCGAGGGACTGCAGGATCGTCAGCAGCACGATCCCGCGGGACCCGTAGTGCGAGTACAGGACGGGCAGGTCGCGGATCGGGGCCACCGAGGCGGCCTCGTCCAGCACGACCACCAGCGGCGGGTCCAGCCGGCCACCGTTGGCCTCGGCGGCCCGCTCGCCGGCGCGCAGCACCCGGTCGGTCAGGGCGGCGACCAGGGGCGCGGCGGACCCGCCGGAGTCCTTGCTGAGCAGGTACAGGGTGTTGCGCCCGCGCAGGAAGGCGACCGGGTCCAGGCAGGGCATCGGCCGGCGCGGCGGGGTGACCCAGGCGGTGATCTCGGGGTTGCGCAGGCAGCGGGCCCCCGACCGGGCGGTGAAGTACACCGACGCTCGGGTCTCGGGGGCTGCGTGGCGCAACCCGCGCAGGGACCCGGCCAGGACGTCGAACCCACCGGCCTCCAGGGCCGCGGCGGGGGACGGGTCGTGCTCGTCGGCCAGCCACCGGTACACCTGGCGCAGGTCGGCCCCGGTCAGGTTGGCGGCCAGCAGCAGCGCGGACAGCAGCTCCGTGGCGCTCATCGGCCAGATCGACTTGGTGTCGTCCTCGACGGTGGAGATGAAGTGCATCGCCAGTCGTTCGGCTTCCTCGACGGTGGTGATTCCGGCCAGCGGGTCCCACCACCAGGTCTGCGGGGTGCGGGC
>JBDHZV010000219.1:0-2871 GCA_039812125.1 Candidatus Nanopelagicales bacterium
TCGAGCACCCGGTGTTCCCCCCGATGGTCGTCCAGATGATGGCCGTCGGCGAGGACACCGGGGCCCTGGACACCATGCTCCACAAGATCAGCCAGTTCTACGACCAGGAGGTCGAGGCCACGACGGAGGCCCTCACGTCACTGATCGAGCCGCTGATGATCGTCATCATGGGCTCGGTCATCGGCGGCATGATCGTGGCGCTGTACATGCCGATCTTCAAGGTGTTCGACCTGATCCAGTGACAGCGGACCAGCCGTCGCACCGCCGGCGCGGGGCCCGGTGGCCTCAGCGGGTGTAGATCGCGGCGATCTCCTCGGCGAACTCCTGCGTGATCACCGCTCGCTTGAGCTTCATCGAGGGGGTCACATGCCCGGCATCCTCGAGGAACTGGCCCGGCAGGATCCGCCAGGCCCGGATCGACTCGGCACGCGACACCGCCCGGTTGGCGTCGTCCACAGCCTCCTGGACCTCCGCGCGCAACGCCGGGTCGGCGATGAGGTCGGCCACCGGTGCGCCGGCCCGGCCGTGCTGGCTCGCCCAGGCGTCCAGGGCATCCGGATCCAGCGTGATCAGGCAGGCCACGAAGGGCCTGCCCTCGCCCACGACGAGGGCGTGGCTGATCAGCTGGTGGGCCTGGATCCGGTCCTCGAGGACCTGCGGGGCCACGTTCTTGCCCCCGGCCGTGACGATCATGTCCTTGCAGCGGCCGGTGATCTGCAGGAACCCGTCGGCGTCGATGCGCCCCAGGTCCCCGGTGCGGTACCAGCCGTCCGGGTCGATCACCGCCCCGGTGGCCTCCGGCTGGTGGTGGTAGCCGGGCATCACGTGGGGCCCGCGCAGCCAGATCTCCCCGTCGTCAGCCACCCGCACACCGGTCCCGGGCATGGGCTGGCCGACGGTGCCGATCCGCGCGCAGTCGGCCCGGTTGAAGGTCCCGGAGGCGGTCGTCTCGGTCAGCCCGTAGCCCTCCATCACGGTCAGCCCGATGCCCGCGTAGAAGTGGCCGAGCCGTTCGCCGAGGCTGGCGCCACCGGTGATGGCGAAGGCCAGCTCCCCGCCCATCGCGGTGCGCAGCCGGGAGTACACGAGGCGATCGAACAGCGCGTGCTGCGCCCGCAGCCAGCGGGAGGCCCCGGACGCGTGCGTGGACCGTCCGTAGTCGATGGCGACCGCGGCGGCCCGATCGAAGATGCGGCCCCGCCGGGACGCGTGGGCCCGCTGCTGGGAGGCGTTGAAGATCTTCTCGAAGATCCGGGGCACCCCCACGAGGAAGGTGGGTCGGACCGTGGCCATGTCGCCGACCAGCGTGCGCGGGTCCGGGCAGTGCGCCACCTGCATCGCCCCCTGCGCGCAGTACACCTGCGCGCCCCGTCCCAGGACGTGGGCCAGGGGCAGGAACAGGACCGTGCGCGCGCCCGGCTGCGTGACGATCTGCGGGGTGCTGGCCACCAGGGTGCGGACCACGAACAGCAGGTTGCCGTGGGTGAGGACGCACCCCTTGGGTCGGCCCGTGGTCCCCGAGGTGTACACGATCGTTGCGGTGTGCTGCGGCCCGACGGCGGCCAGCAGCGCCTCGACCGTGGCGTCCGGCACGTCGGCGCCGTCGGTTCGCAGCCTCCCGAGCAGGTCGTCGTCCATGACCCAGGTCGCTGGAGGCTCGGGCAGTGCGCCGGCAACACGCTCCGCCAGCTGCTGGGAGCCCACCGCGACGACCGAGAGCCCGGCGTCGGTGACGATCCACTCGATCTGCTCGGCCGACGAGGTCTCGTAGATCGGCACCGCGAAGGCGCCGATGGTCCACAGGGCGAAGTCCAGCACCGTCCACTCGTAGCGGGTGGGGGCCAGGATCCCGACGGGTGTCCCGGGCCCGATGCCGCGGGCCACCAGTCCGCGCGCGGTTGCCCGGACCTCGTCGAGGAACTGCGCCGCGGTCACGTCGACCCACCCGGTCGCATCGCGGCGGGCGTAGACCGGGCGGTCAGGGGTGCGATCCGCGTTGTGACGGGGGATCGATCCCAGGGACCCGGTGACGGGCAGCGGGATGACGGCGGGTACCTCGACCTGATGCATCGCCGGCCTCCCTGGCTGTGCTCGCCGCACGGCCACCACGACCGAACCTACTGCCGGACCCGGCGCGGTGGCGCGGCGCCCCCGGCTCCGCGGGGCCTCAGCCGGTGAGCGCCGCCGGCGCGGCCGCGCCGGGATGGGCCTGCTCGAAGGTGGTGGTCGGGGTCTGGGCCGCCGCTGCGCGCAGGGCGTCGAACAGCTCCCGATGCTGCGGGTGGGTCGCCAGCCGGGCGAACACGGGGTCACGTTCGGCGAGCATCGCCACGTGCCAGACGGCATGGGCGACGACGTGGTGGTCGTGGAGGTCCGTGGGTCGTGGGCGGAGCGGATCGCCGGACGTCAGGATCACCGGGTCGTCGAGGGGTCGCAGCGCTAGCTCGGTGCTCTCCAGCAGGGCGGCGTACGTGAGGACCAGCGTGCCTGGGGGCTGCCATCGCCAGGACGTGGAGTGCACGGCCAGCATCGTCGCGGTGGGGTCGACGCACGTGCGGGCCACCGAGTCCGGGTCCCGGCCGGCGTCCAGCGGGTGCCCGGTGACCGACCACCCGAGGCCCGGTGCGGCCAGGGCCAGGTGGACCACCTCGACATGGACAGCGGTGGTCGGGAGCGGGGGAGTCCGGTGGGGGACAGGCGGCACCACGCGGCCATTGTTGCAATTCCATGGCAACAGCGTCGTGGGCTGCCTCCCCCGGGTGCGGATTCATCGGCGGCGGACGGCCTCGCGGGGCACCCAGGCTGCCACCAGGGCCCACCAGGAACCGTCGTCGGGGTGCTGCTGCCACCCCAGGACGGTCCCGCCGACAT
>JBDHZV010000220.1:0-2839 GCA_039812125.1 Candidatus Nanopelagicales bacterium
CGACGCACTCGAGGCGACGCGGCGCCGATGACCGGCGCGGGCCGGTTCAGTCCAGCAGGGTCACGCCCATCGGGCCGAGCAGGACCCCGAGGACCACGAGCAGCGCCCCTCCGGGCACCTCGCCGCGTCGGACCGCCCACGCCCCGGTGACCACCAGGGTGACCGCGAGGATCCAGACCACTGCCATGCGACCACCTACCCCGCGCGCGGATGCGCATCCCGCACCGCGCACGTGGGGGCCGCGGGGTATGGCAGCGCCCTCGGCGGGTAGGGAGTGCCGCATGGCCAGCGACATCGCCCTGGTGCTGCGCTCCGAGCACCGCCAGCTCGTGCTGCGCGCGCAGCGGTGCGGTCGGGAGGGTCGCGGCTTCCAGGATCCGGTCGGGGACCTGAGGCGGGCCCTGCTGGCCCACCTCGATGCCGCGGCCTCCGAGGTGTATCCGCCTGCGCAGCGCCGGGGTGCGGCGGCACCCGAGCCCGGGACCAGCGACGTGCGCGAGCGCGTCGTGGACCCGGGCACCCCCGTGGATGAGCTGGTCCAGGTCACCGAGGACCTCGTCGCCTACGAGGACCAGCGGATCCTGCCCGTGCTGGAGTCCCACGTGGGCCTGCCGGAGCGTCGGCGGATCGGCAAGCTGTTCCGGATGCGGCGGGACGCCAGTGCGCGCTCGATCGGCACGGCGCCGCGCAACCGCCGGTCCCAGACCGAGCTCTACGAGGTGGCCCGCCGGGCCGGGGTCGAGCAGCGCTCCCGGATGACCCAGGCCCAGCTCCAGGAGGCGGTCGCCGCATGGGAGCACGAGCATCCTCCGGAGGGGTGACGACAGCCGCCGTGAAGGGTAGGCTCCCCTTATGCGTCCAGAACGTGGCGCGACGCCGGGGGGCGCTCGAGGGGTCGTGCGCCATCGCGGGCGGCTCGGCCACCAGCCCTCGCGGGACCCTTGTAACCGTTCCAGACTTCACGTATTGTCGTTCTCGTTACATCGCCGACGTCGCTTCAGGAAGCAGGCCGCGTCGCTCACCGCACGAGCCCACCAGCACGAGCAGCCGAGCGAGGTCATCCGATGCACGTCCATCTTGTCTCCCATCCCGCGCAGCGCCCCGGCCGCATCCCCCGCAGTTCGTTGACCCTGCTCGCCGAAGGGCTGCAGGCGGCGGGCTGCACGGTCACCCTCGACGACGGCAGCGAGCGCCCCGGACGGGGCCGCGCGGCCACCCCGGGCGCGGGCGCCCACCCCGACGTCATCCACGCCCTGGGCGTCCCCAGCGTCGTGACCGCGCTGGAGACCCGGCCGCAGGGGGTCCCGGTGGTGGCGACCTTCGACGACTGGCCCGCCCCGGCCGAGCGCGAGCGCCGGCTGGCCGACCAGGTCGATGCGGTGCTGCCGCTGTCGGTGGCCGAGCGTGACCAGTGGCGTCGGCTGGGCGTGCCCACCCTGAGCTCCGGGGTCTGCGCGCTGCCCATGGCCGTACCGGACCCGGACGCCACCGCAGCCGGTGTCGGTGGCGCCGTGGTCACCCTGTCCTCCGACGAGATCCTCCCCGCCCTCGTCGAGGCCATGCCGGCCTGGGGTCGCTCGCACCTCGTCGTACTGGCGCGGCTGCCCGAGCCGAGCGCCCGCCGGCTGCTCGAGAGGGCCCGATCGCTGGGGGTCGCCGACCGCCTGGAGCTGCGACCGGGGCTGCGAGGGACGCAGCGCGACGCCGTCTGGCGCCGCGCGAGCCTGCTGGTCGCCGGCAGCGAGGGGGCCCGGCACGGCGGGCATGTCCTGGAGGCGGCGGCCCACGGCGTGCCCGCCCTGGCAACCGCGCAGGCCGCGCACCTCGACCACGTGATCGCCGGGGTGACCGGGCTGCTGGTCGAGCCCGGCGCCGGGGCGGGCACGATCGCCCGCGCCGTGGCGCCGCTGCTGCGCGACCCGATGCGGGCCCGGGCGCTGGGGGCTGCCGCGCTGCTGCGCGTGCAGTCCCTGCACGAGCCCCGGCTGGCCGGCGGGCGGCTGGAGTCGCTCTACGAGGAGGTGCTCCCGCGTCCGGCATCACCGCTGCCGGACGCGCACGGCCTCAGCGAGGAGCGCTGCACCCTCGCCCTCGAGCACCTGTCCCTGGCTTCGCAGCTGGCCCAGTGGTACACGGGGCGGGGGCAGAGCATGGACGACCTGGTCCAGGTCGCGTGCCTCGGGCTGGTCCGTGCCGCCGAGCGGTTCGACCCGTCCCACGGCAAGGAGTTCCACTCCTTCGCGATCCCGACGATCCTCGGCGAGCTGCGGCGGCACTTCCGCGACCACGCCTGGGCGGTGCGCGTGCCCCGTGGGCTGCAGGAGACCACCCTGCTGGTGCAGCGCACCAGCGAGGAGCTGCGCCAGGCACTGGGGCACGAGGCCTCCGAGGCGGACATCGCCGGCCGGCTGGGCCTGGTCGAGGAGGAGGTGCGCCAGGCCCGGCAGGCCCAGGGCGAGGCGCGCGCATCACGATCCCTGGACCACCCGGTCGGCGAGGGCGGCAGCGAGGTGTTCGGCGACATCGTCGGTGCCCCGGATCCGGCGCTGGACCTGGTCGAGCAGGTGACCGACGTGCGGGCCGCGCTGCGCAAGCTGCCGGAGCGGGAGCGGGAGATCGTCCTGCTGCGGTTCTACGGGGAGCGGACCCAGTCCGAGATCGCCGAGCAGCTCGGCATCTCCCAGGTCCACGTGTCCCGGGTGCTCTCCCGCACGTTGTCCGCGGTGCGCGACCACGTGCTCCACGACGTGCCCCTGCCGGCGGCATGGTCGCGCGACGTGCCGAAGCCGCGCACCCGGACCGCCTGAGCCGTCGCACCCCTGACCGTGCCCGGCGGCCG
>JBDHZV010000221.1:0-2833 GCA_039812125.1 Candidatus Nanopelagicales bacterium
GGTGTTCATTGCAGGGAGTCTGCGAACGCACGGAGGCGCCGATTTCACCGTTTCGTGTCCCGAGTGACCTGCAGTGGGGACACGATCGGGACACGGAATCGGCCGTCAGACAGGCGTCGTGTCCCCAACCGGGACACGAGGGGGTTCACCGGTGGCGCGTCGGTTCATCCGGTGGGGCCGGCCACGAAGGCCCCCGCCATCGGGCTGTACACGACCAAGCCGAGGGCGCGTGCCTGACGTGCCATGAACTGCTCCACCTCCCATCCCCGGTCGTGGCTCATGGTCAAGTAGAGGAAGTCGCCATCGAGAGATCCTCGAAGGTCCTCCCATGGACGGGGCTCGGCGAACTCGGCCTCGAGGAGATCGGCCAGAGCGAGCAGTTCTGCGATTGGGGGGCGGACATGCGGGTAGCGGTCATCGCTCTGCGCAGCCCGCCGCTCGAACTCAGCGCTTGGATCACGCAGATCGTTGCCCGGCTTCCAGACAGCCGTGTCGTAGGTCATGGGCAGGCCTCCAGCAGGTCAGCGACTGCCGGCCCTCCGTGGGGCCGCGCGGTGGAGCGGAACGGGTCAGCGGGCACGGGCCCTGTTGTTGCGAGGGTTGTGCTCGAGCTCGATGCGGCCGAGGTGCTCCAGCAGCGGTGGCAGGTACATCGCGAACCTGCCGCGATAACCCTTCCGCTGGCCGTACCAGCCGCCCACCGGGTTGCTCGCGGACCGGGCCCAGGCCTCGACAGTCCCCTCGGCGGCGGGCTTGTTCTCATCCGCAGCGCCCAGGGGCACCCAGTCGCCGTGGTCGACGAGCATCTGGTGCAGGTCCTCGATGGCGCGCAACAGGTAGGTCAGTCGCGTGGAACCCACCTGGCAGACGAGCAGAGGTGGATCGGATTCGGTGTCGGCGTACATGGTGAACTGCGAGGTCCCCGGCGCAGTGGTGAGTCGCCAGGGGTCGTCCTTGGTGCCGGGCTGGGTCACGCTTCCTCCTTGCCCGTTCGGCGCCGCTGGCCTGCACGGCGCCGCCGGGGACGCCAGTGTCCCGGGCCGAGACCCAAGCCGTCCAGCCATCTCCGCGGTCCGGGTCGCCCCACCGGTCACGCATCGGGTTCGCTCTCTGCGCCCGCGGTGGGCTCGGCCCGGTAGCATCGCACGCGCCATGGACACCCTCCAGCGGATCGACGCTCACCTGGCCAGTCAGCCGGAGCCCAAGCAGTCCGACCTCCGAGGGCTGCACGCGTACATGCTCGCGGAGTTCCCGGGGTGCCGGCTGTGGTTCAGCGACGGCACCAACGAGGACGGCAAGGTGGTCGCCAACCCGACCATCGGCTACGGGGTGTACACGATTGCGTACGCGGATGGATCGTCGCGGGAGTTCTACCGCATCGGCCTGAGCGCGAACACGACGGGGATCTCGGTCTACGTGCTCGGCCTCAAGGACCGGACCTACCTTGCGCGGACCTTCGGATCCTCGATCGGCAAGGCGAGCGTGACCGGCTACTGCATCAGGTTCAGGCGGCTCGCGGTCATCAACTCCGAAGCCCTGCACGCGGCCATCCGGCACGGCATGACCGTCGATCACGCTCACTGAACCGATCCCGAGTGACCACGCCGGCGGCGAACTGGTCGCCGACCGCGGCGGATGTCGGACCCCAGCGGCAGGCTGGGGTCATGCCGAACCTCGACCCGCAGCCCACCGCACGATGGCGACGGCAGCGATGGGATGCGTGCGGGCTGTCCCCGCCCCCCGGTCCGGGGTCTGCCGAGACCGTGGCGGCGGAGGTGGGCCGGCTGGGATGCGTGCAGGCACAGGACTTCGACATGACGCTGTGGTCGCTCTCGCGACGCACCGGCGCTCCCCGTGGGGACGTCCTCGAGACGCTTGCCACGGGTCAGGTTGTCCGCACCCACGCGATGCGGACCACGTGGCACCTCGTGCGGCGGGACGATCTCGCTCTCGTCCAGGCGGCGACCGCCGACCGGGTGCACGCCCTGCTTCGCCCGATGCTGCGCGGCCAGGGGGTCCAGGACCGGACGCTGGCGCAGTGGGCGCACTGGCTGGGCGACCTGCTGCAGGCCGGCCCGATGACCCGACAGGAGGTCAGGACCGCGCTGCAGGGCAGCCCCTTCGACTTCGACGGAATGACCCTGGGCTTCGCGTTGATGTGGGCAGAGCTGAGCATGCTCGTTGCCAGCGGACCCCCGCGCGGCCAGGTGCACACCTACCAATGGATCGGCGAGGACCGGCAGCTCCCGGACCGGCATGAGGCGATCCGGTGGCTGGTGGGGACGTTCCTGTCCTCGCACGGGCCCTCCACGATCGCAGACGTGTGCGCGTGGTCGAGCCTCACGGTGACGGCCGTGCGGCGGGCCATCCGAGACCTCGGGGACGCAGTGTCCCACTCGAGGCTGCTGGGTGCCGACCGGTACTGGATCGGTCCGCTGAGCGAGGGCATGTGGCCGGAGCGCCCCACCGTGTCGCTGGTAAACGGGTACGACGAGTACATCAGCGGGCTCGATGCGCGCAGCAAGGAACTGCTCGATCCCGACGGCCTGCGCCGGCCCAGGCCGGGGGTGCCCATCGCCGTCGTCATGGTCGACGGCATGTTCGCCGGCCACTGGCGGCGAAGGGCAGCATCGTCGGCCGTCAGCGTGCAGATCCACGCGCTGCGGCCGCTGTCGGGAGCCGAGCTGGCCGAGCTCGAGGAATCGGCCACCAGCTACGCGGCCTTCGTCGGGTTGCCGGTCGACGTGCTGCACGTCGACCGGCAGTGACGAGGCAACCGATCCCACGGTCCGAGCCACGAACCCGGAATCGGCTCCCTCGCCCGGTCACCACC
>JBDHZV010000222.1:0-2830 GCA_039812125.1 Candidatus Nanopelagicales bacterium
GCACCTCCGCAACCATCCTCACCGCCCGTTCTCGCAGCTCCTGGGGATAATTGCTCGAAGGTCTTGGCATGACTCCATCCTCTCAAGAAGTGGAGTGTCCGGACTCGCCGGGGCGGTTCAATGGCCGTCATCAGCTCATCCTGGTTGGCGTAGGTGCCGAGGTAGTGCTGGCTGAAGCCAGCGAGCATCTCGAGGTCGGCGTCGTGGAACTCTGCCCAGGCGGCGAAGGCGTAGCCGTGCTCGTAGATGCCGCCCGCCACGGTAGCCACGATGTCGGGTGAGTCGGTGGGGTCGAGGTGGAAGCCGCCGAAGTCGACGGTGTCGAAGATGAAGCCGCTGCCGATTCGGGCTGCTACCTGCTCGGGGGTGCCGGTGGCCTCGTACCACCAGCCGAAGAGGGCGTCGGCGTCGGGAGCGACCCAGATGCCGGGTCGAGGTCGAACATGCTCGTGCTCGGCGTGTTGGTCGGCCTGTGGGCCTTGTTCTCGCCCGTGCTCCTGGTCGGGTCGTGGGTGGTGCTCGGTCATGCGTCACCTCCTCTCGGTGCGCGTTGGTCGGCGTCGTTTTCATCGCTGCGCTGCTTGTCCGGCTGCTGCCTGTCGCTCGGTACCGGGTAGCCGGTCATCCGGATATCGCTGTGGATTTCGTTGCCCCAGACATGCCAGCGGTGTCGCCCAGGCGTGCGGGGAGGTTGCCGCCGGGCGAACAGTTCGAGGTAGGGCCCGGGGGAGATGCGCTCGATGAGGGCGTACTGCTCTTCCGGCTTGTGGGAGTGATCCTGGACCGGTGCCTGTATCCAGGTGGGTTGGGAGCGGAACTGGACGGGTGCTGTGCCCTTGGTGGCGAACAGCAGGTGCTCGGTGGAGTTGCGCAGGTAGTTGCCCAGGCCGAGCCGGAACTTGATCCAGGTCAGTGGGCTGCGGACAGTGAAGCCCCAGGCTTCGGCCACGTCGTAGCCGTGGCGAAGGGTGGCGTTGGTGACCCAGAGCCAGAGGTGAGCATCGTCGGCAGCCAGCTCACCGACGGGCATGGCCTTGATCTGCTCCAAGGTCATGAGGTTGTAGTGCTCGATCGCTCCCCAGCGGGACTTTTGTTCGATGTCCCAGGGTGGGTCGGCCAGGATGGTGCTGTAGGTGGTCATAGGCCGCCTCCGGACAGGACGTCGGTGAGTTGGTCGGGGGTGGCGTAGCGGTACATGGCATTGGTGAAGCCTCGGCCGCGTTCGATGCGTTGCCGGAGCTCATCGATGCGTTTGCGGGCGGTGGTGCCGTAGAAGACCCAGAGGACGAGGGGGAAGACGCCGCGGTCGAGTTGCTCAAGGCCGCTGCGCCGGTAGGCCTCGTACTGCTCACATTTGCGAAGCAGGGTGGGCAGGGATTCGGTGGCGCAGTCGACTTCGACGAACCAGGCGTCTTCGAACAGGCCGGTGTCGTCGGCAGCTCGGACGATGGCAAACAGGTCGGGTGTCAGGCGGGTGTGGCCGCCGCCGGTGTTCGGTATCTGTCGGGCGGCATCACGTTCGAGTTGGATGTCGATGCTGCCGCCGAGGGAGTCTGCGGCCTTTTGTAGGCCGATGGCCGTCTGGGCGGTGGCCAGGGTGTGGGTCAGGAAGCGGGTTGAGGGGTAGCTGCTGGTGCGGCCGGGCAGGCCGCCGGTGATGACGGCTTTGCCGGCAGCGGTGAGTTGCCAGATGTTGGGATCGGCGCCGCCGGTCAGGCCGCCGACGCGGCGGCCGGTGACGGGTTGGATGAGCCGGGTGCGGGTCAGGCGCAGGAGTTGGCGTCGAAGCGCCCTGGCTTCGGTCGGACCGTCGGAGCGTGAGAGTGCTTGGAGCTGGTGAGTCTGTAGGAAGCGGTAGCGGTTGAGGTCCGACAGGACGGACCAATCTGCGTCGGAGAGCTGGTTGGCCAGGGTGCGGCGCATGGCCCGGCCGACTCGCCTGGCGGCAGGCCGCGTGGGGGACGTCGCCCCTGTCAGGGGCGACTGTTTCGGCGTCGCTAACGGGCCAGAAATCGCGCTGACCGGCCCTGATAGGGATTCCTGTTTGTGGGCGGTTGGTCGGGCGGTCGGACCGTTGAAATCTTCACGGTGGGGGTTGCTGGTGGTCATAGTGTTCCTCCTTTCTGGTTACTGGGTGGGGGTGTGGTGGGTGGTCGGCGTCGGCCGAAGCCGGTGCCGGGTTGGCAGGTGTCAGCGGCGGCGCTGCGGCCATTGCCGCTGTCGTTGGTGGTTTGGTCGGCCAGGCTGAGCAGGTCGGCGTCAACGGTGTCGAGGGCGCGGCCGTAGCGGGCTTCGCTGCGGGCTTGGACGGTGGCCGGGTTATGGAGTGGTGGGGGCAAGGGTTGGCTGGCGACGGAGACCCAGGGCAGCAGTTGGCCGCGTACCAGAAGCCGGGCGTAGAGCTGGTGGTCGGGTTGGAGGGCGAAGTCGTCGGCGGTCAGCTGTCTGCCACCGGCTGCCGATGCCCAGTGCCGGGCGTCGGCCGGGCTGAGCCGAAAAAAGAGTTTGGTGGCGGTGTTGGCCTCCAGATCGGCCGCGAGCGAGCCGAGCTGTCCGAGGTGTTGGTGAGCGGCGGTGATAGAGACGCCGAGCGCCCGGGCTTGCGCCAAGGCGTCGGCCAGGCTGCCCGGTAGACGAAGGTAGTCCTGGACTTCGTCGATGTAGATCGACATCGGGTGACGCGCTTCGGCGGGCAGGCTGATCCGGCCCAGGATGGCCCGCCAGGCCAGGGAGACGACGTGGGAGCCGAGTAACGTGGCGGCTTCGACGCCGATCTGGTCTTTGCGCAGTGCGACCAGCAGGAGCGGCGGCGGGTGTGGCGTGAGTGGCC
>JBDHZV010000223.1:0-2739 GCA_039812125.1 Candidatus Nanopelagicales bacterium
GCGCGTAGTCCAAGACAGTTCGAAGTCAGCACCCGTTTGGGGGCTCCATCCACACCTGGATGGAGCCCCCATTCGTGCTCAGGTGGGCCTTCGGGCGTGGTCCGGACGGCCACCGCTGTCATGCCCAACGCGTTGCACGAGTTCATGTCCAACAGCGACACCGATGGCCGCTGCGGCGCCCCCTCGTCTGTCCTGATCGGTGTCGAGCCCCCGTGGACGTCGCCGCCGAAGGCGCCCTGGCACCTCCGTCGTCCACCGGCAGCCGCAGCCGCCGTGGTGGCACGCCGACGCGGTCCACCCACCCACCACTGCCACTCCCGGCACCGCACCGGGTCCGGTGCAGATCGACATACCGGACGACTTGACGGGGGCCTGAGCAACACCGGGACACGGGAGCCCCCTACCCTTGCGGGCATGTCCAAAGTCTTGACTCAGCTGCCCGCCGGTGAGCGGGTCGGCATCGCGTTCTCCGGCGGGCTCGACACCTCGGTGGCCGTGGCCTGGATGCGCGAGCGTGGCGCCGTCCCGTGCACCTACACCGCCGACATCGGGCAGTACGACGAGCCCGATATCGAGTCCGTGCCGGGGCGGGCCCTGCAGTACGGCGCCGAGCTCGCGCGGCTCGTCGACTGCAAGGAGGCGCTGGTGGAGGAGGGCCTCCTCGCCCTCATGTGCGGCGCCTTCCACATCCGCACCGGCGGCCGCTCGTACTACAACACCACGCCGCTGGGCCGCGCGGTCACCGGGACACTGCTGGTCCGAGCGATGCGCGAGGACGACGTCGACATCTGGGGCGACGGGTCGACCTTCAAGGGCAACGACATCGAGCGCTTCTACCGCTACGGCCTGCTGGCGAACCCTGGCCTGCTCATCTACAAGCCTTGGCTCGACGCCGACTTCGTGTCCGAGCTCGGCGGCCGCCACGAGATGTCGGCGTGGCTCACCGAGCGCGCACTGCCCTACCGCGACAGCCAGGAGAAGGCGTACTCCACCGACGCCAACATCTGGGGTGCCACGCACGAGGCCAAGACGCTCGAGCACCTGGATGCGTCGATCGAGATCGTCGAGCCGATCATGGGCGTGAAGTTCTGGGACCCGTCGGTCGTCATCGAGACCGAGGACGTCGCGATCCGCTTCGAGCAGGGCCGCCCGGTCGCGATCAACGGCCGAACGTTCGCCTCACCGGTTGACCTCGTGCACGAGGTCAACGCCATCGGCGGGCGCCACGGCCTGGGCATGAGCGACCAGATCGAGAACCGCATCATCGAGGCCAAGAGCCGCGGCATCTACGAGGCGCCGGGGATGGCGCTGCTCTTCGCGGCGTACGAGCGGCTGCTCAACGCGATCCACAACGAGGACACGATCGCGAACTACCACACCGAGGGCCGCCGCCTCGGCCGGCTGCTCTACGAGGGCCGCTGGCTGGACCCCCAGTCGCTCATGCTGCGCGAGAGCCTGCAGCGCTGGGTCGCCGGCGCGGTGACCGGCGAGGTCGTGCTGCGGCTGCGCCGCGGCGAGGACTACACGATCCTGCGCACGTCGGGTCCGAACCTGTCGTACCACCCGGACCGCCTGTCCATGGAGCGCACGGAGGACGCCGCCTTCGGACCGCTGGACCGCATCGGCCAGCTCACCATGCGCAACCTCGACATCGCCGACACGCGCGCGAAGCTCGAGCTGTACGCCGGCCAGGGCCAGATCGTCGGGCACGCCGAGCTGGTCGGCCGCCTCGAGGCCGGCGAGGCGCGCGCGATCGCGAACCGCCCCGAGGACGTTGTGGAGGAGGCGCAGGTCGAGTCCCTCGACGCCGCCGCCATGGAGTTCGGCGCAGACTGACCAGACTCCGCGTCCTGCGGACGACAGCCCTTCCCGCGGGCGCTGCCCCACGCGGTGCCCCGCGGGACGTGGCCTGCGTCGCCATTCACGTGCAGCGACCGGCCTCCCCCTGAGGTCAACGCTGCTGGGGCCACCCGGGTCGATGCCCCGGGTGGCCAGCCCTGGGGCGACCGATCAGCCGGGCGGCGCCGGCGGGCCCGGCTCCGGCGTCGACCCGCCCGGCTCGAGCCGATGGCCGGCCACGGCAAGGGCCAGGCTGGCGCCGGCCGCCACCGTGCCCGACACCACCAGCGGGACGACGCCGGAGCCGGGCCCGGCCTGCCACACGAGCCCAGCCCAGAGACCCGCGACGAGGATCCCGGCCCCGGTCAACCCCTGGTAGAGACCCTGCGCCTGGCCCCGGACGCCGCTGGGCGCGAGGGCGCTGATCCACGCCCGCCCGACGCCCTCGGTGATGCCGGCGAACCCTCCGTACACGACCAGCAGCAGGATCAGCTTCACCGGATCGTCGGTGAGGCCCAGGCCGAGGTAGCCGATCGCGAAGCAGGCCAGGCCCAGTGCGAAGACCCGGGAGCGCGGCCACCGGTCACTGAGCGCCCCGGCCGGGTAGGCGATGGCCGCGTTCGCCAGGTTGAACAACGCGTAGGCCGCCATCAGGGCAGGGGCGGTGAAGCCCACCTCGGCCAGTCGCAACAGGATCAGCGCGTCCGGGAAGTTCACCAACGCGAACAGCCCCAGCACCGCTGCCAGGGCCCGGACCCGGGACGGCAGCGGTGATCCGCCCGGGCTCCGACTGGGCGCGTCGCTCCCGCGAGCACGCACCCGCGTGGGGCGGGTCTCGTGGACCGGAAGGATGAGCAGCACGCTCAGGATCGCCGGGATCACTGCGATCCACAGGGCAGC
>JBDHZV010000224.1:0-2704 GCA_039812125.1 Candidatus Nanopelagicales bacterium
GGGCGGCGCGGGATCCGCGGGCGGCCTGGGACCGGCGGCCGGTGCGCTCGTGGCGGCCGGGCGGGAGGGGCGGATCACGACCTGCTCACGCGCCGCCGCCACCGGGGCCGCAGGGGGGGCCGGCGTCGCCAGCGGGGGCATCGGGGAGGAGTCCTCGCGCTGCGCCGCCCAGGTCCCGTTCGGCAGCCGCCGGTACAGGGTCGAGCCACTCATTGGCCCATGATCGCACGGATACTGGGGCCTCCCGGCCGAACGGCACCCCCGGCGACGGGACCTCACCGAACCCTGACACGCCGGTCTCGGCGGCGCCGGTGCCCCGGCGTCCGCGCCCGAGGGCCGGTGGTGGCCGCTCACCGCGCCCGTGCCCACGGGCCTCAATAGTCTGGCCCTGCCCGTGGCCCCGTGCCATGCCAGTCTCAGGAGGTTCCATGACCCGCCACGACCGAGCCGGACAACCGGCGCAGGACAGCGACCTCGTCGACGTCGCGAAGCTCATCACGGCGTACTACGCCCTCCAGCCCGACCCGTCCGACATCGACCAGCGGGTGGCCTTCGGCACCTCGGGTCACCGGGGCTCGAGCCTGCGCACGGCGTTCAACGAGTTCCACATCCTGGCCACCACCCAGGCGATCGTGGAGTACCGCGCCGACCAGGGCACCACGGGTCCGCTGTTCCTGGCCAAGGACACCCACGGGCTCAGCGAGCCCGCCTGGACCTCCGCCCTCGAGGTGCTGGCCGCCAACGACGTCGAGGTCCTCGTGGACAGCCGCGACGCGTACACCCCCACCCCGGCGCTGAGCCACGCGATCCTGGCCTACAACCGTGGCCGGACCAGCGGCCTCGCCGACGGGATCGTCGTGACCCCGTCGCACAACCCGCCCCCGGACGGCGGGTTCAAGTACAACCCGCCGGACGGCGGGCCGGCAGGCACCGACGCGACCGGCTGGATCCAGGACCGCGCCAACCAGATCATCGCCGCGGGCATGACCGACGTGCGCCGCATCCCGCTGCGCACGGCCCTGGCCCTGGACACGACCGGGCGCTACGACTTCCTCGACGCCTACGCCCGCGACCTGCCCCAGGTCCTTGACCTGGACGCCGTTCGGGCGGCCGGCATCAAGCTCGGCGCCGACCCGATGGGCGGGGCCGCGGTGGACTACTACGGCTACATCGCGGAGATGCACGGGCTCGACCTCACGGTGGTCAACCCGCGCGTCGACCCGACGTGGCGGTTCATGACCCTGGACTGGGACGGCAAGATCCGCATGGACTGCTCGTCACCGGACGCCATGGCCTCCCTGGTCGCCCTGAAGGACCAGTTCCGGGTGGCCTTCGGCAACGACGCCGACGCCGACCGGCACGGCATCGTCACTCCCGGCGCCGGCCTGATGAACCCCAACCACTACCTGGCCGTGGCGATCCAGTACCTGTACGCCAACCGGCCGGGATGGCGCGCGGACGCGGCCGTCGGCAAGACCCTGGTGTCCTCCTCCATGATCGACCGGGTCGCCGCCGACCTGGGTCGGCGCCTGGTCGAGGTGCCCGTCGGCTTCAAGTGGTTCGTACCCGGCCTGGTCGACGGCTCGTTCGGGTTCGGCGGCGAGGAGTCGGCCGGGGCGTCGTTCCTGCGCAAGGACGGGTCCGTGTGGACCACCGACAAGGACGGCATCCTGCTCACGCTGCTGAGCTCGGAGATCACCGCCGTCACCGGCAAGGACCCGTCGGAGCACTACGCCGAGCTCACCGCGCGGCACGGCGCGCCGTCGTACGCCCGCGTGGATGCCCCGGCCAACCGCCAGGAGAAGGCCCTGCTGGCCAACCTGTCGCCCGAGCAGGTCAGCGCGACCGAGCTGGCCGGCGAGGAGATCACGGCCAAGCTCACGGCGGCGCCCGGCAACGGCGCGAAGATCGGCGGGCTCAAGGTGACCACCGCCAACGGCTGGTTCGCGGCCCGTCCCTCCGGCACGGAGGACGTGTACAAGATCTACGCCGAGTCCTTCCTCGGCCCCGAGCACCTGGCCCGGATCCAGAGCGAGGCCCGCGAGGTGGTCAGCGCGGCGCTGGCCGGGTAGCACCGACGCGACGTGGGGGGTGGGTGGTCCTGGACCACCCACCCCCCACGGTCGTGTAACAGCCGAGGCGATGGCGGGAACATGGGGGTGTGACCGCCCCCGGAGAGCTCCCCCCGGACCCCCGCCCCGAGCTGTGGCTGACGGACACGTTCGGCCAGCACTCCCGGGCGGTGCTGGCCTACGCCCGTCGTCGCGTCGACTCCGCCGAGGACGCCGAGGATGTCGTGGTCGAGGTGTTCGCCACGGCCTGGCGACGCCGCTACGACGTCCCGGACGAGGCGCTGCCCTGGCTGTACGGGGCGGCGGCCAACGTCATCGCCCACGTCATCCGCTCCGACGCCCGGCGGACCCGGCTGGGCGCCCGGCTGGCCACCGTGACGCCGCTGCGCACGCCCGACCCGGCCGACGCTGTCGCGGACAGCCTCGACGCCCGGGGCCTGGTGGGAGCCGCCCTCGACGACCTCGCCGAGTCCGACGCCGAGCTGCTGCGGCTGTGGGCGTGGGAGGGGCTGGAGGCCAGCCAGATCGCGGCCGTGCTCGGCTGCTCCCCCGGCACGGCACGCACCCGGATGCACCGCGCCCGGGCGCGGCTGCGGGCCGCGCTGGTCGCCCGCGGCGCCGGCGGTCCCGGG
>JBDHZV010000225.1:0-2673 GCA_039812125.1 Candidatus Nanopelagicales bacterium
TCTCGGACCGTCCGCAGCGACTGCTGGGTGCGGTCCAGCGTGTCCGCACCGAGGATCGCGAGTTGCTTGAGCGACTGAGCAAGTGAGCGGCGAGGAGATCGACTACTCGTCGGTCGAGGACCTGCTCGAGATCGCCGCCGGCGTCGTCGACCACGTGGTGGTCCGGGACGCCGGCCTGCTGGCGGCGGCCGCGGCCCGCCCCCAGATGACCGTCTTCGGTGACGACGCCTACCCGACCTTCGAGGACAAGGCCGCAGCCCTGCTGCACTCATTGGTCAGCAATCACGCCCTCGTGGATGGGAACAAGCGCCTGGCGTGGTCGGCAGCCCGCGTCTTCTGCCTGCTCAACGGCCGGGATCTGACCTACTCCGTCGACGAGGCGGAGGACCTGATGCTCAGCGCGGCGTCCGGCCAACTCGACGTCCCGCAGATCTCCAGCTGGATCCTGGCCCACTCAGCGACTGAGTCCTAGGAGACTGCTGAACAAGGCGGGTTTCTGGCTGCGGGTGGGGGTTGTGGACGGGCAGGGCGTCTCATGGCGGTCTGTGCCGTATGTGGGCGGTCAGCGCTTGAGGCGCGCCAACGAGGGTCGCCCTGCCCGTTCCGGGCCATCGTGGCTGTTGAGGGGGGAGGGTGGACAGGGCCGGGTGACCGCCCCGCCGCTCAGGCCAGCTGCCAGGCGCCGTCCTGGCGGGTGAGTCCGAGGGTGAGGAGTCGGCGCAGGTTGAGGGCGGCGACGCGGTGGTGGATCCAGGCGTTGTTCTTGGCGACCCCTCGGTAGGGCACCCGCCGGTTGCCGCGGACCAGCCAGGCGATCGAGCGTTCGACCATGGGCCGGTGGGTGCGGTAGGTGGTCTGGAAGTCCGGGTCGGCGGCGCGCTGCCGGTGTTCCCGTTGCAGCGCTTCATGCTCGTGCACCTGGATCTTGCGACCGGTCTTGGAGTTGGTGCACCGGGCCCGCAGCGGGCAGCCCCGGCAGGCCGTACCGAAGGTGACCCGCCGCTTCGCCGACAGGGTGCGGGTGATCCCTGCGGGGCAGGTCAGCGTGCCTGCAAGCGGGTCGTAGTCGAAGTCGTCGCCGGTGAATCCGCCGTCGACGGCGGGGCGGATCGGCCACGGCTTGATGACCGGCACCTGCCCCGCCTTGGTCAGGCTGTCCAGCATCGCCCCGGTGCCGTAGGCCGAATCGGCGAGCACCTCGACGTCCTGGCCGGCAGTGATCGTGGTGTCGGTGGCCAGCAGGGCCGCGCCGACGGTGGCGTCGCTGTTGTCCGCACCAGATGCTTTGGTCACCGCGACGGCGGTGGTCAGCCCGGTGTCCGGCTCGACCACGATGTGGGCCTTGAACCCGTCCTGGCGGCGGTGCTGGGTCTTGTGCGCATGCCGGGCGTCCGGATCGACCACCGAGATCACCCGGTCCGCCGCGACCCGGTTGGCGATCCGCCACCGACCATCGGTCCCGTCCGAGCCGTCGGCCGGTTCGACGTCCTGCCCGGCCACCAGGGCCAACAGGGCCACCGCCTCCGCGGGCCCGCCGCCCTCGGCCTGGATGGCCTTGAGGTCCAGCGCCCCGAGCAGGGCCAGGGCGTCGTTGACCAGCGCGGACACCAGCGCGTCACGGGCGACCGGGTCGTCCCACGCGATCCGCGGCTTGCCGACAGCGGTGTAGTCATGCCCAGTGCAGTGCACCGCGACCAGATCGGCCGCACCCGGGACCTCGCGGGCGACCCGGCGGACCGCGGCGATCAACTGGGTGACCGTGTCCTGGCGGGCGACCGCATCATCGAGCACCGTGGAGTCCAACGCCCGCCGGGTCCTGCCCTGGACCGCGCCGGTCTCCATGATCACCTGACGCACCACCTCGAAGATCCGGTGCGGCCGCTTGCTGGCCGCCAACCGGCGACGCCAGTACGTCAACGTCGACGGGTGGAACGCCGCCGCATCAATCGCCAGCCCACACGCGGCCTTCCACCGCAGGTCGAACGCCACCGCCTCGGCGGCCTCACGATCCGACAACCCATGCAGGGTCTGCAACACGATCACCGACGCGACCACGTCCGCCGGGATCGACGGACGGCCCCGACCCGAGGGGAACAAGTCAGTGAACATCTCGGGCGGGAACAACTCCCGACGATGCCCAGCCAGGAACGCGAACACGCTCCCCGCAGGCAGCAGATGCCCAGCCACCGACTCCACATCCCACAGATCCCGCTGATCCCCACCCCGACCCTGCATGGGCAACAGCCTCCCAGCCCGCCCGGAACCGACCCAGCAGGCGCGCTTTGTTCAGCAGCCTCCTAGCGTCTGGGACAGAAGCACGTCGGCCTGGTCGAGCAGCTCGGCGAACGCGTGGTGGGACAGAACCTCGACGGTGTCGAGCATCCCTACCCCGGTGCGGGCCCCGAAGGGGAGCCTGAGGCCTCTGCCGAGGACCTGTTCGGTCAGCAGCTGGGACTCCAGGGCCCGGACGGCGGCGATGACGTAGATGTTGCGCACGTCCCAGCCCTCCTTGAGCATGGAGACGCTCACGACGGCGCGGATGGGGCTGCCGGGCTCCTCGAGGGTATCGAGCAGGCGCAGGGTCTCGTCGGGCTCGTCGGAGGTGACCAGCAGCACCTGGGCTGGGTCGCCGAGCAGGTCAGGACCGGCGAGCATCTGGCGGATCTCGGTGGC
>JBDHZV010000226.1:0-2652 GCA_039812125.1 Candidatus Nanopelagicales bacterium
CCCGAACCATCCTGGGCGCCAACGGAATTTCGCTGGAGTTCCCGGTGATCCGGCACATGAACAACCTGGAGTCGGTGCTGACCTACGAGGGCACCGTCGAGATGCACACCCTGGTCATCGGCCAGGCCCTCACCGGCCTCCCCGCCTTCCGCTGACCCCGTTCCGGCTCCGTCTGGCAAGCCAGCTCCGGCTCGGCTCACCCCGGCCCCGCTCACCCCACCAGGGCGTATTCCGCGCGCTCGCTCGCCGCGACCAGGTCGGCGTAGCGTCCGCCCCGGTCGAGCAAAGACTCGTGGGTGCCCACCTCCACGACGCGGCCCGCTTGGAGCACGGCGATCTGGTCGGCATCGCGGACGGTCGAGAGCCGGTGGGCGATGGTGATGGTCGTCCGGCCGAGGCTGAGCTGATCCAGCGCTGCCTGCAGCGCGCGCTCGGTGCGGTTGTCGAGCGCCGACGTAGCCTCGTCAAGGACGAGCACCTTCGGATCGCGCAGTATGGTGCGCGCCACCGCCAGCCGCTGCTTCTCACCACCGGAGAATCGGTGGCCGCGCGAACCGACGACGGTCTCCAAACCCTCCGGGAGCCCGGCGACCAGATCGGCGACCTGCGCCGCTGCCAACGCCTGCCACAGCTGCGACTTCGTCGCCTCCGGCCGGGCGAGCATCAAGTTGGCGCGAATCGTGTCGTGCACGAGATAGGTCTCCTGCGAGACCACCCCGACGATGCTGGCGATGCTCGCCTCGTCCAGGCGGCGCAGGTCGATGCCGTCGATGGACACCGACCCGCTGGCCGGGTCGCGCAGGCGCGAGACCAGCGAGGCCAGGGTCGACTTCCCGGAGCCGGTGTCGCCTACCAGCGCCAGGCTGCTGCCGGCGGGGACCACAAGGGAGACGCGGTCGACAGCGGGGGGCGAGCCCGCGGCATACGCGAAGGAAACGTCGTCGAAGACGACCTAACCCTGCACCCGAGCCGGATCGATCGTCACGGGGGCTACCGGCGCCGGGACATCGGTCACGAGGTCGAGGTAGCCGAAGATCCGACTGAACAACGCCATCGAGCTCACCCATTGCACGCCAACGTTGAGCAAGCCCATGACCGGCCGAAAGATCCCGGCTTGCAGGGCAGTGAAGGCGACGAGGGTGCCGATCGTCATCCCGCCGCTTGTCGCCGGGAAGCCCGCCGCCAGATAGAGCAGCGCCGGGATGGTCGCAAAGACGATCGACATCGTCGCCATCCGCCAGCGGCCGGCCAGTTGCGAGCGCAACTCCAGCTCCACGAGCTCGGCCGAGGTTGTGGCGAACCGATCCGTCGCCGCCGCCCCGGCGCCCAGCGTCTTGGTCAACAGCACCCCGCTGACCGAAAGACCCTCATCGACCTGGACGTGCATGTCGGCCAGACGCCGCTGAAGCTGTGCCGTGATCTCCCTGCGCAGCAACGCAACTCGCCGCGTCAGCCACACGGCCGGCGGCAGGACAAGCAACGACAGCAGCGACAGCCGCCAGCTCAGCGCAACCATCGCGGTAGCGGTGCCCACGGCAGTCGTCAGGTTCGAGGCGATCGAGGTGGCCGTCGACGTGACGACCGACTGCATCCCGCCAATGTCCTGGATGATCCGCGACTGGACCTCGCCGCCGCGGGTGCGCGTGAAGAAGCCCATCGACTGCTTTTGCAAGTGCGCAAAGACGTCGGTGCGCAGCCGATGCATGACCTGCTGGCCGACGCGCGTCGAGATCCACGTCTGCGCCACGCCCAGCAGGGCGGTCACGACGGTGACAACGAGCATGAAGGCCACGGCCAGCACCAGGAGCCGAATGTCGCTGTGCGGCAAGGCATCATCGATGATGGCCTTGACCAAGAAGGGCTGCGCCAGCGCGACCGTCGACGACACGACGATGATCGCCACAACGATGGCGATCGGCAGACGGTGTGGCGCGAAGAGTGCCAGAATGCGGCGGGGCGCGACCGGCGAGAGCTCCAGTTGAGCTCGATCGCGCGGGTCGACTTTCATCGGGCCGCGGCCACCACGACCGCCGCCACCAACACCGCCAGAGGAGAAGTCCTCGGACATGAGGCCCTCCTTTCCATAGAAATTCGTGAGGTTGCCTCACTAGTTCCGTGAGGTTACCTCACTATGTGGTCACCCCACAAATTGTGCGTATGCTGCTCCCATGCCCCCCGACGAACCGCTCGACGCCCTCCTGGCGCGGACGTTTCGACTGCTTCGCCACACGTGGGCGCAGCACGGCGCCGATCTCGGCCTGGCCCCGCACCAAGGCCGGGCACTGCGGATCATCGGGAGCGACGGCCCCATGCGGCTGTCGGCTCTTGCCGAGCGACTGCACGTCGTGCCGCGCTCGGCGACCGAAGTCGCCGACGCCCTGCAGGAGCGGGGGCTGGTCGACCGCTCCCCCGATCCCGACGATCGGCGGGCCACGTTGGTGAGCATCACGGCATCCGGCATCGAGGTCGCCGAGCAGGTGGCGGCCGCCCGCCGAGCTCAGGCCGAAGTCTTCTTCGGCCGACTCTCGGATGCCGATCGCGCGGCCCTCCACCGCATCCTGAGCACCCTCGGCGAGCCAGGACACTAAACGCTAGGACAATAGACCCGTGTCGACCATCGTCTTCTTTCACGCCCACCCCGACGACGAGGCC
>JBDHZV010000227.1:0-2649 GCA_039812125.1 Candidatus Nanopelagicales bacterium
CCGCTCATCTCGATCATCTGCCTGGCCACGTCGAGGATCCGCACCGGCTGGCCCATCTCCAGGACCATCGCCTCGCCCCCGCGCCCCACGGCAGCGGCCTGGATGACCAGCTCGCAGGCCTCGGGGATCATCATGAAGAACCGGGTCACGTCCGGGTGGGTCACCGTCACGGGGCCGCCGTGGGCGATCTGGTCGGCGAACGCCGGCAGCACCGAGCCCCGCGAGCCCAGCACGTTGCCGAACCGCACCGAGACGTACTTGCCGCTGGCCTCGTGCGCGATCCCGGCGGTGAGCCGCTCGGCCATCCTCTTGGAGTAGCCGAGCACGCTGGTCGGGTTCGCGGCCTTGTCGGTGGAGATGTTGACGAACACCTCGACGTCGACGTCCCGGGCCGCCTCGAGCACGTTGGCCGTGCCCAGGACGTTGGTCTTCCACGCCTCGTCCGGGTACTGCTCCAGCATCGGCAGGTGCTTGAGCGCCGCGGCGTGGAACACCACGTGCGGGCGGTGCCGGCGGAAGATCGTGCCCAGCGCCTCCGGGTCGCGGATGTCGGCCAGGATCACGTCGTCGGTGTCGAGCAGGCCGTGCCCGGAGATGCTCAGCTGCAGCGCGTGCAGCGCCGACTCGTCCCGGTCGAGCATCAGCAGCTTCTCCGGCTCGAACTTCGCCAGCTGGCGGCACAGCTCCGAGCCGATCGACCCACCCGCGCCGGTCACCAGGACCCGCTTGCCGCGCAGGTACCCGGCCGAGGCGGCCACGTCGGTGTCGACGGGGGCCCGGCCGAGCAGGTCGGTGATGTCGATGTCGCGCAGGTCGCGGAACCCGATCCGCCCGGTGAGGATCTGGCGCAGGCTGGGCAGCACCTTCACCTTCAGACCCAGCGCGGTCGCGGACTCCGACATGTCGCGGAACAGGTCCGAGCGCGCCGACGGGATCGCGATCATCAGGATCTGCGCCCCCGTCTTCTGTGCGGCCTGGCGCAAAGCGGTCCGGTTGCCCAGCACGGGGATGCCCTGGATGCGCAGGAACCGCTTCTGCGGGTCGTCGTCGAGGAAGCCCACCGGCCGGTACGGCGAGGTCGGATCGCCCAGCATGTTCGCGATCAGCTGCTGCCCCGCGGCCCCAGCCCCCAGCACCAGCGCCGGGGTGGCCTGCGTCGGGCGGACCGTGGACTCGTGGATGCCGCGCCAGATGAGCCGCGCCCCCACGGCCAGCGAGATCGCGCCGGCCCCCGCGGCGAACGGGACCGTCCACGACAGCAGCCGGCCCCCGCTCCAGGTCAAGCTCACGACCTGAAGCACGATCGTGGTCACCGCGATCGTCAGCGCGACCGCCGTGGCCTCCTCCTTGGACCCGACCCGGTACCGGCCGTCGTAGATCCACAGGATCGTCCCGACCGTCAGGTGGATGCCGACCGCGATGGCGATCGCGGTGAGGGTCAGCGCCCACGGCACCCCGCCCGGTACATCCAGGTACCGCAGCAGCGTGAACGCGACGATGGACGCCGACCATGCGAACACGTCGAGGAGGATCAACATCCCCCGACGACGCCTACTCAGCCATAGGTCTATGGCTCCCCCGTTTGCCACCCCTCAAGGGTACCCGGCGGTTCGGAGTGCTCCTCCCCCGATCGGGCGTCACCCGATCGAGTGATCAAGAAGTTCACGCTGTGTTAGGACGGGGGAGTTGTCGACCGGTCCGTCCGGGTCGGTATAGTGACCGGCGTCAAGGGGTCGACGGGGGGCTCTATCTGGGTTTCCCGTAGGTCCGCTCGTACGACAGCAGGACGACGGGGGTCGGCCGTGAATCGTTGTTTGGCAGCAGCCAGCCTTGGGCTCGTGGTGCTCGGTGCAGGGGCTTCTCCTGCCCTGGCGGCACCGCGCGTCGGGCTGGACACCACCTCGGCAGTGGAGGTCTCCGCTGCAGACCAGCGCCCGCAGTCCGGCGCGATGCTCTTCGGGGCGTCGTTCGTCTTCCTCGGGATCGGGGCGGGCTCGGTGCTCACCGCGCAGCGCCGCCGCTGGAACTCCGTCATCGACCTTCGGGATCCGGACGTCGACCGTGCCCATCCGTGAATCCGCGGGGACGCCCGTCCCCGCTGCTACCGTCGCCGTGTCTGAGACGTGCCATCGGCACCTAGAGGGGGAGTTCTCATGCTGACCAACCGCCGCCGGCGGGGCGCAGCCGTGGCCCTGGGCATCGCCCTGGCCACCGCGGTTGCGGTGCCCGCCATCGCCCACCAGTCGTCCTCGGCGTCCGCGCCGACCACGGCCGTCGCCACCACCTACGGCAAGCCGACGCCGAAGCCGACGGCCTCCAAGCCGCCGGCGAAGCCGTCGCACAAGCCGAAGCCTCCGCACCACAAGCCTCCGCACCACAAGCCGCCGGTGTACCCGCCGAAGCCCCCGAAGCCCCCGATCGTCTGCCACGCCGGCGCGATCCGGTACGGCGACGTCCTGGGCATCAAGGGCACGCCGTCGCTCAAGGGCGCCAAGACCTACACGATCGTCGTCGACGTGAAGACCAAGTCGGGCTGGAAGAAGATCGGCGTCTTCTCCACCCAGAAGAACAGCCAGCGCGCCGCGCTCGACCTGCCCCGGGGCACCTACCGCGTGAAGTGCTCCTACGGCTCGTCGTCGGCGTACTCGG
>JBDHZV010000228.1:0-2629 GCA_039812125.1 Candidatus Nanopelagicales bacterium
GCATCATCGGCGACCTGAGCGACCTGCCCGGCTTCGACGGAGACTGTCCCAAGTCGGGCTCGGCCGCCGAGCGCGGCCTGCGGCCGACCGCGCTGCACGGGCTGCGCTGCGTCAAGGCTGCTTTCCCCGCCATCGTGTCGATGGGCGGCAGGGGAGGCCGCCCCATCGGCACTTCCGACCATCCCCGCGGTTTGGCCGTCGACTTCATGATCCCGAAGTGGTCCTCGACGTCAGGTAATGCATTCGGTTGGAAGGTCGCCAAGTGGGTCGCCGCTCACGCCAAGCAGCTGCGCGTCAAATACATCATCTGGGACGTCAAGAAGTGGAACCCACGGGTGAACAACTCCTGGCGGCCCTACCGGCACCCGCTCGGAAACTCCAGCCCCACCCTGGCCCACCGCGACCACGTCCACGTGTCCTTCCTCACCAGCTGAGGCCAACCCCCGAAGAAGACGAAGGGAACGCACATGTTGCAGGCGGAGCGACGCACCAACCCCTACCCGTACACCTGGGAGATCCCCGTCGGGGTGGTGGTCGTGGTGTTCCTGGTCGGCGCGCTGGGCATTCAGGTCGGCCGGGGGCTGGCCAGCCTGTTCACCGGCCACGGTTGGGCGTGGCCGGCCAGCCGCAACCTGTTCAGCAGCTTGCCCGGAGTGATGGGTGGAGATCCAGCCGCCGGCCTGGTCGGTGTGACAGCTGGCCCCAGCGGGGCTGCCGTCATCGGCTGGGTCATCACCGTGGAGGTGCTGCTGCTCGCCGTGAGCGCTGCCATCGCGGTCTGGGGGCTGCGGCGGTGGGGGCCGGGCCGGATGAAGGGCATGGCGACAGCAGCTGAGGCAGAATCCACCTTGGGTCTCACCAGGCTGCGCAAGGTCGCGCGTGTGGTCCGACCCGACCTGTACGGGGCGGCCAGCTGCGTGAAGGAAGGCGGCCACGATGGCTACCACGCCTGACGAGTTCGACGAGCCAACCCGTCCCACGCGGGATTGGTTCATGTCGGCCGAAGAACTGGCCGCGACCCGGGCCAAGATCGCCAAACTGCAACGCCGCGCGGAGGCGAAGGGCTTCACCGGCACGCTCGAGGTGGTGGCCGAAGCCGCCACCCGCACTCACACCCCGGCCATCGGCTCCCTGCCGGTCGTGGAGCATGGCTACCAGGTGAGCATCACCGGTGAGCCCCCCAGCTATGGAGGCTGGCGGTTCCTGGCCGCCGTCGACATCATTGGCACCCCTCAGCCTGCCCCGATCACCCGCGAGGACGATCAAGACGCTCAGCCGTACTTCCACCGGGTGGAGGAAGTCCTGCTTGCTGCCGGCGGCAAGCGCTGGCTGGTGACCAACCCTCAGCAGCCAGCGATGTTCTCGCTAGACCAGCATCTCTGGAGCGTTGTCCAGGTCGACCCGGCTGGCGACACCCATCTGGTGTCGGATCATGCCGACCGGGCAGGGGCGCAGCAGGCCGCCGACACCCTCGACAAGCATCTGGCGGCCGGCGGTGAGCCCCGGTTCAAATTGCCCGACCAGCCTGCTGGTGTCGTCCTACGCTTCCCGCTCGGCGCCGAGACCCGCCTCAACGCCAGCGCGGTGCGTCCAGGCGAGTGCGATCACTGCCACACCGCCCGGCACAGGTCCGCCACCTACCTGATCGAGAACGACGACACCGGCGAGATCAAACAGGTCGGCAAGAACTGCCTGAAGGACTTCCTCGGCCACTCCACGATGCCGGTGTTCCTCGACCGCGACTCGCTCGAGGAGCGGCTCGCCATCTCCATCCATCAGCCGTCGGCCTGGGATCTCGAGTCGGTGCTCACCAACGCCTGGGCCGTGATCGAAACCCACGGCTGGCGACCCTCCGGCGCCACCGTCGCTACCAAAGATCTGGTTGCCCATGTGATGATCGGAACCAATCGCGGGGTCGAACTGCTTGACTCGATCGCCGACAAGCTGCCCGAAGGGCGTGCTATGGCGGCACGGATCGCAACCGATTTGACCGCCAGGCTCGATCCCGCCCAGCCCTACGAGGCGAACCTGCTGGCGATTATCAGCGGAGGCGTCGTAGATCGGCGTAAACATCTGGGGCTGGCGGTTAGCGCGATCAACGCCTGGCGGCGCCTCGACCATGCGCCGGCCGCGCCGGACCCCGAGGCTGCGCGGAACATCACCTACGCCGGCAGCGTGGGCGACAAGCTCACGCTGACCGGCACGATCACTGTGGTCGCCGCCGTCGACGGCTACCACTACAACTCGCCAGAGCGGCGGCTACTAGTCATCGATTGCGGCGAGCATGTCGCCAAGACGATCACCAGCGCAGCCTGGGCCTACAACGTGGAACGCGGCGACACCCTCACCGTGGAGGGCACCGTCAAAGCTCACCAGGACTACCAAGGTGTGGCCCAGACGGTGCTGACCCGTCCCAAGCGCGTCGACCAAGCCGCGGCCGTCGAGATGCCTCCACTCCACCCGGTGTGGGAAGCGGTGCAGCCGACCCCACCTCACTCTCGGTTTCAAGAAGCTCCGCTGGCGGCTACTGCGACGCCTGCGACGACTGGTCTAGCGATCTGAATCACCCAATCCGGAAGGAACCACCGTCATGACCGCAATCACACCCCCGATGCCCGAGCAGCCAACA
>JBDHZV010000229.1:0-2593 GCA_039812125.1 Candidatus Nanopelagicales bacterium
GAGCGGTTGGCCGCCGTTCAGCTTCGGCGCAGCGCCCTGCGTGAGGTCACCCGAGACTTCGGCGGTGACGTGGCGACGACCCTGGCCTGGCTGGGCGAGGCGAGCGAGCGATTGCTTGCCGTCGACACCGCCGCGGACGACCTCGCGCAGGCGCGTCGCGAGGAGGAGGAGTCGCGCCGGCGCGCAGGCGAACTCGCCGGAATCCTCAGCGCCGCCCGAGCAGAGGCGGCGACCGAGCTGGGCGACCGGGTCACCGCCGAATTGGCCCATCTGGCGATGGGCTCGGCCCAGGTGGCAATCGACCTGTCGAGTCGAGCAGATCCCGACGGCATCATGAGACCTGGTGACGACGAGCCGGTCCGGGCCAGTCGCTACGGCTGTGATGAAGTCGAGTTCCGATTCCGCAGCGGTCCGGGCTTGCCGGAGCGCCCGATCACCCGATCCGCCTCCGGCGGTGAGCTTTCGCGCGTCATGCTCGCGATCGAGGTCGTGCTCGGCGATCGTGTAGCCGCGGTGCCGACCTATGTCTTCGACGAAGTCGATGCCGGCGTTGGTGGGGCGGCCGCGGTCGACGTGGGTGCCCGACTTGCCCGGCTCGCTCGGTCGGCCCAGGTGATTGTCGTCACCCACCTACCTCAAGTGGCGGCGTTCGCGGACCGGCATCACGTCGTCACCAAGGCCACCGACGGCCAGGTGACCGCCAGCGATGTGCGCCAACTGACCGACGACGAGCGGGAGATCGAGCTCGCTCGAATGATGGCGGGCACGGATTCGGCCACCGCGCGCTCGCATGCCGCCGAGCTTCGCCAGCGCGCCATACGGCTAGCCCGCACGGGGTGAGGTCCCCACATGGGACGATATCGGCGATGGTCATGTCGCTGCGCCGCCGAGGCTCGGATACGCCCCCGCCGGGGGCGACCGGGCGAGTGCGCGTCGACCGCCGAACCAAGAATCTCACCAAGCGGCTGCGGCCCGGCGATATCGCCGTCATCGACCACGACGACATCGATCGGGTCAGTGCCGAAGCCTTGGTTGCCTGCCGACCCAGCCTGATCATCAACGCGGGCCGCTCCATCACGGGCCGCTATCCCAACGTCGGGCCGCAGATTCTGCTGGCGGCCGGCGTGCCCGTCCTCGATGACCTCGGTCATGACCTGATGGACAAGCTGAGCGAGAACGACTGGGTCGAGATCGATGGCGACACAGTGCGTGCCGGGGACACCGTCGTGGCCACCGGGCGGATGCTGACGGCCGATCTCGTCGAGAGCGAGATGGCGCTGGCCAGGACCGGGCTGTCGCAGCAGATTGAGGCCTTCGCTACCAACACGATGGAATACCTCGTCCGGGAAAAGGACCTGCTCATCGATGGGGTCGGGGTCCCGACCATCAAGACCGTTCTCGAAGGCCGGCATGCGCTGATCGTGGTGCGCGGCTACCACTACAAGGAAGACCTGCAGGCGCTGCGGCACTACATCCGGGAGTTCAAGCCGGTGCTCATCGGCGTCGACGGGGGCGCCGACGCCCTGCTTCAAGCGGGCCACAAGCCCGATCTCATCGTCGGCGACATGGATTCGGTGACGGACGCGGCGCTGACCAGCGGCGCCGAGATCGTCGTCCACGCCTACCGTGACGGCCGCGCGCCCGGTGAGGACCGGGTCGAGCAGCTGGGCGTCACGCCGGTGGTCTTTCCGGCGACCGGCACGAGCGAAGACGTGGCCATGCTGCTGGCCGACGACAAGGGCGCCACCCTGATCGTGGCCGTGGGGACCCATGCCACGCTGGTCGAGTTCCTCGACAAGGGCCGCAAGGGGATGTCGAGCACCTTCCTGACCCGCCTTCGCGTCGGTAGCAAGCTGGTCGACGCCAAGGGGGTCTCGCGCCTCTATCGCAACCGGATCTCGCTCGGCACCGTCGCGCTCATGCTCATCGTGCCGCTCATCGTGCTCGGCCTGGCCCTGTCGGCGACACCGGGCGGAGCCGTCATCATGAACCTGTTGGGAGCCCGCTGGGATGACCTGTGGGCAACGATCGTTGGGATCTTTACGTGATCGACTTCCGCTATCACCTCGTCTCGTTGGCGTCGGTGCTGATCGCGCTGGCCGTCGGGATCGTGCTCGGCGCCGGCCCGCTCAACTCGGGCATCCTCGAGTCGGTCAACAATGAGGTCAAGACGCTGCGCGCCGACAAGGCAGACCTGCGAACCCAACTGGACGCCGTGACCAACTCGGTGGACCTCCACCAATCCTTCGAAGCGGCCCGGCTCCCGGACCTCGTGGCCGGCAAGTTGGAGGGTCGCCAGGTCGTCGTCGTGGCCCTTCCCGGTGCGCCGGCGGGCCTGCTGAGCACGACCGAAGACACCATCGCCGCCGCGGGCGCCACAATCACCGGCCGCATCACCATCGGTGATGCCGCCACCGACGCCACGCCGACCGCGGTCGCCGCGCGTGATGCCGCCGCCGCGCAGGCGACCACCGACCTGGCCGTCCCCGCCGGCGCTGTCGCCGGCTCGGCGCTGTCCTCCGCGATTGCGGCGATCCTGCTCGACAAGGAAGCCACGACGCCCCCGGACGCCGAGGCCTTCGTCCCGACACCG
>JBDHZV010000230.1:0-2554 GCA_039812125.1 Candidatus Nanopelagicales bacterium
CGGTTCGGCATGTACGCCGCCGGTCGCTGGTACCGGCTCGAGGCCCCGGACCACCTGACCGACACCGACGACGCGGTCGACCGGCTCGACGTCTCGGTGCTCCAGCAGCGGGTGCTCGGCCCGGTCCTGGGGATCGGGGACCCCCGCACCGACCCGCGGATCGGCTTCGTCGGCGGCGTCCGGCCCCCGGAGGAGCTCAGCGCCGCGGTCGACTCCGGTGCCTGGTCGGTCGCCTTCACCCTGCACGCGACCACGGTCGCCGAGCTGCTCGACGTGGCCGATGCCGGGGGGATCATGCCGCCCAAGTCGACCTGGTTCGAGCCCAAGCTCCTCGACGGCCTGGTCAGCCACGTCCTGGACTGACCGGCGATGGTCACCTCGACGCGACGCCACGTCACGGTGGTCGGCAACCCCGGCCTGGACACGCTGGTGCTGCTCCACGAGGACGCCCCGGACCTGCGTGCGGACGGGCACTTCGTGCGCAACGTGGACTCCGTGGGCCACGCCGCGGCGTTCTGCGCCCGGACCTCGGCCCGGCTGGGCCACCGGACCCGGGTGCTGGGCAGCGTGGGCCGCGATGTGGCCGGGACCTATGTGCGCGAGGTGCTGGCCGCGGACGGCGTCGACCTGTCGCTGCTGTTCCGCGACCCGGACGGCACGGCCCGCTCGGTGAACCTGGTCCGGCCCGACGGTGGGCGCACGTTCTTCTACCACGGCGGGTCGCACATGACCCTGACCCCGCCCGGGCACCTGGTGCAGGAGGCCCTGGCCGGGGCGGACCTGGTCCTGTCGACCCTGGCCAACTGGGCCCGGCACGTGGTCGTCGCAGCCCGGGAACGGGGCATCCCGGTCGCGGTGGACCTGCAGGACGTGCGGGACCCGGACGACCCCTACCGCCGGGACTTCGTGGCCGCCGCCGACCACCTGTTCGCCTCGGCCGCCCACGTGCCCGACCCGGTGGCGGCCGCGGCCGGATGGTTCCGACGCGGCCCGGCCCGCACCGTGGTGTTCGGGATGGGGCCCCGGGGCGCCCTGCTCGTCGAGCGGGCCGCCGACGGCAGCCCCCGGCCCCGGCTGGTCCCACCGCCCGCGCTGGACCTGCCCCTCGTCGACACCACCGGGGCCGGGGACAGCCTGGCGACCGGCTTCCTCGACGGGTTCCTGCTCACCGGGATGGACGCCGAGCAGGCCGTGGTGCGCGGGCAGGTGGTCGCCCGGGTGTGCAGCAGCGCGGTCGGCGGCGACGCCGGCTTCGACCGCGCCCGGATCGACGGGCTGGTGAGCACGCTCGGCTGAGCGGCGTCCGGCCGTCCGCACCGTCTACCCTGCCCACGGGGCGACGTCGACGGAGGGCACATGACCGGCAGCACCGGGCGAGGGCGGCGACGTCCTGCGCTGATCGCCGCGGGGATCGCCGGGGTCGCGCTGCTCACGATCGGGATGCTGGTCTGGTGGACCTACGGGCGGCTCGAGGGCAACATCTCCACGGTCGACACCAGCGCCAACAACGCGCTGGGCGACGTGCGCCCGGCCAAGGAGAACGAGGCCCTCAACATCCTCGCGATCGGCTCGGACTCCCGGGAGGGCGACAACTCGTTCGTGGGCGGGGACTCCCCCGGGCTGGCCGACACCACCATGGTCGTGCACGTGTCCGCGGACAACTCGTGGGCCGCTGCCGTGAGCATCCCCCGCGACTCGATGGTGCAGATGCCCGACTGCGTCCAGCCCGACGGCACGATCGTCCCGGGGGCGGTGCGGATGTTCAACGCCGCCTATCCCATCGGCGGGCCGACCTGCGTGCAGCGCACGGTGGAGTCGCTCACCGGACTGCGCATCGACCACTTCGTCGTCATCGACTTCGCCGGGTTCCAGGACATGGTCGAGGCCGTCGGCGGGGTGACGGTGTACATCCCGGACCGGATCTCCGACCCGGAGTCGAAGATCTACTTCGACGCCGGCTGCCAGACGCTGACCGGCAAGGAGGCCCTGAACTACGTCCGGGTGCGCCACGGGGTCGGCAACGGATCGGACACCGACCGGATCAAGCGCCAGCAGGCGTTCCTGTCCTCGCTGATCCAGAAGGTGACCTCGGCCGGGGTGCTGTTCAACCCCATCGACCTCTACCAGTTCCTCGACGCGGCCACCCAGGCGATCACCACGGACTCCGAGCTCGGCAGCATCCGCGCGCTGGCCTCGGTCGCGGTCCGGGTGCGCGCGACCGGGCTGGACCAGATCGAGTTCACCACGGTGCCCTGGGAGGCCTACCCGCCCAACCCCAACCGGGTGCAGTGGAAGCAGCCCGAGGCCGACGAGATGTGGGACCGCCTGCGGCTGGACCTGCCGCTGACCGTCGACAAGCCCAGCCCCAAGCCGTCCCCGTCGACCAGCTCGGGCAGCGCCAGCGGCGAGCCCAGCCCGTCGCCCAGTGCGAGCGCCTCCGGCAGCGGCTCGGCCTCGCCGACACCCACGCCGACCTCGTCGTTCGACACCACGACCGCCGACACCCCGATCTGCCCGGCCAGCTGAGGGCGCACCACCGGCGACTCCCCCGGGC
>JBDHZV010000231.1:0-2548 GCA_039812125.1 Candidatus Nanopelagicales bacterium
GGCCCCGGCTCCCGCTCCGGCCCCCGCTCCGGCCCCGGCTCCCGCTCCGGCCCCCGCTCCGGCCCCGGCTCCGGCCCCGGCTCCCGCTCCGGCACCAGCGAGCGAGTCGGCGGCACCGGGCGGGCACCGTGCCAGCGCCCCGTCCGACCTCTACGTGACTCCGCTGGTACGCAAGCTCGCAGCCCAGGCGGGGGTGGACCTGACGTCGGTGACCGGTACCGGAGTCGGTGGCCGCATCACCAAGCAGGACGTCTTCGACGCCACGCATCGTGCGACCGCGACCGCGACCGCGGCTCCGTCACCGGCCCCCGCTGCCGCGGCAGCCCCACCCGCGACTGCCCCCGACGCCCCTGCTGCTGCTCCTGCTGATGCCTCGGCTCCCGCGGCCACGGCAGCACCGGCCCCCGCCGCGGCCGGTGCTCGCACGGAGAAGATCAGCCGGCTGCGCAAGGTCATCGCCGAGCGCATGGTGGAGTCCCTGCAGGTCTCCGCGCAGCTGACCTCGGTCGTCGAGGCCGACGTCACGCGCATCGCGATGCTGCGGGCGAGGAACAAGGGCGGCTTCGAAGCCCGGGAGGGCGTGAAGCTGTCGTTCATGCCGTTCTTCGCCAAGGCCGCGATCGAGGCACTCAAGCAGTACCCGGTCGTCAACGCCTCCATGGACCAGACCGCGGGAACGGTCACGTTCCACGACGCCATCCACCTGGGGATTGCCGTGGACACCGAGCGCGGCCTGCTCGTGCCCGTGGTGCGTGACGCCGACAACCTCAACATCGCGGGGCTGGCCCGCAAGATCGCCGACGTGGCCGAGCGAACCCGCACTAACAAGGTCGGCCCCGACGAGCTGTCGGGTGGCACCTTCACGCTGACCAACACCGGCAGCCGCGGTGCCCTGTTCGACACGCCGATCATCAACCAGCCGCAGGTCGCGATCCTGGGCACCGGCGCCATCGTGCGTCGGCCGGTGGTGATTCGTGACGAGACAGGAGCTGACTCCATCGCGATCCGGTCGATGGTATATCTCGCGCTGACCTACGACCATCGGTTGGTCGACGGCGCAGATGCCGCCCGCTTCCTCACCGCGCTGAAGCAGCGTCTCGAGGCCGGTGACTTCGAGGCCGAGCTGTCCTGATGCGCGTCGCGGTCAGCGGGGCCTCGGGACTCATCGGAACCGCGCTGGTTGCCTACCTGCGGGCGCAGGACCACGAGGTCCTGCGCCTGGTCCGGCGGGTCGCGAACGCCCCTGATGAGGTGAGCTGGGACCCGCAGAACGGATACGTCGATGTCTCGGCCCTGGCGGGGGTGGACGGTGTCGTCCACCTCGCCGGGGCCGGGGTCGGTGACCATCGGTGGACCGATGAGTACAAGCAGCAGATCCGCGACTCCCGGCTGGTCGGAACCCGAACCCTGGCCTCCGCCCTGGCAGGCATGTCCTCGCCCCCTGCCGTGCTGGTGTCCGGCTCGGCCATCGGCTACTACGGCCAGACCGGGGACGACCCCGTGGACGAGCACGCACCGCGAGGTGAGGGCTTCCTCGCCGGCGTCGTCGTGGCCTGGGAATCCGCCGCTGGACCCGCGCGCGACGCCGGCATCCGCGTGGCGCACCCCCGCAGCGGGATTGTCGTGTCGGGACGCGGCGGGGCGTGGGGGCGCCTGTGGCCGCTGTTCCAGGCCGGCCTCGGTGGGCGGCTCGGCAGCGGCCAGCAGTGGTGGTCGTTCATCTCCCTGCGCGACGAAGTGGCTGCCCTGACGCTGCTGGTCACCGGAGAGCTGGAGGGCCCGGTGAACCTCACAGCGCCCCACCCGGCCACCAATGCCGAGATCACCGAGGAGATGGGCCGGCTGCTGCACCGACCTACCCTCATGGCTGTGCCGGAGAAGGCAATCCGAGCGGTGCTCGGCGAGATGTCCTCTGAGGTCCTGTCCAGCGCCCGAGTCGTCCCGACCCGCCTCGTGGAGGCCGGGTTCACCTTCGCCGACCCCACCATCGGCGACGCGCTTCGCTACGCCCTGGCAACACGCTGACCTCACCGGCCCGGGTCCACGCGCACGATGCGCCACTGGATTCCGTCCACATCGTCGCCCGGGCCTTGCTCCAGCGTGATGAGCCACTGCCGGGGACCCGACGCCTGGACCGTCCGAGACTGTCCGGAGTCGGCGACGAGCTCGTAGGCCGACCGCTCGTCCACCACGGCAAGCCGCACACGGGCAGCGGGAGCGCCATCCCTCGTCGCCGACGCCGTGGACCCCGGTGCGGCCAGGGACTCGTCCGGGTCCACGGACACCAGTCGGGTGCTGACTCCGATCGCCCGTTGGTGCCCGGCGGCGAGCTCCTCCAACAGGGCCACGTCTGCCTCGAACGCTGGCGAACCCGGCAGCGCGTAACCCGCGACCGCGGTTGGGTCGGCCCGGGCGAAGGTGGCTGCCCGGCGTTCGTCGAGCGCCCGGACGACGGCTGCCCACTCCCTGGACACCGGGGCGCCGGCGTCCGAGCCCACCGGCTCGGACGGGCTGGCCTCGGACGGGCTGGCCTCGGACGGGCTGGCCT
>JBDHZV010000232.1:0-2544 GCA_039812125.1 Candidatus Nanopelagicales bacterium
GGACCCCGACGCCTTGATCGACCCGGACACCCCGGACCCGGACGCCGCACCACCCGACGCGCTGTCCGTGGTCCCGGCATCACTGCACCCGGCCAGGGCCAGGGCCAGCACCGCGGCCACAGCGGGAACGGCAACGGAACGACTCTTCACCTTGAGGCTCCTTCTGGTCGGTCAGGTCACGAGGCGACACTCCGGACGGTAGGGCGGGCCCGGCAACGTCAGGGGGAGTCCGGGTGAACCGCGGGTGAACGTCTGATGTGCAGTTCGGGTCCGCGGTGCGGGACCCGTGCGGGATTCCCGGCATCCCGGCAGCGCCGAGGTTCCCCCGCGGTGCGCCGCCCACGCGCGGACGCGGCCGGCAGCCCGAGAGGCGGTCCACCGGCGCGTCCATGTTTGCGGTGCTCCGTAGGCGTGCCGCCCGCATCTGGTGGTGCGCCTGCCGGATGCGCGCCGTTTGTCCCCTACGCTTGCTGCGTGCCGGTCGTGGGACCGGCAGTGAGGAAGCCGTCATGAGCGACCAGACCCCGGCACCGGGCGACGAGACCCCCGGGACGCCGCCCCCGCCGCCCCCGTCGGGTGCCACCCCGCCTCCGCCTCCGCCTCCGCCGCCCCCGTCGGGTGCCACCCCGCCCCCGCCTCCGCCGCCCGGGGCGTACCCGCCCGCAGGGGCGTACCCCCCGCCGCCGGCCGGCTACACCCCGGCGCCCGGCTACGGCCAGCCCGTCGGGGCACCGGCGTTCTCGGTCTCCGAGGCGTTCTCGTACGGCTGGCAGGGCTTCTCGCGCAACATCGGCCCCCTGGCGATCATCGCCCTGCTGGTGATTGCCGCACAGGTGGTCGTGCAGATCCTCAGGACGCTGTTCGACAACTGGCTGCTCGACACGGGGGCCAGCCTGCTGGGCACCTTCATCTCCCTGCTGATCGCCCTGGGGCTGATCCGGGCCGCGCTGATCATCATCGACGGCCGTCGACCGACGGTCGAGGACGTGCTGGACACCGACGGGATCGGGGTGTACATCGTCGCGTCGCTGCTGGTGGCGGTGCTGGTCACGCTGGGGCTGGTGCTGTGCATCCTCCCGGGCCTGATCGTGGCGTTCCTGTTCCAGTTCTACGGCTATGCGATCGTCGATCGGCGAGTGGACGCGACCACCTCGGCGCCGAACTCGGACCCCATCGGGGCGCTGCGGGCCTCGTTCGCGATCACGTCAGCCAATGCCCTGCCGCTGATCCTGCTGGGGCTGCTCATCATGGCTGCGAACTTCGTCGGGGCCCTGCTCTGCGGCGTGGGCCTGCTGGTGACCATCCCGATGACCGCCATCGCCCAGGCCTACGCCTGGCGATTCTTCAGCCGCGGGACCATCGCTCCGCTGGCCTGAGCGACTCCCGAGGGGCCCCCGCGCATCGCGCCGGGGCCCCTCGGCGTGTCGGGACCAGCCCTCAGAGGTGCTCGGGGGGCAGGTCGTGCTGCTCGGCGGCCACGACCCGGACGGTGGGGTCCGTCGGTCGGTTGACCCAGGTCCGGTGGAACACGAAGAAGCTGCCTGGGGCGACCCGGTGCAGGAACCGGGGCCCGCCGGAGGCAGCCCGGATCGCCTCGAGCTGTCCGGGGATCACCGGCCGGTGGGAGCACAGCACCGTCGGCCACGGCTGGTTGAACAGCTCCACCGTGCGCGTCCGGCCCGGGTCGGGGTCGGCGACGAAGGCGTCCTCGCTGATCGTGCCCTCCATGCGGATCCCGCGCCCCATGGCAGTCGCGGCGGGTCGCAGGCTGGCCAGGCAGCGCTCCGCATCGGAGGAGTGCAGGTGGCGCACGCCGAACGCCTGCAGCAGCGGGACCAGCCGCTGCGCCTCCCAGACCCCCCGCTCCAGCAGGCCGCGCGCTGGGTCGTTGCGCTCGGCACCGGTCCGCCGGGCGTAGTCCGCCCGCTTCTCCGCGCTCGTGTGGCGCAGCAGGACGAACGGGATCGTCGGTGGCATCCGTGCGGCCAGCCCGACGAGCTCGCCGTCCCGGGGGTACGTCATGACCTTCTGCGCCTCCAGGGGCCGCAGCCAACGCAGCCGGTCCACCTCACGGTTCGCCGTGAACTCACCGCCGACCACGTGGGCACGCCAGTAGTCCACCGTCTTGGGGATGCCGTCGACGCGGTAGTGCTGCGTGGGCAGGGGGACGTCGAGGACCACCTGGAACCCGGTCTCCTCGACGCACTCGCGCACCGCGCACTCGACGATGTGCTCGGTGCCCTCCACCTTGCCCTTGGGCAGCGACCAGTCGCGCTGCCGGCGCCGATGGATGACCGCGACCTCGAGGTCCCTGCCGACCCCCCGGGTCAGCACGACGCCCGCGGCCCGGATCGTGTCGCGCATCGGCGTGGACATGGACTACCCCAGGCGGGTCCGCTTGCGCAGGCCACGGACCAGGGGCCACTGCTCCTGCATGCGAACGCGGGCGATGAGCTCGCACTCCACCTCGTAGGCGTGCAGCAGCCCGAGTGCGAAACCGGTCGGACCATCGAACTGTGCGGAGAGCGCCCGCACGGTCTCCTG
>JBDHZV010000233.1:0-2510 GCA_039812125.1 Candidatus Nanopelagicales bacterium
GACTGGGACGAGGTGGCCGAGCTGGTCATCGAGAGCTACCGGAACTGCGCACCCCAGAAGCTGAGGCACCGGCTGGATCGATCACATCGCGGGGTCATCCGGGGGTGACTCACTTCACCGCGAGCTGGGCGCTCTCGGGGCGGGTCTGGCAGCGACCAGAGGTGCGCTGCCACTTGAGGGGGCTGGGGCACTGTCGACCCGGTATGGGGCGAGACTCGCCCGGTCCGGGGCAGTATCGACCCATGACCGACCCGGCCCGATGGATGCGCGGCCTGCAGCCAGCCACGGGACCGCGCGGGCAGGACGTCGAGAACCTGCTGACCGGGTCACACACTGGGATCGCGCTGCCGCCCGTCGAGGAGGGCATCGGCCTGCGCAGGCTGTACGCGTTCGATGCCCGGATCACCGGGGCGCGGCTGGTGTTGGATGACCTTCACCTGACCGTCGAGTCCTCGAAGTTCGAGGACTGCCACTTCAGGCAGCGGACCAGGCCGGTGCTCAACGCGTATGGGATCGCCGCGCAGGGCAGCTTCGCGAACACGCCCAGCCGCTACCGCGGCTGCACCTTCGAGCGCGTGCGGTTCAAGATGCTCAGCGGATTCAGCCTGGGCCGGGCCTTGTTCGAGGGCTGCACATTCGTCAACTGCCGCTGGGAGGGCCACTTCGCCCACGACGGATGGCTGGTCGACAACCGATTCCTCGGGCCGATGAACGGATGCGCGTGGTACGGCCACGGCGTCGACGGGGCCAACCTGATCGAGGGCAACGACTTCACCGCGGTCCGGTTCACGAGCAACGTGGCGTTCCGCGACGGCTTCCCGATCACCGCCCAGCAGTGGCCAGCCGGGTACCGCCCACTCGTCGACGACTGAGCAGCCGGCCGCGGCCCCCCGGCGGACCCGTGCCGGCCCGGGTGGTCGCCCCGCCCTGCCGGCGTTTGCATCATCAAGTTGACACATTGCGCGTCCCGGTTGATGATTGTGCTGCATCATTGATTCAATCTGGAGGTGTTCGGTGAGCCTGTCCGCTGCAGCCCTGATGGTCCTGTTGATCGGCGTGTCCGCGTTCGTGGTCACCGTGATGCTGGCCACCCGCCGGGTGGTGGCCTCTGGTGTTGAGATGCGCCAGGCGATGGACCGGATGAACGCGACCACCGTGACAGCCGCCCTGCAGGGCCTCGGCGTCGGGATGTGGGCCTGGCTGGCCCTGCCGACCCGGTTCGTGGGGGCGACCGAGGTGCCGGGGCTGCTGGCCGCGCTCGGCCCGAGCCTGGCCGGGCTGGTGTTCCTCGCGGTCACCGGGGTCGGGGAGGCGACGTGGCGCCGGCCGTCGGGCACCCAACGGGCCGCGCACCTGGCCCGCCGGCCGCTGTTCTCTCGGGCGCAGCCGTGGGCGGCGCGGGCCTTGTGGGCGTGGGCGGCCCTGCTCGGCGTGGCCGTGGTCGTCTTCGGGGTGATCGCCGAGCCGGACGGCCGGTCGATCGGCAACGCGAGCCTGGACGGCTGCATGGTCGACGGGGTGCCGGTGCCCTGCGATTTCGGCGCTTCGGGCCCGTTCCCGGGATGGCCCTACGGGCTGCCCATCCTGCTCGGAGCCGGCACCGTGCTCACCGCCACCCTCGGGGTGCTCTACCTCGTCGCCCGTCGCCCCGCGGTCCGGGGCACCAGCACCGCCGAGGACGACCTGCTGCGCACCGTGTCAGCGACCCGGGTCGTCCGCGGCGCCCAGCTCGCCATCGGTGTCACGCTGACGGGCGTGGCGTTCTTCGCCGGCGCCACCGCGGTCAACGCGGGCTGGTGGTGGGGCTGGGCCCTTCTTCTCCTGGCTGTCGGCGTGCTCGGCACCTCGGTGGGGATCGCCATGCGTCGGGTGGCGCCGTGACCGCCAGCGTTACCGTCGACGTCACCTCCGGGGTCCCCCCCTACGAGCAGATCCGCGGCCAGGTCGCCTCCCTGATCGCCGCCGGCGCCCTGCCCGCCAGCACCCGACTGCCGACCGTCCGCGACCTCGCCGCCGACCTCGGCGTGGCGGTCGGCACGGTGGTCCGGGCCTACCGCGAGCTGGAGGCGGCTGGCCTGGTGGTCTCCCGCCGACGCACCGGCACCGTGGTCGCCCCCGGGCAGCAACTGGGCACCAGCATCCTGCAGGCAGCGGTGGCCGACCTGGTCGCGACCGCCCGCCGCAGCGGGGTGCCCGACGCGGACCTGCTCGCCCTCGTGCATGGCGCCCTACTGGACGGCCGCCACGCGTAGTGCCCCCGGGCGTCCCCACGTCTCGTCTTGCGAATCTTCCGTCAATCGCACCCCTGAGGCGGCCGCAGCGTCCAAGCGGGGCTGGTCAACTGGTGAGCAGAGCCACCCCCGGCACCGACCAGTACCGACTCGTGCGGACTGCCCCAGCCGGGCAACCCCCAACCTAGGACCCTCTTCGCATCCGGACCCCCAACGGCCGCAGCCACGTCTCCGCGAGACCATCCCCGCCTACACGCCAAGGTGCCCCACACCGCCGCG
>JBDHZV010000234.1:0-2505 GCA_039812125.1 Candidatus Nanopelagicales bacterium
CCCGCGCCGTCGTCGTGGGCAACACCGGCCCCGCGCACCTCGCCGCGGCCGTGGGCACGCCCGTGGTGTCGCTGTTCGCCCCGACCGTGCCGGCACAGCGCTGGGGGCCGCACGGCGTCCCCCACACGATCCTGGGGGACCAGCAGGCGGCCTGCGCCGGCACGCGGGCCCGGGCCTGCCCGGTCCCCGGGCACCCCTGCCTGGCCAGCGTGAGCGGTGCAGCGGCGGCCGAGGCGGCCCTGCGGCTGGCGGGGGTGTCGGCATGAGGGTCCTCGTTTGGCACGTGCACGGAGCCTGGACCACCGCATTCGTGCAGGGTCCCTTCGACGTGGTCGTCCCGGTGGTGCCCGACCGGGGGCCGCGGGGCCGCGGGCGGCCCGACACGTACGCGTGGCCCGAGGCCGTCCGGGAGGTTGCCTCCGATCGCGTGCGCGACGAGGACGTCGACGTCGTCGTCCTGCAGCGCCCCGACGACGCCCGGCTGCTGCGGGAGTGGACCGGACTGGAGCCGGGCCGGGACGTCCCGGCCGTCTACGTCGAGCACAACACGCCGCCCGGGCCGATCGCGCTGGCCCGCCACCCGGTCGCCGACCGGTCGGACATCCCGCTGGTCCACGTGACCTCGTTCAACCGGCTGATGTGGGATGCCGGACATGCCCCGACGGTCGTGATCGAGCACGGCATCCCGGACCCGGGGGAGCGCTGGACCGGGGAGCTGCCCCGGGCCGGCGTCGTCGTCAACGAGCCGATCCGGCGCGCCCGGGTGACGGGGGCCGACCTGGTCCCCGTCATCGCTTCAGCCGCCCCGGTGGACGCCTTCGGCATCGGGACCGAGGACCTGACCAGGCCCGCTCCGGCCGGGCGGGGGTCGCTGCCGCCGTTCGAGGTGGTCGGCCACGGCGACGTCGCCCACGACGCCATGCTCGACGAGCTGGCGCGACGACGCGTCTACGTCCACCTGTGCCGGTGGACCAGCCTGGGGCTGTCGCTGCTCGAGGCGATGCACCTGGGGATGCCGGTGGTGAGCCTGGCGACCACGGAGGTGCCGGAGGCGCTGGCCGGCAGCGGGGTCGTGATGTCCAACGACCCGGACCGGCTGGCGGCACTGGTCCGGGTGTTCGTCCACGACCGGGACGCCGCGGCGGCCGCTGGCGCCCAGGTCCGCACCGCGGCCCGCGAGCGCTACTCGCTGGCACGGTTCCACGCCGACTGGGAACGACTGCTCAAGGAGGTGACCGCATGAGGATCGCCATGGTCTCCGAGCACGCCAGTCCGCTGGCCGTGCTCGGCGGAGCTGACGGCGGTGGCCAGAACGTGCACGTCGACGCCCTGGCGCGCGCCCTCGCGGCGCGGGGGCACGAGGTCGTCGTGCACACCCGGCGCGACGACCCGGCGCTGCCGGCGACGGTGACCCTGGCCCCGGGGGTCACCGTCCACCACGTGGACGCCGGCCCAGCCGTCCCGATCCCGAAGGACGCGCTGCTGCCCCACCTCCCACAGTTCACGGCGGAGCTGGAGCGGCACTGGCGGCGCACGTCGCCCGACGTGGCCCACGCCCACTTCTGGATGAGCGGCCTGGCCGCCGCCCCGGCGGCCGCCGCGCTCCAGGTGCCCCTCGCGCTGACCTTCCACGCCCTGGGCACCGTGAAGCGCCGTCACCAGGGAGCGGCCGACACCAGCCCGCCGGCCCGCCTCGACGCGGAGCGGGCCCTGGCGCTGACGGCAGCGCGGGTGATCGCGACCGCCCGGGAGGAGGTGCGCGAGCTCGCAGTGATGGGCGTCCCGGCCTCCCAGGTGGCGGTCGTGCCCTGCGGCGTGGACACCCGCCGGTTCTCCCCGATGGGGCGCACCACCCGCGGCGGCCCGGGTCCGGTGCAGCTGCTGTGCCTGGGCCGGTTGGTGCCGCGCAAGGGCGTGGACGACGCCATCGCGATGCTGCGCTGGCTGCCCGACTGCGAGCTGGTGGTGGCCGGCGGGCCCGCGGTCGACGAGCTGGACGCCGACCCCGAGGTGCACCGGCTGCGGGCGGTCGCCGACCGGGTCGGGGCCAGCGACCGGGTCCGGTTCGTGGGGGCCGTGGCCCGGCCCGACGTGCCGGACCTGATCCGCGCCGCTGACGCCGTCGTCTGCCTGCCCTGGTACGAGCCGTTCGGGATCGTTCCCCTCGAGGCGATGGCCTGCGGCCGACCCGTCGTCGGCGCGGCGGTCGGTGGGCTGCTCGACACGGTCGAGGATGGCGTGACCGGGCTGCTGGTGCCGCCGCGCTCCCCACGGTCGGCCGCCGCCGCGGTCCGCCGGCTGGTGGCCGATCCGGCGCTGCGCCGCGACCTGGGCCAGCGCGCCCGGCAGGCGGTCGTGGCCCGCTACGACTGGTCCCGCGTGGCCACGGCCACCGAGGGCGTGTACGCCCTGCTGACCCCGGCGGGGCGAGGAGACACCGCCGGGCCGCGCGTCGACCCGGGCAGCCAGTCGCTCGGGGAGATCGTGTCCACCCTCGGCCAGGAC